>DATBYO010000050.1:0-24280 GCA_036513655.1 Candidatus Dormiibacterota bacterium | reverse complement strand
TGCCGGGGCTGGTGATATCGCGGTTGCGCCGTCAGGGACGCCACATCGGTTCGTCAATTCCGGCAGCGACCGCCTCCAGCTGACCGCGATCCACAACGCCCCCCAATTCATTACCGAATGGCTCGAAAAACCCGAACCGTCGTGGGTCACCCGCCGCTGATCGTTCTCGAGCCGGCACGTCTACCACCCGCATGGCGATCGAGTTGGTTCGTTGCCGATTCTCACCTGCGCCGCTTCGCGCCAATTTCCAATGGAGTGTTGACCCCACCCATAGCGAACTCGAGGGCCTCATCGAAGCCCATCCTCCGTCCCGCTTCCCATGCCGTTCCGGCGTCCTCGGGATCAAGGGCGCTGCGGGCCAGCCGGACATGAGGCGAGACGAAGGCCTCCCAGGGCGCCGGCGGCGTGTTGCCGCTGGCCTCGTGCATGGCCGACCCGGCTCCGGCCAATTGCAGCGCTCGCTCCGAGTCGCCTTCGAGCGCCGTTAGGCAGGCGAGCACGTCGAGCGACCAGGCTGCTCGGCGGTCCCGAAGCGCCCGCCCGATTTCCAGGCTCTCAACGATGCATCGCCGCGCGGTCTCCGCGTCGGATTGAAGCAGCGCGACTGCGGCGAGAAAGGTGAGCGACATGGAGGCCTCATCACTTCGCTCCAGGGTCCGGCGTAACTCGAGGCTGTTTTCGAGAAGCGACCGGGCGGCGGGCAGGTCTGGCTTCTGGCTGGCCCGCAAACCCAACTGGTGAAGGATTGAAGCCTCGCTCGCCTGGTCCTTGAGCTCCCGGGCAAGCTCCAGCGCTTCGTCGAGCGCTGCCTGAGAGGCGGCCAGGTCGCCTGCGGCCGCAGCCATCAGCCCCGACCGCTCCAGCGCCAGCAGGACGGTCGGCCAGTCGCCGGCGGTTCGGGCCTCCATCATGGCTTCGTCGATTCGCGGGCGGGCCGCCGCGAAGTCGCCCTGGAGGTAGGCAAAGGCTCCGGCCAGGTGCAGGGCAGCGGGGCGGAGGCGAAAGTCCGACCGCGTGCGGGCCAGGATCGCCTCGGCAAACTGGCGAGGCTCCGACGCGTGACCTCGCAGCTGCCAGAACACATACAACGCGACCGCCAGCCGCATGCCGAGTTCCGGCTCGGTCTCCAGACTCCACGTGAGCGTGGCGCGGATGTCGTCGTAGACAGCGTCGAGACGATCCAGCCAGTCGGCCAGGCGGCCCGCTTCGCGAGACTCGGCCAGGCCAATCAGATACGCGCCCAGGCGTCGCTGCAACCCGTCCAGCTCTCCCGCCTCCCCAAGCCGCTCGCGGCCGTAGCTCCGAATCGTTTCCAGGCAGCGATATCGCCCGGCATCGAGCGTGACCATCGACTTATCGACCAGGCGCGCCAGGAGATCGAGCACGGTGCTCTCCCGGAGGCTGTCGTCGCTGCAGACCGCCTCGGCAGCTCCGAGTGAGAAGCGGCCGGCAAAGATCGAGACCCGTCGGAACAGGACCTTTTCGGGATCGCCAAGAAGATCATGGCTCCAGTCCAGGGTCGCCCTCAGGGTTTGCTGTCGGCTAACGGTTGCGCGGCTCGCCGCAATCAGAAGCCCGAAGCGATTCTCGAGTCGGCTCAGAATCTCGTCGAGCGCCATCACCGGGACTCTGGCGGCAGCCAGCTCGATCGCCAGCGGGATCCGATCGACGCGCTCACAGATCCGGACCACCAGGTCGATGTTCTCATCGGTGATCCGAAATTGCGCCTCGTGGGCCATGGCGCGATCGGCGAAGAGGCGTATCGCTTCCTCGCGTCCCAGCGGCGGCACTCGCCAGGTCACCTCACCAGGCACCTTGAGAGGTTCGCGACTCGTTGCCAGAACCTTGAGTCCCTGACATTCTCTGAGCAGTTCCGTGGTCAGCTCTGCGACGGTGTCAACGACGTGCTCGCAGTTGTCGAGGACGAGGAGCGACGTTCGTTCTCGCAGGTGATCGACGAGCGTGTCTGCCAGCCGCCGGCTGGCCTGCTCCTTCAGCCGCAAGGTGTCGGCCACCGCCTGAGGGACAAGGTTCGGGCCTGAAACCGGTCCCAGCTCGATGAACCAGACGCCGTCGGCGTGTTCCGGCACGAGCTCGGTCGCGAGCTCCAGCGCCAGCCTGGTCTTACCCGACCCACCCGGTCCGGTCAGGGTGAGGGAGCGCGCGCGCCCGTGGATTTCGCGGAGTTGCCGCAGCTCGCCCTCGCGGCCGATGAATGCCGTCAACTGAATCGGCAGGTTCGTGACCTGCCGCTGCTGCGAGCGGATTGGTGGGAACTCTCTGGGATGGTCGACATCGACAAGCTGGAAAACGTGTTCTGGCCGCATCAGGTCCTTCAAGCGATGCAATCCGAGATCTCGGAGCTCTGCCCTGACGGGCAACTCGTCCACCAGCAGTTGTTCGGTCGCCGTCGTGAGCAGGACCTGGCCACCGTGACAGGTCGCCAGGAGTCGGGCACACCGGTTGAGGGCCTGACCGTGATACTGGCCTTCCCGTAGTTCAGCTTCCCCACTGTGCAGCGCCACTCGGACTTCGAGGGGCACGCCTGCCGGCCAGCGCTCCGCTGCGAAGTCACGCTGCAAGGCGATGGCGCAGGCGGCTGCGTCTGCGGCGCTGACAAACACGGCAAGGATGCTATCGCCGGCCCGCCCGCTGGGCACCTCGATGCCGCGGTGTCGCTTCAGGCATCCCTCGACGATGCGGTCGTGCCGGGCCATCGCTTCGCGCATTGCCGCCGGGGCGGATTCCCAGGCCCGGGTGGAGCCCACCAGATCGGTGAGCATGAAGGTGAGGGTGCCCTCAGGGAGCCCCATGATGAGGATGACAGTACTCCACGGAGAGTGCTAGATTGTTCACGTGCCCTTGATGAAGCGGCGGGAGGGCGACGCTGCGGGCAGCGCCGCGAAGGAGATGCGGAGGATGTCCGCGCTCCTCAATGCCCTGGCTCGGTCCAAGCCAAGCCCCAATCAAAGGGCCAGAGCGCGAGCCCATCCGGAGATGCAACAGATCGCCGGCCGGTTGAAGGCGATCAATGACACACTTGAGAAAGGCGTAAAGGCCGGCTCCGTCAGCCGGGCGCAGTTGCGCAGCATCGCCCGTAACTTCGCCGCCGTCGCCAAGGCCCTCGAAAAGGGCGCCGCCAGCCGGTAGTCCGGCTTTCGGCTCGAGCCGACCGACGAAACGGCCGGTCGGGTAAGTTATCGTGGGCGTCGGCACCAACCGTTGAGGCTGCCGGATGGCATGGTTTTCAGCAGGAAGGAGTGAGGGATGAGCGGAGTACGCGTACTGGTCGGTACTCACAAAGGTGCGTTTGTCATGACGTCGGACGCGAAACGCAAACAGTGGGACATCAGCGGTCCGCACTTCACTGGATGGGAGGTCTACCACGTCAAAGGGTCGCCGGCCGACCCGAACCGGCTGTACGCCTCGCAGAATACGGGCTGGTTCGGGCAGGTGATCCAGCGCTCCAACGACGGCGGCAAGACATGGCAGGCGATGGAGGGCAAGTTCGCCTATGATGGCGAGCCCGGCACGCATAAGTGGTATGACGGATCGTCGCGTCCCTTCGAATTCAAGCGAATCTGGCACCTCGAGCCATCCCTGACCGATCCGGACACCGTCTATGCGGGCGCCGAAGACGCGGCTCTCTTCCGTTCCACCGACGGTGGCGAGAGCTGGCACGAGCTTCCGGCCCTGCGTCAGCACAGCACCGCGCCCAACTGGGCGCCAGGCGCCGGCGGAATGTGTCTCCACACGATCATCCTCGATCCCAAGCATCGAGATCGGATGTTCGTGGCGATCTCGGCGGCCGGCGCGTTCCGTAGTGACGATGCCGGCAAGAGCTGGCGGCCGATCAACCACGGGCTGAGGTCGGAAGGCATCCCCGACCCGAACGCCGAGGTCGGTCATTGCGTGCATCGCATCGCGATGAACCCATCCCGCCCCGACGTTCTCTTCATGCAGAAACACTGGGATGTCATGCGCACCGACGACGCGGGCGATTCGTGGCGCGAAGTCAGTGGGAACCTCCCTTCGGACTTCGGATTCCCGATCGAGGTCCACCCGCACGAGCCCGAGACGATCTACGTCGTCCCGATCAAAAGCGACTCCGAGCACATTCCGCCGGACGGCAAGCTGCGCGTCTACCGCAGCCGGACCGGTGGCAACGAGTGGGAACCGCTGACGAACGGCCTGCCACAGAGCAATTGCTACGTCAACATCTTGCGCGATGCAATGGCGGTCGACTCGCTGGATTCGCCCGGGATCTACTTCGGGACGACCGGCGGGCAGGTGTATGCATCGGCGGACGCCGGAGACAGCTGGAACCCCATCGTGCGGGACCTTCCCGCGGTGCTTTCGGTCGAGGTCCAGACCCTGGCATGATCCGGGTCGTCCTCCCACCGCATCTGCGGAATCTCGCCCAGGTTAAGGGCGAGGTGGAGCTCGAGGTTCAGGGAAAACCGACGCCGCAATCCGTCCTTGATGCCCTCGAGACCCGCTACCCCGTGCTTCGGGGGACGATCCGCGATCAGACGACGCACGAGCGGCGGGCGCTGGTGCGGTTCTTCGCCTGCGAGCAGGACCTGTCGCTCGACCCGCCAGATCGCCCCCTGCCGGAGGCGGTGGCTACCGGCAGTGAGCCATTTCTGATCATCGGGGCGATGGCCGGCGGCTAGGCGGCGCAGAATCTTGCCGGATGCCGACCGGCGCATGCCGGTAGGCAATCGGGTTAGCGTTGGAGCATGAACATTGTGCCGCGAGCCCAGATGCTCGGTGACCTGAAGCCGTTGGATCCTGCCCACTTCACCGGTGCTGCGGGTGCACGCGACCTGCTGTCGCCTCCGCGCCCAGCGCTTCCGACATCGGCCAGCGTTGTGCGATTCGATCCTGGCGTCCGCAACCACTGGCACTCGCACGAGGGTGGCCAGCTCCTCTACGTCATCGAGGGGGAAGGCTGGGTGCAGGCCCGAGGTGCCGCCGCCCAGCAGATCCGGGTTGGCGACGCTATCGCCACCGGGTCACGCGAAGAGCACTGGCACGGGGCAGGCCGCAGCGGCCCGATGGCCCATGTTGTGGTTAACGTCGGCGAGGCGCGCTGGCTGGAGGCGTCACCCGGGCCGGCTGAGTGAAGGAGAGGGATGGAGATCAGGGCGGAAGAATCGGCTGAACGCTGGGCACCACCGTGGTGGGCGGTCTTTATCGTCGGGCTGCTGCTCTGGGGCGCCACGGTCGCCGTCGGGCGGGTGACCCACAACATCATCTTGCTTCCAACGATCGTTCTCCTCGGCAGCTTCCTGGTGCCCATCACCGCGGTTGTCTGGTACCTGGATCACGACCCGAGTCCGGCACTTTCGCCTCGACGGATCGTCACCGCCTTCCTCATCGGAGGCGTCATGGGGGTGCTGGGCGCGTCGTTGCTCGAATACTGGCTGGTCAACATTGGCCTCATCGGTGCGTTCGAGGTCGGCTTGATCGAGGAGTTCGTCAAGGGCGTGTTTCTCGTGGTGGTCGCCCTCGGCATCGCCCGGTTTCATATCCGTGACGGCATGGTCCTAGGGGCGACCGTTGGCTTTGGTTTCGCTGCACTCGAGAGCAGCGGCTACGCACTCGCCTCGCTCTTCGTCGTCCAGGGAAATCAGCTGATCCTCTCCCTGAACTCGGTGATCTTCACCGAACTGGTCCGCGGTGTGCTGGCGCCATTTGGCCATGGGATGTGGTCCGCGATTCTTGGCGGGGTGATCTTTGCGGCCGCCCGCCGCGGCGGCCTGCGCCTCACCTGGGCGATCCTGGGAACCTACCTGCTGGTGTCCGCGCTCCATGGCGCGTTCGACTCGATCAACGGTATTGTGGGCTATGTCGTCGTGTCGTTGATCGGACTGATTCCGTTTATCTGGCTTTGGCGGCGTGGTGACGCCGGCGGCGTGCTCCCGCGGCGGCAGCCTGTGTAGGCTGACCGTTATGCCAGCGCCGAAGGAAGAGGTCCTCGAGGTCGCCGGGCGACAGGTCACGATCAGCAATCCGGACAAGGTCTTCTTCCCGAAGACCGGCCACACGAAGCTCGACCTGGTTCGCTACTACATGGCAGTTGCGGAAGGGGCGCTGCGCGGGGTTGGCGGTCGGCCGATGGCGCTCAAGCGATTCGTCAACGGGGCCGAAGGCGAGGCGTTCTTTCAGAAAAGGGCTCCCACGTCGCGTCCCGAGTGGATCGAGACCGTGGAACTCTCGTTTCCCTCAGGCCGCACCGCAGAAGAGATCGTCGTGCGCGACGCCGCACAGTTGGCCTGGATCATCAACCTCGGTTGCATCGACCTCAATCCGCACCCCGTCCGTGCCGGCGACCTGGATCATCCGGACGAGCTGAGGGTGGACCTGGATCCGGTTCCCGGCGTCTCGTGGGCGCAAATTCGCGACGTGGCAATGGTGACGCGCGACGTGCTCAAGGATTTCGGGCTTGTCGGCTGGCCCAAGACCTCAGGGTCGCGCGGCATCCACATCTATTGCCGGATCGAGCCGCGCTGGACCTTTCCCGAGGTCCGGCGCGCGGCCGTGGCGCTGGCGCGCGAGGTCGAGCGCCGCGCACCCGAGATCGCGACCAGTCGTTGGTGGAAGGAAGAACGGCATGGCGTGTTCCTCGACTACAACCAGAACGCCAAGGATCGGACCATCGCCTCGGCGTATTCGGTTCGTCCAACACCCGACGCGCGCGTCTCGACGCCCCTGACCTGGGACGAGCTACCCACCGCTGAGCTGGAGGCCTTCACGATCGATACCGTACCGGAGCGCTTTGCCCGGATTGGCGATCCCTCAAAAGGCATCGACGAATCGGTCGGGTCACTCGAGCCATTACTCGAACTGTCCGCGCAGCACCAAGCGGCCGGCTTTGGCGATGCGCCCTGGCCCCCGCATTTCGCGAAGCAGGAGGGCGAGCCCGCGCGCGTCCAGCTGTCGAGAAGGCGGCGCGAGGGCCGGCCGGCGGCAAAAGGCGAGGTCCCGCCTCCCGCACCCGGCAAGACGGTGGGTCCCACGGGCCGCCGCCGCACCACCATGCCCTTGATCGAGATTGCCCGCGCCGCGTCGGAGGCCGAAGCGCGGGCCGGGTTGCAGCGCTGGCGCGCTCGCCATGGCGAGGTCTGGTCCCACCTCGCGCCCTCGGACATCATGGTGGACTCGATGCGGGGGCGGAACACGACCTGGACCCGGATCCGGATCAACTTGCGCAACGTCCCCGAGTCCGAGCGGCCGCTGCAGGAGGCGCTCGAAGTCGACTACGACCCCTGGGCGGGTTACGCGGGTCCCGACCGCTCCGGTCAGCTGGAGCGGCCCAAGCGAAAGAGAGCTAGTCCCACCGACGCTTGACCTGCATGTGCTGTTTGACGGTCTTGTGGATCAGCTTCCACTTCCGGCGCTCCTCGATCTGTAAGCGGACGTCGGCTTTGACCTCGATGGCGCGCAGCTCACGCTGGAGCTTGCGGTAACTTCGAAAGCGACTGGCGTCAAGCGTCCCGCCCTCCAGCGCCGTGACGACGGCACAGTCCGGTTCGGTCTCGTGCCGGCAATCGGTGAACTTGCAGCGGAGTGCCAGCTCCTCGATATCGAGGAAGACCTCGGCGAGCGCCTCCGCCCCGGCCCAGAGCTGGATCTCTCGCAAGCCGGGCGTGTCGATGACGAGGCCACCGCCGGGCACCTTCAGCAGTTGGCGATGACTCGTCGTGTGGCGTCCCTGGCCGCTTTTGCGCACACCGGCGGTGCGCAGCACGTCCTCGCCGAGCAGGCGATTGATCAGCGTGGATTTGCCGACGCCGGACGATCCCACCAGCACCGCCGTCTTTCCCCGGGAGAGATAGCGGCGGACAGCTTCGATCCCCGCACCGGTCAGGCCGCTGACGGCGACCACCGGCACACCGGCCGCGATCGTTTCGAGCTCCGCCTCGAACGGGTCCGCGCTGTTGAGATCGACCTTCGTCAGCACGATCACGGGCGCCGCCCCGCTCTGGTAGGCGACGGTCAACAGCCGCTCGATGCGGCGCAGGTTGAAATCGGTGTCCGCGGAGGTGGCGATGAAGACCAGGTCCACATTCGCGGCGATGACCTGCGCGGCCGTCTCCGAGCCAGGTGCCTCCCGGGTGATCGCGGACTGCCTCGGCAGCACGGCGCGAATCTCGGCGTCGGGTGCGTTTCGAACGGCCACCCAGTCGCCGACCGCGACCAGGCGGGCCTCGCGGAGCGCGCTCCCCAGAGTGGCCAGCGGCGCCGACCCGGCGAGCTGCACAAGAAATTTGGTGCCATAGTCGGCCGCGAGCCGCCCGGGCTCAACGCCCTCGTCAACGAGGGCATCGAATGCCGACGCGAATCGTTCGTTCCAGCCGAGCTCTTCCAGCTCGGCGCGGTCGTCTGAATTCAATCCAGGAACCTCCCTGCTGTGGGTAACGGCAAACGGCGTCGGCGCCCTTCGCCGGGGAGGCTACTCGCGGGTTTGGCTAGCGCAGCCCCGGGGAGGTGGACGCCACGCAGGCGCGACACACACGGATCACAGCCACGCGTTCCTCACCTCCCGATGGAATTTCGAGGCCCCGAGTTTAGCACGCCTCTCGTCAGGAGAGAAGGAGCGGCGCGAGGCGTCGAAGTTCCGCAGTCGGAGCGCGGTCCGGCTTGGGCAGCAGCACGCTGACCGCGACGTGGTCGGCGCCGGCGTCGTGCTGCCGGCGCAGCTTGCGGGCGATTTCCTCGTCGTCCCCCCAAACGACCATCGCGTCGAAGAGCCGGTCGCTGCCCGGCGGATTCAGGTCGTCTTCGGACCAGCCCAACCGAACCAGGTTGTTGCGGTAGTTGGGAAGCGCCAGGTAGGTACGCATATAGATGTCGCCGGTCGGTCGGGCCGTCTCGCGCGTTTTGGCGAAGACGACGGCCTGCTCGGGAGCCAGTAACCGGTCGGGCCCAAGGATTCCGCGTGCCTCGACCGTGTGCTCCACCGGAACGAAATACGGATGCGCACCGGCGGTGCGCTCGCGAGCGAGCTGCAGCATCTTCGGTCCCAGGGCGCCGAGCATGATGGGTACGGGCGGATTTGGCGCAGGTGCTCGGTACGGGGCCTTCTCCATCTGGTCGAGATACGCCCGCATCGTCGTCAGGGGCCGTTCATAGTGGTGGCCGCGCTCATTCACGAGCGCGGCATGGCTAACGCCGATGGTTAGCACGAATCGATTCGGCCAGGCTTCCGCCAGCGCCCGGGCGCCATTCATCATGGCGATCGCGTCTCGGGCCCAAATCTGGGCGATGCCTGTCGCAACCGTGATCCGGCTGGTGGCCGCGAGGATGATGGCACAGGCCGCAAAGACCTCGCGAGCCAGGAATTCGCCGACCCAGATGGCGCCGAAACCCATCTCTTCGATCTCGGCCACGGCGCGTCGCAGCTCGGGCGCCGGCAAGAACGCCATCACGCCCAGCCAGACGCCGGCGCGGCCGACGTCTACTTTCGGGCTGGTTGCCGTGTGTGCTCCTTGATGAAGGCCAGCATCTGGCGCCAGGCATCGGCCGACGCGTCCTTGTGCTGTTCGAAGCTCCGGTCGAAGAACGAATGCGGCGCGCCCGCGTAGACCATCATCTGGTGAGGAACGCCGGCTTGCGTGAGCTCTCGGTCGAATTGGGCGAAATCCTCCTGCGTCGTGGCCTGGTCGTTGCCGGCCAGCAGGAGCAGCAGTGGGGCCTGCATCTGGGGGATGACATCGCGGACACGGGACGGGATCCCGTAGAAGCCGATCGAGCCGTTGAGCCCGGGTTGCACTGCGGACTGTCGCCATGATTGGGCGCCGCCAAAACAAAAGCCAACGGTGAACACCGACTCGGCCGCGCCACCGGCGGGTGAGCGCAGATAGGCGATACCGGCGGCGACGTCCGCCGCGATCCAGTCGGGTTTCGTCTGGCCGATCGCGGCGCGAAGGTCGAAGTTGTCCGGCCGCTCCGCCATGCCGGCGGTTCGGTCGAGATAGTCAATGACTACCGCGTCGACACCGGCCTGGGCGAACCGCCGCACCAGGTCCTTGTAGAAGGGGTGCACACCACGCGGGTCGGGGATGACCACGACGCCGGCGCCACTTGGCGTCGCCGCTCGGGCCGCGTAGGCCCTGAAACGATTGCCGTCGGACCCGGTCAGCACCAGGTCGCCTTCGTCAGTTGAGCCTCCCATGATCGGCGGTAGCGGCGGTCGGGCGTCATTCGTGTAGCACATGGCTTTTCATTGTGGCCCTTTGCATCGCGCCCGTGCCTGCTTATGATGGAAGGACTGATCAGTTCGCCTGGGGGGTAACAGGATGTCCACCGCCGTCAAGGCGCCGCCGACGACCACCGCCCGCGACAGCCAGTCGCCCGTGCTCGTCGCCATGGCCGACACCTTCATCGGGGGGATGGGTCATCCGGGTTCCCCAATCCGGGTCGCGGCCTCGATGGACGAGACCTTCCGCCGCCTTCCCTCCGAATCCGACCGGCGCCGGCTTCGCTTCATCGTCGGCGTCCTCGGCCGCCGGTCTGGCACCTTCCTCCTGACCGGGCGCCCGGTGCCCTTTCATCACTGGTCGCGAGAGCAGCGCGTTAGCGTCATGTCGGCCTGGTCGATCAGCCGGCTGGCCTTTCGCCGGCAGCTCTTTCAGGTCTTCAAGCGCCTCTCCCTGCTGGCCTTCCTGGGCGACACGGAAGACGACGGTACCAATCCGGTTTGGCCGGAGATCGGCTACCCGGGGCCGGTCTCGGCCCCGCCCGCAACGCCCAAGAGCATTCGCACGACCACGCTCGACGGCGATACGACACTCAGCTGTGATGCGGTCGTGATCGGATCCGGCGCCGGAGGTGGCGTGGTGGCGGCCGAGCTGTCGGCAGCCGGGAAGGACGTGATCGTGTTGGAGGAGGGCGGCTATTACAACGAGGCCGACTTCAACCAGCTCGAACTCGACATGATGCGCAAGCTCTACTACCAGGGTGGGTTCGCCGCCACCTCGGACGCGGCGATTGCGCTGATCGCCGGCGGCTGCCTTGGCGGCGGCACCGTCGTCAATTACACGACGAGCTTTCGCAGTCCTGACTGGTTGCGAGAGGAGTGGGCGAATCAGTATGGGCTCACCGCGTTTGCGACCGACGAGTACACGGCCTCGATGGATGCCGTTTACGAGCGCCTCGGGGTCAACGCCGCGCACAACCGGGTCAGCGCGCGCGAGCGTGTGTTGGAACGCGGCATGCGGCGACTTGGCTGGCACGCCGCGTATATGCCGCGCAATGTCCAGGGGTGCACGCAGGATGCCAACTGCGGTTTCTGTGGCTATGGCTGCCAGAGTGGCGCCAAGCAATCGACGCTCAAGACCTACCTGCTCGACGCCTACCGGCGGAGGGCCCGCATCGTCGTCAATTGCAAGGTCGATCAAGTGCTGATCGAAGACGGGCGGGCCGTCGGTGTGCGCGCGACAGTGCGCCAGCCCGAGATGCCGGCCTGGACCTTGATCGTTCGCAGCCGCGCCGTGGTCGCGGCCGCGGGTGCGATCGGGACGCCTGCCCTGCTGCAGCGCTCCGGCCTGCGATCGCCGGCGGTCGGGCGTTGGCTCCGCCTGCATCCCGGTATCGCGGTACTCGGCGTGTTCGACGAGACGCTTCGACCGTGGGAGGGCAGTCTGCAAGCGGTCTACTCGGACGAGTGGATCAACCTCGATGGTCGGTACCACGGCGTAAAGCTCGAGTCGGGTCCGATGCATCCGGCGATCCTGGCGCACGCGATTCCCTGGCGAGATCCGACCCAGTACCGCCGTCTGATGCGGTTGCTGCCCAACATGTCCGTGCTCGCGCCGCTGGTTCGTGACCACGGCGGTGGGCGCGTGACGGCGAAAGACGGATCCGCCCGGGTCGATTATCGAATGGGGAAGGACGACCTGGCGGACATTCGGCGCGGCATCCAGGCGGCCGTCCAGATCATGGAAGCCGGCGGAGCGCGGGAGATCTTTACGGGTCAGAGCGCGTATGTCGCGTACAAGCCGGGCCAGCGTGGCGGCATCGAAGCGTTCATGAACGAGGTCGACCGCGCCGGCTACGGCCCGGGCCAGATGGGCTACTTCAGCTTCCACCAGATGGGCTCCTGTCGGATGGGCAATGACCCGGCAACCTCCGTCGTCGGTCCCGATCACCAGGCGCACCTGGCCAAGGGCCTGTTCGTCGCCGACGGCAGCGCCTTCCCCAGTGCGTCGGGCGTCAACCCCATGATCACGATCATGGCCATGGCCCATCGCGCGTCTCGCTTTATCGCGGCCGCCTGCTAAGCCCGTTGCAAGTGGCGATGCAGCGACCGCTTCTCTAGACTTCACCCAGATGCAGGCGGCGGTACAGACCAAGCGGAGCCCGTGGGTCATCCTCCTCGTGCTTTGCCTTGGCTTCTTCATGATCCTGCTCGATCTGACGATCGTGAACGTCGCGATCCCGAGCATCATCGACGGCCTGCACGCCGGACTCGACCAGATCCTCTGGGTGCTGAACGCCTACATCCTCGTCTACGCCGTGCTGCTGATCACGGCCGGCCGGCTGGGCGACATGTTCGGTGCGAAGCGTCTCTTCCTCATCGGACTCGCCGTCTTCACAGCGGCCTCGATCGGCTGCAGCCTGGCGCAAAGCCCCGGCCAGCTGATCCTTGCCCGCGTGATCCAGGGGGTTGGCGGCGCCATCCTGACACCGCAAACGCTCAGCATTCTGACCAACATCTTTCCGGCGGACAAGCGTGGCGCGGCGTTTGGCATCTGGGGCGCGGTCGCCGGAGTCGCCTCGGTAACCGGGCCAACCCTGGGCGGGTTCCTGGTCACGAACTTCAGCTGGCAGGCCGTCTTCTGGGTCAACGTGCCGGTCGGGATCGTTGCCTTCATCCTCGGGATCTGGCTGCTTCCCGGAATCCGTCTGGGCCGCGAGCAGAGTTTGGATCCGGTCGGTGTCCTGCTCGCCAGCGGCTCGCTGTTTGCCATCGTCTTCGGGCTGATCGAAGGGCAGCGTTATCACTGGGGCACCTTCACGGACGTCGCCTCGTTCGATGCCGCGGGTGGCCACTGGGGTCTATTCAGCATCCCGAGCCTTTTCGTCGCGGGCGCCGTTCTCCTGATGCTCTTCGTGCTCTGGGATCGCGCTCAGCAGCAACCGCTGGTCCCGTTCTCGCTGTTCAGCGACCGCAACTTCACCGTCGGCAACGGCCTGGCGGCAATCGTCTCCTTCGGCATGATGGGCCTCTTCCTTCCCCTGACCATCTTCCTGCAGTCGGTGCTCGGCTTCAGCGCGCTCAAGGCCGGGCTGACGCTGGCCCCCATGCCACTGACGTCGATGCTGGTTGCTCCGCTGTCGGGTCGGGCCACCGATCGTGTCGGCGGCAAATACATCCTGATGTTCGGCCTCACCTGCTTTGCCGCGGGAATGGGCTTGGTGGTGTGGGTCGCGTCGCTCAACAGCGGAGAGTCAACCTTCACGCTGCCGCTGATCCTGGCCGGCATCGGTCTCGGCTGCACCTTCGCGCCGATGACGACCGTCACCATGCAACGGGTCAATCCGCGGCTCGCGGGTGCCGCATCGGGCTTGCTCAACACCACCCGTCAACTGGGTGGTGCCTTCGGCAGCGCGGTCGTTGGCGCCATCTTGCAAACGCGGCTCGCCAACGAGCTGGTCAGCCAGGCACAGGCCCAGGCGGGCAGCCTGCCTCCGGCGTTTCGGTTGCCCTTCGTGCAGGGGTTTGCGAAAGCCGCTGGAGGCGTGCTGGAAGTTGGACGCGGCCAGTCAGGTGTGCCGCTACCGGCCGGCATCCCGGCCGGTGAAGCGGCCCGGGTCCAGCAGCTGGCGCACGATGTGTTTGCCCAGGCCTTCATCAACGCCATGCGGCCCTCCCTCGCGGTCGCGATCGCGGTGTTGCTGTTCGGCGCCCTGCTGACCACCGCCATCATCGGCCGGCGAAGCCCATCGGCCCAGCGCCAGCAGCAAGCAGCGACCGCGGCGGGGTAGATGAGCGAGATCGGCTCCATATACTGAAATTCGTGCCCACCCAGTGGCTACCACTGTTTCCCTTGAACGTCGTGCTCTTCCCGCACATGGCGCTGCCGCTGCACGTCTTCGAGCCGCGCTATCGGCGGATGATGGCTGATTGCCTCGAAGAAGGGCACAGCTTCGGCGTCGTCGCCATCCGGGAGGGGATGGAAACCGGGCCGTCGACGCCGTATGACGTCGGCACCCTGGCGAAGATCGTGCGCATCGATCGGCTGGATGACGGCCGGATGAACTTGCTGGTGATGGGCGCCTCTCGTTTTGAGATCGTGCGGACGGCGGACGATCGCGCTTACCTGCGCGGCCAGATCCGGCTCATCCCCGAGGCTGGCGACGACCTGGATGCCACGGCCCGGCTGACCGAGACGACCGCGATCACCTTCCGCCAGTACTCGAACTTGTTGCGTGAGCTGGTGGGTCAGCAGCCGGATGAAGCCGAGCCGCCCATGGAACCGGAGTTGCTCTCCTACTTGATCGCCGCGGCGTTGAACCTGCAGGTACCGGAGAAGCAATCGTTGCTCGCGGAGCCGCGGACCGATGGCCGGCTGATGCTCGAGCTGCGTATGCTGCGCAAGGAGATCGTGCTGCTCAAACAGATGGTCGCCCACGCCGCCACCGTGGCCAAAATAAAGACCTCACTCAACTAGACGGAATCGCTTTCGCGCGGTTACGTCGTGTGCAGGTCGACGACGAGCCGCCACGCATACGAGCCGGTCGCCGCCAGCGTGAAGGCGGTCACCCGCGCCGGTCGTGCCAGGTCGATCGTGATCGCGCCATCCGGTCCCTGCTGCACCCCGGGCTCGACCCCGGCCACCTGGTAGCTGTGGATGCCATTCACCGGCGCGCCGGCGACGTTCGTGCCTTTGAAGGTGATGGCGACGTGCGAGTCATCGGGTCGCGTCACGACCATCGTCGGTAAGCCTCCGCCGTGGATATCGAAAACCAGCCGGGTATAGCCCGCCACCGCCGTACCCGGCCGGATGCGGTACATGGTGCCGCCGCTGACCCCATTTCCGAGCGTGAAGAGCACCGGGGCGGTGACCGCGGTGGCGGACGGACTGGCGCTCGGCGAGACGGACGCCCGCGTCGTCGGGGAGGGGTGGATGGACACCGCCGCGGTTGCGGCGGTCGAGCTGACCTTGTGGCTACCCGTCAGCCAGCCGCCCTCGTACAAGACGGCGGCGAGGAGGACGCAGGCCGCCGCTCCAAGGCCGACCGCGATCCGCATCGCCGTGTCCGGCTTGCGGGGCGGCGCGGCAGTCGCCGGCTCGCTCTCTCGATCAAAGCGAAGGGCTGGGTCCTGGTCGAAGACGACGTTGCTGGCGACCGGTACTTTCGAATGCTCGGGGGCCGGCTCTGGTTCGCGCTCCCAATCCTCCGGCGCGGCCGCCGGCTCGACCTGGACCGGATCCGGTTCGCGAGCCCAATCGGGGACCGGCCGGTGGGAATCGACGTGGACCTCGCGCAACGACCCGCGGAGCACCTCGGGGACGGGGGGCTCCATCGACTCGCCTCCGGCGGGCTCCGCCATGGGCTCCGGCTCGAGGGAAGCGACGGGCTCGACGGCCTCCGCCGGTTTCACCGGCTCGATCTCCTCGGGCGACGCCGCCATCGTCGGGTAGATCGGTTCCGCTGTCGGGCCTAGCGGCGTCGGGTGGTCCTGGACCGGCTCGTCGCGGAAGATCTCCCGCTCCAGTTCGGTCAACAGGTCGGGGACGGCGCTGACCTCGGGGAATGCGGGTTGCGGCACGTCGGGAGCCGCTGTCGCATGGGCCGGCGCGATCTCGAACGAGCGCGTGGCGGCCTGACTGCGCAGCCGGTCCGGGATCGAGAGCGCGAAGGCCTGGTCCATTGCTTCGGAGCCGACGCTCGCGCTGGGTAGACGGCCGACGCGCAGCAACATCTCGCGGAAATCCTCGACCCGCTCGCGGCAGGCCTCGCAGCGGCGCAGATGGTCGCGTGCCCATTCGAGATCCTTCCCGTCGAGCCGATCGTCGAGCACGGCACTCGGCGAGATCCGGGTGCATCGGTTGCGCTCAAAACTTGATGTAGTCATAGATCTCCCCGAACTCGGCACGGCTCCGGTCGAGCGCGTGGACAAGCTTGCGCGGCGCCACGTCGACCACCTCGGCGAGCTCGTCGTACGAGAGCTTGACGAAGTCGCGCAGCAGCACCATCGCCCGCGCCTCGAAAGGAAGGGCGGTTAGTGCCCGCTGCACGGTGTCGCGGCGCAACGCTCGGCGCGCTTCCGGCTGAGGAAAGCCTTCCAGCGTCACCTGGGCCGCACGCTGCCGCCGAAACCAGCGCTTGGGTCGCAGGGCCAAACGGCTCAGCTCGGTAGCCGCGCGAAACACCTCGGCTCGCCGAAGCCCGTCGGCACTCGAACGGTGGCGCAGGCCGTCGCCAACCTGGCGAAACGCGGCGCACGTGATCGCCGCAGCGCCGTCGATGTCATCGAGCAGCCGGGCAACATAGTTCAGAACGAGGGGGAAGTCCAGATAGAACTCGCGTTCCACGGACGCCGCCCGAGCGGTTAAGACCGGGGCTTCAACGTGTACTTGATCCATTACTGGGACGTAGAGCGGATGCCAGCAGTCTAGTCAGGCGGCCCGAATTCGTCAACTCGCAGTGACGTCAGGAGCCGAACGCAACTCAGGATCGAGGAGCTCCACTAGGTCGCCGAGCGCATACAGGGCGGCGAGCGCCTCCCGTTCAGGGCCAAACAGGGCGGCGGGCATGCCCAGGTCGGCGACGAACACCCGACCGGCGTTCCGCGCGCCGGCGAGTCCCGTTTTCGGTGCGGCCAGCGTGAGCGTGGCCGCCGCCCGGACGGCCGTCTCCGCCCCCAACCCGGTATCGGCATCCATGCCCGAGGGCACGTCGATCGCCACGATCGGCTTCCCGGTGGCATTCATCGCCTCGATGATCCGAGGAGCCGGGTCTCGTAGCGGCGGGCGGATTCCGGTACCCAGCAACCCATCGACGACCACGTCGGTGGTAGGCTCGATGCCCTCGGGCGCATCGCGCACCGGGATACCCATCCGCCGCACGGTGGTCGCGTGATGGGCCACCAGGCTGCTGGCGTCGCGCGATGGAACGATCGACGCCGTCACGATCGCGCCACGCTGATGCAGGAAGCGTGCGGCCGCCAGCGCGTCGCCACCGTTGTTGCCTGAGCCGGCCACGACCGTGATGTGCCGGCCGCGGATGCCGTGCAGGAAGGCGTCCACGAACCGAGCGACCTGCCAGCCGGCAACCTCCATGAGCTGCAACGGCTCGATCCCGAACCGCGAACGGGCCTCGGCATCGGCCTGACGCAGTGCGACCGAGGACACGGTTGGGACCCGGCGCCACGACACCGCCGGCCAGGTCACGTGACGAGCAGGGTTTCGCCCGGTGCCGCGTGCAGGCGCGCGGCCGCCGATCCCTCGCGCAACGCGAACTCGATCCGGCCGCTGCTGCCGACCAGCGCCACCAGTTCGTTCGGTTTGGCGTCCTCGTACGTTTCCACGGTCCGAACGGGCATTCCATTGGCCGCCTTGATCCGCGCCAGCGCGCGGATCGGCAGGTTACTGATGACGTTGCCGAAATGGTCGCAATGCAGGGCTTGCGCCCGCCAGGCCTCACCGACCTTCGACGCCCAGGCGTCCGGCAGTCGCACCGGTTCCTCGCGGCGAGGCCGGCCGACCTCGCCGAGCGCCGCGCCCCCCGCCAGCCGCGCGGCCACCGGGCCGAAGACATCGCGACCATGAAAGGTCGGTGCGGCTTCCGGTGGCGTGGCCAGCTCCACCGACTCGGTGATCGGTTCGTTGAGGAAGGTGAAGAGCCCGTTATCCGGCCCGACGAAGCTATGGTCGGCGGCCTTGAACGCGATCGCCTTTCGATCCGAGCCCACGCCCGGGTCCACCACGGCGACGTGGACCGTTCCGGGCGGAAAGCTTCGCCAGGCACTGTCGAGGAGAAACGCGCCTTGCAGGACGGCGAACGGCCGCACACCGTGCGTGATGTCGACCAATGACGTCTTTGGGTGCACGGCCAGGATGGCCCCCTTCATCGCGCCAACGTAGGCATCGTCCAGCCCGAAGTCGGTCAGCAGCGTCACGATGCCGCTCGGCTTCATGCCGCCATGCTATCGGCTCCCGCTCGGCAGCAACTGGCCGGCACAAATAAAAGAGGGCAATGACGTACTTGACGCACCAAGGACGCCTTCTCAGGCAACGCACGCCCCCATGGGCCACGTTCACGCCTGACGGCTCAAGCCGAGCCGAAGAATGTTGCGCGCCGCGTTCGTATCGCGGTCGATGACAAGTCCACACGCGGGACACCGATGAGTCCGCTCTGAGAGCGGCTTCGGAACCACAGCGCCGCAGCCTGAGCAGATCTGCGAGGTTCCGCGGGGCGGCACCCTGATCAGCCGAGTACCAGCTTCTGCCGCTTTGTACCCGAGCATCGTGAGAAACGCCGACCAGCCTTGATCAGTCACGTCTTTGGCCAAGGGTCCACGGGCTAGGCCGCCGACGTTCAGGTCCTCGACCGCGATCAGGCCGAAGTCGGAGACCAGACGCCGGGTCAGTTTGTGGGCATGGTCACGCCGGAGGTTGCGAATCTGCTCGTGGTGGCGGGCGAGTCGGAGTCCCGCCTTTTGTCGCCGGTGCGAGCCCTTCTGGCGACGGCACACCCGCCGCTGGGCGACCCGCAGCTGCCGCTTCGCCGCGCGGTACGCGCGCGGGCCGCGAATCTGCTCCCCGGTGGAAAGGGTCGCAAAATGCTGGATGCCGAGATCGAGTCCCACGACGGGCCGTCCGGGCTCTGCAACCTGCGGCGATCGGGCGACCTCCAGTGAAAAGCACGTGTACCAGCGTCGCGCCACCCGTCGCACCGTGACCGTGCGGACGACCGCCGATGTGGGGAGCAGGCGATGCCACTTCACCTTGACCTGGCCGATGCCCTGCAAAGCGAGGCGGCCGTCCCGAACGTCCCAGCCCGAATCCCAGGTCAGACTGTCATAGCGGCGGACAGAGCGAAAGCGCGGATACCCGGGCTTCACCCCCGCTTTGACCCGCCGAAAGAAGGCGGCATAGGCCCGATCGAGTCGACGAAGTGGGTCCCGCATCGCCGAGCAGTTCATGTTCGCCGGCCCCATTCCGGCCGCGCGAACCGCCGTCAGGTCTCGAAACTGCTCGGCGAGAGTGACCGACCGGTGCCGACTGCGCCACGCGTCCCGCCGTTGCTCCAGTGCCGCGTTGTAGAGCTGGCATGCGAAGCCAAGCTGGGCTTCGAGGGCGAGCCGCAAGCGGACCGTGGGATAAATCCGGTACCGGTAGGTCCGCCTGAGCCGGTTGTCGTCGGCCATGCTTCGGCCATGCTGCAACTGCCTTGCGACAGCTGGCTGTCAAGTCGTCGGACACAAGAAAAAGCCGCCCCACCTGGGGCGGCTCTTCCTTCAGCCTTGTGGCTTAGTAATCGGGCATCGAGGGCGCCGGCGCGGCCGGCTTCTTCTCCGGGATGTCCGAGACGAGCGCTTCGGTCGTCAGCAGCATCGCGGCAATGCTGGCCGCGTTCTGCAGCGCCGAACGGGTGACCTTGGTCGGGTCGACGATGCCGGCCTTGACCATGTCGGTGTACTCGCCCTTGTTGGCGTCGAAGCCCTGGCCCTTCGGCAGGCCCCTGACCTTCTCGACCACAACCGAGCCTTCCCAGCCGGCGTTGTTGACGATCTGACGCAGCGGCTCCTCCAGCGCGCGACGGACCAGCGCAACGCCGGTCGCCTCGTCGCCGGTGAGCTTCAGCGTGTCGAGCGACTTCTGGGCGTGCACCAGGACAGCGCCACCGCCGGGCACGATGCCCTCCTCGACCGCGGCGCGCGTGGCCGACACGGCGTCCTCCATCCGGTGCTTCTTCTCCTTGAGCTCGGTCTCGGTCGCGGCGCCGACCTTGATGACGGCAACGCCGCCAGCCAGCTTGGCCAGCCGCTCCTGGAGCTTCTCCTTGTCCCAGTCCGAGGTCGTCTTTTCGATCTCGGCCTTGATCTGGTTGATGCGGCCCTTGATCGTGTCGGGCTTGCCCGCACCTTCGATGATCGTGGTGTCGTCTTTGGTGATGGAGACGCGACGGGCCCGGCCCAGCTGATTGAGCTGTACCGAGTCGAGCTTGAGCCCCAGCTCCTCGGAGATCACCTGGCCGCCGGTCAGGATCGCGATGTCCTCCAGCATGGCCTTGCGGCGGTCACCGAAGCCTGGCGCCTTGACCGCGACGGCCGTGAAGGTGCCGCGCAGTTTGTTCACGATCAGGGTGGCCTGCGCCTCGCCCTCGACGTCCTCGGCGATGATCAGCAGCGGCTTGCCGCTCTGGACGACCTTTTCGAGCACCGGCAGCAGGTCGGCGACGGCCGAGATCTTCTTGTCGGTGATCAGGATGTAGGGATCCTCGAGGACCGCCTCCATCCGGGTGGCATCGGTCACCATGTAGGGAGAGATGTAGCCCTTGTCGAACTGCATCCCGTCGACGAGCTTCAACTCGTCCTCGATGCCGCGGGACTCTTCGACGGTGATGACCCCATCCTTGCCGACCTTCTCCATGGCGTTGGCGACCATCTCGCCGATCTTCGGATCGCCGGACGAGATGGTGGCGACCTGGGCGATCTTCTCGCGGTCGGAGATCTGGACCGACTGCTCCTTGATGGCCTTGACGACTTCGTCGACGGCCTTCTGGATACCGATCTTCAACAGCATCGGGTTGGCGCCGGCGGTCACATTGCGCAGGCCCTCGCCGATGATTGCCGCAGCCAGCACGACCGAAGTGGTGGTGCCGTCACCGGCGATGTCGTTGGTCTTGCTTGCGACTTCCTTGACGAGCTGCGCTCCCATGTTCTCGAAGGGATCCTCCAGCTCGATCTCCTTCGCAATCGTCACCCCGTCATTGGTGATCGTCGGAGAGCCGAATTTCTTGTCGAGTACGACATTGCGGCCTTTGGGGCCGATGGTAATTCGAACCGCGTCGGCGACCTTGTCGACGCCGCGCTTCAGCGCCGAGCGGGCGTCGGCATCGTATGCGAGTTGCTTCGCCATCGATCGTCCTCCTTCCTGCTATTGGTTGAGTGAGCAGACAGCCAGTATTCCTGCCGGTTAGGTACCCGCATTTTAGCACTCCTAAGCGGCGAGTGCTAGCAATCGGCAGGCTCGAGCGCCAGCCCGAGGAGATCTCCCTCCCCACGTGCGGGGGAGGGTCGGGGTGGGGGCCGTCGTCGGTAGAATGAGGTGCGCCGCCTCGGCCGGCCTGCCCCCATGAGTATCCCTGAGTCCGCTCCCTCCCCCCGGCGCGTCGGCCGGGCGATGGCCTGGGGAGTCGCGATCGGCGTCGGTGCCGTCGTGCTCCGCGAGCTGGTTCGGCCGCGCGAGCAGCCGGCCCGCCTGATCGACTGGGGACGGGTGGAGGAGATCGCCCTGGCCCGCTGCGGTGAGCCGCAAGACCTGCCGGCGGACCTGAGTCGAGACCAGATCTACCAGCAGATCGCGGCCGAGCTTGAACCACTCCTGGCGGAGGCTCTCGGGGCAGGTGCCGCGCAACCCGGCAGTCGGCTCTACCCCGGACTGACGGCCGTCGGCCGCCGCCAGTGGGTGCGCTTCAACATTCGGATCTTCCGGCAGATGTTCGAGCCGCTCGAGGGGCTGCAGCAGCTCATTCCCGGGTCGATGATCTTGAGCTTCGGCCAGAGGGGCCTCACCCGCTATCTGGGGATGATGCTCGGGCTTCTCGCCCGACGGGTCCTGGGACAGTACGACCCCGCTCTGCTCGGGAGAGAGCCGGTGGAAACCTCATCGCTGATCCTGGTTGAACCCAACGTCCAGGCCTGGGCCGTCAAGGACAAGCTGCCGATCGACGAACTCCGTCGCTGGCTCGCCATGCACGAGATGACCCATGCCTGGGAGTTCCGAGCCCACCCATGGTTGCAGGCCTATCTCGAGGGGCTGCTCAAGGAGGTGCTCGTCGGCAGGCTCGGCGATGGGCGCCGCCCCAGCCGCGTCGAGCTGATCCGGACCCTGACGGTTGGCGTCGGCCAGCAGTGGAAGGCGATCGCGAAGATGCAGGCGGTGATGAGCCTGCTGGAGGGCTACAGCAACCTGGTCATGAACGATGTCGGCCGCCGCGAGTTGCCGCACTTCGCCTTGCTGGAAGGGGCCTATCGCCGGCGGCAGGAGCAGCGGACGCCGCTGGAGCGGGCCTTCCTTCGCCTGACCGGGCTGGAGATGAAGATGCGCCAGTACGTCATCGGCGAGCGCTTCTGCCGTGAGGTCCGGGACCAGGGCGGTCGCGACCTGCTGGCCCGCGTTTGGGAGGGCCCACAATGGTTGCCCACCATGGCCGAGATCCAGCGACCGCAGCTGTACATCGAGCGCGCTAGAGCCCAGTGAAAATGGGAATCTCTCTCCCGCCATGCGGCGTGGGGCGGGAGTTCTCCCTCCCCCGCTTGCGGGGGAGGGTCGGGGTGGGGGCTCTCCTGGCTCTGCTGCTCAGCGCCTGCGGGGCGGTGGCCGCACCATCAAACCCGGCCACCGGCCAGTCGGGCAGCCAGCTGCAAGCTGAGGTCGTCGCGTCGGAGGTGGTCATCGGCGCACAGCAGCGTGTTCCGATTGGCATCCTCGACCACAACACGCCGGTCAGCGACGCGACCGTGCACGTCCGCTCGTTCGTCCTCAACGGCACCACCGGCACCTTCAAAGGCGAGTCCGACGCACCTTTCAAGGGCGATGGTTTGCAGGGAGGTGGCACTTATGTTGCGCACCTGACCTTCGATAAAGCCGGCGACTGGGGGCTCGAACTCACGGCCTCCCGGCCCAACGGGGCGCACACGACCGTGCGCATTCCGATGAACGTCCTCGCATTGCCGGTCGTGCCGGGGGTTGGGCAGCCGGCGCCGGCGACGCGCAATCCAACTGTCAGGGACGTTGCCGACGTCGAGACTATCGACTCCGGCCGGCCGCCCGACGATATGCACCAGATTTCAATCGCCGACGCGATCCAGCAGCACCGGCCCGCGCTCGTGGTGTTCGCCACCCCGGCGTTCTGCACGAGCAATACGTGCGGACCCGAGGTCAAGGTCGTCCAGGGCCTCGAGCCCACCTATCGAGACCGGCTTGCCTTCATCCACGTGGAGATCTACCGCGACTTCAAGCCGGATCCCTCCAAGAAACAGCTGGCGCAGGCGGTGGTCGACTGGCGCTTGCAAACAGAGCCCTGGATTTTCTTGATCGACAGCAAGGGCATCATCCAGGCGCGCTTCGAAGGCCCCACGGCCAGCGATGAGGTCAAGGCCTCGATCGACCAGCTCTTCCGCTAGAGTTCACATTTCCTTACACCGATGTGGCCGATCCGTGCCCTGCACGGCGGGCGGCGGTGCTACGGTCGGCCCGAGATGGCTGACATGATGTTCGATCTCGTCTGCCAGCACTGCGGCCGCCGAGAGCAGCGGCGGTGGGAGAGCCGGAAGAGCGTGAGCGTGACGTTCTGCGGGTTCTGCAAGCGGGGGATGTCGGTGGTCGGGATCGCCTTCTTCGCCCCGCAGCCGCAGCAGGCCGCCGCCTAATCTAGTCGAGGTCGACGAGCAGCTCACCCTCCTGGACGGCCTGGCCTTCTTTGACGTGGATCTTTGCCACGCGACCGGCCTTGGGCGCGTTGACGGGGATCTCCATCTTCATCGACTCCAGGATCATCAGGGTCTCGTCGGCGCCGACCTGTTGCCCCACCTTGACGACGATCTTCCACATGTTGCCGGCCAGCTCCGCTTTCACCTGCACCGGTTAAGGGTAATATGGCCACGACTTGCGAAAGAAACGAAGCTATCCGAAGAAGCGCGGCGGCCCAACCACGCTCCGCCCCGGCATCGATACGCTGGAAGTCAAAGAAACCCCGGCCGGAAAAGAAGAGACCATCGAGATGGACGCCGAGGTGGTCGAGCCGCTGCCCAACGCCATGTTCAAGGTGAAGTTGCAGACGGGCCAGACGATTCTCGCCTACACGTCGGGGAAGATGCGGAAGTTCTACATCCGGATCTTGATCGGCGATCGGGTCCGGGTCGAGCTTTCCCCCTACGACCTGACGCGCGGCCGGATCACCTTCCGCTACAAGTAAGCGCCTCGCGCTAACCTCAAGCCAAGGTCATGGCCTGGCTCTATCTCTTGATCCTGGTTTTGCTCGCCGCCGGACTCTGGGCCGCCTACCGCGTGCTGGGGACGCCATCGCGTCT
>DATBYO010000049.1:0-2081 GCA_036513655.1 Candidatus Dormiibacterota bacterium | reverse complement strand
TGGCGGCCGCGACGCCGTGACGCGCTAGCCTAGCGGCTATCGACAGGCTCTCGACGAGACGGGGAGGTCAGGCGTGCACCAGGCGCTCCTGATCCTCGGGTTCGGCCTGGTGACTGCGGCCATCCTGTCGTTGTCGGCGGTTGCCTTTACCCTGGAGTACGCCGTCACCAACGTGGCCAACCTCGCGCACGGTGAGATCCTGACCGTCGGCGCCTACGCCGCCCTGATCGTGCACGCGCGGACCGGGAACGCCGTCGCGGCCGCACTCGCGGCGGCCCTGGCTGGTGGGCTGATCGCGCTCGCCATGCACACCGCCGTCGTCGACCGGTTCATCCGGCGCGGCACGCCGACCCTGGTCATCTTCATCGCCACGCTCGGCCTGTCGTTCGTGATCCAGAACGTGCTGTCCATCATCTTCGGGGCCGCGAACGTTGCCTACACGATCCCGTCGGGCGCGCCTCGCCAGCTCGGGCCGTTCCTCTGGACCACCCTCGACATCGAGATCATCGCCTCCGCCCTCGCCATCACGGCCGGGCTCTACCTGATCATCTCGCACACGAAATTCGGGAAAGCGCTGCGGGCCGTGTCGCAGAACCGCGACCTGGCCCGGGTCAGCGGCATCAATGCCGACATCGTCGCCTCCGCCACCTGGTTCCTGGCCGGCCTGGTGGCCGGCTACGCGGGCTTCATCCTGGCCGAGAGCGTTGGAACTTTCAACCCCAGCTTCGGCTTCACCTTCTTCCTCATCACCCTGACGGCCGCGGTCGCCGGCGGGCTGGGCCGCGCATTCAGCACCATGGTCGGGGCGGTCATCGTGGGCATCGCCCTGGAATTCTTCGGGGGCTATGTCAGCGCCGGCTACAACCTGGCATTTGCCTTCGGGATCCTGGCCCTGGTCATCCTGATCCGGCCCCGCGGCCTGTTCGTCAACGCTCGGCGGAGCATCTTCGAATGACGCGAATGACGCAGTACCTGGTCACGGTCCTTACCGAAGGCGCGATCTTCGGGATCATGGCGCTCGGGCTCAACGTGATTTGGGG
Organism: Candidatus Dormiibacterota bacterium; assembly: GCA_036513655.1. GTDB lineage: Bacteria > Chloroflexota > Dormibacteria > CF-121 > CF-121 > CF-13. Next base: position 1,041 of record DATBYO010000049.1, on the reverse strand, counting down.
CTGGTCGGGCGACTTCGACCTCGCCTACTACGGGTATGTGGCGCTGGGCGCCTACATGACGCTGGCCCTCACGATCGGCCGGCATCCCGCGCCGGAGCGATACATCCTGGGTCTGCAACTCCCGTACCTCGTGGCCATCGTGCTGGCGGTGGCTTCGGCGATGCTTCTCGCGCTCGTCATCGGCCTGATCGCCCTACGCCACCTTCGCGGCATCTATTTCTCCATCGTGACGCTCGGCGGCGTCTACGTGCTTTACGCCATGGTCGGCCAGTTCGTGCCGCTGTTCAATGGATACCAGGGACTGGCCGGTCTGATCAACCCGATGGGTGACGCGCTGGGGATCGACTTCAACAGCTATCAATATTTCTTCCTCGGCTTCGCTATCGGCGTCCTCCTTCTCGTCTACCTCTTCCTCTCCCGGGTGTCGAGCAGCCGTTTCGGTCTCGCCTTGCGCTCGCTGCGCGAGGACGAGCGGGCGGCGGCAGCCTTCGGGCGAGATATTTACCGGCTGAAGCTGAAGGCCTACCTCCTTGGTGCGGGGATAGGGGGTTTGGCCGGCGCCCTTTTCGCCGCCTACCTGACCGCCTTCAATACATCCGCATGGACCCCGCTGGAGACGGTTGTCCTTTATGCCGCCATCCTCGTCGGCGGACGTGGGAACATCCGGGGCGTCGTGCTGGGCGTGCTCATCGTATTCGTCCTCATCGAGGAATCGACGCGTTTTCTGCCTGACATCCCGGGACATCCCAATGTCGTGCTGCAGCTCCGGCCGATCGTGATTGGGGCGGCCCTCATCCTGTTCCTCCGCTTTCGGCCACAGGGTCTGTTGCCGGAGCGCCGCTACGTGGATCCCATCCAACCAAAGACGGCTCAGGGACCCGCCACGTGATGACCGAAACTCCGCCGGCGCTCGACGTCCGCGGGTTGACCAAACTGTTCGGCGGCCTTCGCGCCGTCGACGACTGCTCGTTCACGGCCCCCAAGGGCAAGGTGACCGGATTGATCGGCCCGAACGGCGCGGGCAAGAGCACGGCGATCGAC
>DATBYO010000048.1:0-7494 GCA_036513655.1 Candidatus Dormiibacterota bacterium | reverse complement strand
GCCAGCGCCGCGACCGAGAGGCGGCCTTCGGCGATGATCCAGATGGATTCATCCAGCGGACGATTCGCGTCGGCGACGATCGTGACCGACGGGGGCATCGAGCTCACGTCGTAACGGCCGGGCGCGGCGTGATCGCGCGTGGCGCGTCGATGACGACCGACGTTCCTTTACCCGGCACGCTGGTCACCTTGAAGACGCCGCCAATCCGGGCCAGCCGTTCGGAGCTGCCCAGCAGGCCGAGACCGCGGCCATCTTTGGTTGGCCGGACATCGTGGACGGGAAAGCCGACGCCGTTGTCGTGAATGGTGACCCGGATCCGCCCATCGGGATACTCGACGCGAATTCGTGTCTTCTCGGCCTGCGCGTGCCGAACGATATTGGTGACCGCTTCCTTGATGACGCGTGAAACCTCTCGCAACGTCTTGCGGGCAACGGTGACGCTGGCCCGCTCCTCGCTCCAGGAGAGGTCGCACCGCGCCGCGCGCAACATCGTGTCGGCAAAGCTCCGCGCTCCTTCCAGGGCCCCGATGCCGCGTTCGAGATTGCGGAAGCCGTAGGCGAGCGCCCGTGCTCCATCCATCGCGCTGCGGGCGGCCCGCTCCATCACCTGCAACTCTTCGATCCCCGCGTGCCCTTTCGTGAGCGCGCAACGCGCCTGCACGAGCAGTCCGCTCAGCGCCTGCCCAACCTCGTCGTGCACTTCGCGGGCGAGCCGCTGACGCTCGACGGTGAGCTTGCGTTCGCGCCGGCGTTCGGCGAGTCGTTCGTACTCCAGCCGCCGCGACATTCGCATGATGTGGGCGATGCGGCTGGCGACGAGCTCCAGGATGGCCACGCGTTCGGCTGACATCGGCTGGCAGCGCGATTGCCGCTCCTCGCCCACGATCAGGACGCCCTGCGTCCTGGGTCCCGCGACGAAAGGCAGGATGACGCCGGATCTCGTGGTCGGCGAAAACAATGCCAACCGCTCCGGCTCAGGCAGGGAGCCGTCCGGGCCGAAGGTCAGCACCACGGCGCTCCGCTTCTCGAGCGCCTCGGCGCACGTGGCAAGGTTTGCGATCGGCCAGGTGAGGGTGGCGGCACCCCGGGGCGGACGGCGGCCCCCGGCGGCCCGAATCGTCAGCGCCTTTTTTGAATCTCGAATCGCGATCTGGCAGTAGGTGACATCCAGCGAGCTGCCGACCGATCGGGCGATCTCCCGGTACGTGGGAGGCAGGCGCAGCGCCCGATCGAGCGAGAGCGCGCCCTCGAGGGTCCGGCTCACCTCGTCGAAAAGTCGCCGCAGGCCGGCCAGGCGGGCCTCGTATCGCCGAGCGTGCAGGGCCAGCGAGGAAACCAGTTGCAAGCGCTGCAGGTCATCGTCACGAAGAGCTCCTGGCGCAGAACTGGCGAGCCCAATCGTCCCGACGATCCTGTGGCGCGCATGCACCGGCACGACGACGCATGAGAGGATGCCGCGCGCCTGGCACCACAGCGACCACGGGCCCGAGGCCGCGCGGTCGATGACGAGCGGGCTGCGCGGCGCCTCCGGGAACTCACCGACCGCCGCCGCCGAAAGCGGACTCACCGCTTCGCGTTGGACCACAATCGGTTCGGTCCCATCGTGCCACGCCAACCAGGCAACGTCGGCACGCGACCGCTCGATGATGGCGGCAACCAGGATCTCGTGCGGCGACGCGGAGCCGGCGGCCGGGCGTTCGGTCACCGTCTGTCCACCAAGATGGCGGTCACTGGGGGCGACCCCGGGGGCGATCCCGGGAACGATCCTGACGGCGGGCGGAGCGGCGGCTACTGCCATGCTGTCGGCCGTCCCTCGGAACGCCGGGCGGCCGCCAGCGTCATCCCCCCGCCTCTTCGATTGTGCCTTCCCTTCGCACGGTCGCTCCTACGCCCCTTCCCAGTCAGCCACGCGGCGATCCCGATTTTTTGCGGGGACGTATACAACCTTAGTTTGAGTCCAACTCGAGCGTCAATCGGTAAACTTACCGATGGGCGAAATCCGGTTCACAACGCAAAGCGAGCTCAGCCGTCCCAGCAGAGGCGAGCTCAGCCGTTCCCCAGCTCGATGAGCTGATCGCCCGTCAAAAACCACCGGCGCCAGACGTCCATGTGTTCAGAAGGGATCAAACCAGGATCACTGAACCGCCGGAGGTAGGAGGAAGCCCAAATGGTCACCCAGGAGACACTCGATCAGTTCAAACGCCTCCAGTTGGAGAGCGAGCAGGTGGTGGGTCAGTTGCGCAAGGCCATGTTCACCATCCCGTCCCTCAGCCAGCGCCCGCGTCGCCCACAACTCACGATCGTGCCGATCCGGGACAAACGCCCAGTCTGGTAGGCACGTGCTACCGTGAGACGGTAATCACGAAGAGTTGGTGATAGCGCATTGGGCGGTCTCGTCGGCGGCGCCTCGGGGGGCGCTGGGGAAGGCGGCGGCGGCGACCCAAACTTAACGCCGCGCCAGGGACAGATCCTGGAGTTGGCGGCGGCCGGGCTCGCGGACAAAGAGATTGCCGCGCGCCTTGGCATCGCACATCGGACGGTGCGGTCGCACCTCGAGAAGCTGTACCACGAGCGCGGCATCCGGAATCGGTCCCAGGCGATCGCCCTATGGTCGGGCCGATCTAGGGTGCCACACGGGCCACGGCCGGACGACGAGTGCCCTTATCCGAAACCGTTTCCGCCTGGCTTCACCGAATGTCCGGCCTACCAGGCGACGCAGATGGTGGCGCTGGACATCTCGGAGCGACCAATGGGTTCCGTGCTGACCTGCCGCCATCTGGCGAGCCGCCTGATCCCCAGTACGAATTTCCGTTGGTATGGCGCCTGTTTGATCGGCGACGCCAACGCTCGCCGCCGCTGGAGTACCGCCGTCGGCGCGACCCGGCTGCACGACATCAATCTGGTTCGGCAGGAGATCTCGGCGCTGAGCGGACCATTCGTTCAGCGGCTGTGGGAGCTGAAGAGCACGACCGGGAGGCCGGATTCGCTCGCGGCACAGCGCCAGATGCGGGGCGTCGTCGACCAGTTCATGACGAGCATGACCACCCTGCTGAAGCAGCGCCAGGACGTCCTCGACCGGTTGAACCTCCCGCTCGATTCGTGTCTCCGCCTCGTTCGCTACGCCATCGATCGCTTTGTCAACGAGGGCCTGAGCGAGGCCGATTGGGATGTGCCCGACGAGATCCTCGGCCTTTTTCCCGACGAGGTCCGGGCGTATTTTCGTCCGGATCTAGGGGATCGGCGGGCTTGGCAGCGGGGGTACGGACGGATTCGGTAGCGGCGGTACGGATGCGCTCGGTAGCGACGGTGTCGTGACCAGATTGCCACCGAGCTGACCAACCGATTGCTTGACGGCGTTCGCCGCCGAAGAAAGCGCTGACGTCGCCCCCGCCGGAAGCGCCCCACCCGGCAGAGCCGGCAGGCTCGATGGTTGGAGGCTCTGACCCGGATTGACCGAGCCGGGAAGGACCCCGGACGCCTGCCCCGACTGGCTCGCGCTGCTGGCGCCCACGGGCGATGTGCGCTGCGTGGCGGCCGACGCCGCCACTGAGCCCGGGGGGCCCGATGACTGCATCGCCACCACGATGATGGGGATGGCGGCGGCGACCAGGAGCTGCTGGGCGCCCAGAATGGCTCCGTGTTGACGCCGTCCGGTGAGCCGGATGATGCCGAGGGCAATCGCCACCCGGGTCGCGGTCGCCAGTGCATGCTGCCGCGCCCGGTGCACGACCTGGGCCGCCGCCATATAGCTGAGCCTGAGCCGTTGGGCGATGTCGGCCAGCGAACGTTGTTCGACCGCGGAATGCCACAGCGCCTGGCGCTCTCGAGTCGAAAGCTGCTTGAAGACGCTGTCGACCAGGTCCCGGTTGGCGACCGCGGTCTCGACGTCGGGACCGAGATCGGAGTCGCCGCCGAGCGTGGCGAGCGCGCGACCGAACCGCTTTTGGCGGCGTAGCAGATCGAGGCAGTGATTTCGGGCGACCGTCAGCAGCCACGCTCGGGAGGCCTGCCGGCTGGTTTCCGGCTGAAGCGACCTGGCGGCGGTCAGGAAGACCTCCTGGGAGGCATCGGCCGCGTCTTCCGAATTCCGGAGCACGCCCGTGCACACCCGCTGGACGGCCCTGAAATGCGACTGATACAGGTCAGCCAGCCATTCGCTCTGGTCGGTATTCATGCCGATAACGACCTCGTTACGACCACCTTAGATTTACCGCAAACCCGCTGTCAAATATCCCTACTCCCAATCGTCTAGATTTGTGCAAGGCGAAACGGTTTCAAGGAAGAGGACGCACAGTGAAACACGGGCGTTACCGCGATCCGAGCGTTGCCAGCGGACTGATCCGCAGCCTCCACTCATCGTGCTGTCGTATGGCGCTCGTGTCCATAGGACATCAGCCCATTCGTAATGGGCGGGTGCTAGCGTGACCCAGGTAGTTCCGTGACACCGGGTAACGGTAGTGAACGTGATCTTCCGAAGCTAACGCCACGCCAGGCGCAGATTCTGGATCTGGCAGCCACCGGCCTCTCGGATAAGGAGATCGCGCGCCGATTGGGCGTGACGCATCGGACGGTCCGGACCCACCTCGAGAAGCTCTTTCAGAGCCGCGGTTTCCGCAGCCGGTCGCAAGCCGTGGCGATGTGGACGGCACGGCCGACCCAGAGTAAGCACCGTCCGGCGGACGAGTGCCCCTACCCCAAGCCGTTCCCTCCCGGTTTTGCCGAGTGTCCGGCCTTCCAGGCGAGCCAGATGGTCGCCCTCGACATTTCCCACCACCCGCTCGGCTCGATCATCAGCTGCCGTCACCTGGAAAGTCGCCTGATGCCCAACACGGACTACCGCTGGTACGGAGCGTGCATCGTCGGTGACGCGGAGGCGCGCCGGCGCTGGAGCAAATCGATCGGGGAACACCGGCTTCACGACATCAGTGCGCTTCGCCAGGAAGTCACCGCGCTCAGCGGCCCCTATGTTCAGCGACTGTGGGAGCTCAAGTCCGTCAACCAGGAAACGACACCAGCGGTGGCCCGCCTGATCCAGGGGACGGTCGACGAGTTCATGACCCGAATGACGGCCCTGTTGCGGGAGCGCCGCCGTGTGCTCGACGAGCTGCACCTGCCGCTGGACGCCTGTATTCGCCTGATGCGAATCGCGATCGATCGCTTCGTCAACCAGGGACTGTCCGAACTCGACCTGGAGATACCGCAAGAAGTGCTGGCCTTGTTCCCGGACGACGTGCAGTCCTACTTCCGACCGCGCCAGTCGATACTTCCCACGCCGCCGATCCGAAGGGAAAGCTCCGGGAACGACCGCCCAGCCTGATTCTCCCTCCCCCTTGCGGGGCAGGGTCGGGGCGGGGGGTTATTCCCCACTACATATATATGTTGCTGAGGACTCCATCTCCCTCCCCCTTGTGGTTCTTTCCCCTCCCCCTCTGAGGGAGGGTCGGGGTAGGGGGTTCGACTCCATCTCCCTCCCCCCTTGCGGGGGAGGGTCGGGGTGGGGGGTTCTCATCAGCAGCAATTTTTCGAGCAACACCTGCCGGCGAGAGAGGACATCGCCCAAGAGGCACTTTGGGTAAAGCCGGCCACGCTGGTCGGGATAGGCTCCCACGGTCAGCTGGCGGCACGACCAGATCGGTTCCAGCGGAACGTCACGCATGTTCGTGACCTCGATCTCCTCAGGCTCGTAGGCCGGGCACAGCGCGAATTGCTCGGCAAACGGTCGGTGGAACGGGCAGCGGTTCGAGGCGAACTGCATCACGAATCAGGCCCTTGTGGCTCTCCCTGCTGAAGGCATAACGCACCGTGAACCTTTCGGCAATGGGACTTCCGCCTACGCCGATGGGTAGGATCTCCTACTAAGGCATGTTCCGCGGACTCGCCGACGCATCCAAGGATTCCCGGTTTGCTGGGCTCCTCGCCATCGCCGGCCTCGTCGCCGGGATCGCGCTGTGGACCCTGACGGCGGTACTCAGCCGCATGAATATTTCAGGAAACGGCTGGTCCCTCTCCGGCAACGGCGCGCTCATCATTCCCTTTGGCCTCGGCCCCGCCGTGGTCGCCGGTGGGTGGGCGGCCATCATCCTTCGGATGCGCGGCCATCCACGCTGGCTCCAGCTCGGCGTCGGGAGCGGCCTGATCGGCCTAGTGCTGGTGGCCGGCAGCCTCCTCTCTCTCGTCGTCTTCGGGCCGGGTGGCCGCGATGCCGGTTCGACGGCGTCCCTCTTCTTCGGCTTCCTGCTCTATGGCTGGCTGGTCGCGAGCGCGATTACCGCGGCCATGATCCCGGCGCCCGATCCCGACCGCGCCGGCCCACCGTTCTGGTCCATCGCGGCGATCCTGCTTCTTCCGCTCACGCTGATCGGCGGCTGCCAGGCTGGCGCCGCCGTCCTGCCTTCTTAACCCTTCCCCTCACCCTCCCCCGCTCGCGGGGGAGGGCAGGGTGGGGGCTTTCAAACCCTACGTATGCGCTCGGTCTCCGCCCGAATCGCTACCGGCCACGACGTTGAGGGTTCCCCTCATCCAGTCATGGATATTGCAGTTGTAGTGATAACTGCCCGGCGCGGTGCCGTCGCCCGTCGTGACAGCCCAGCGAATCGTTGTCGGAAGGTTGAAGTCCTTTCCGAGGCGGTCACCCGAATCGACGACCGTCGCGGGCGCTGTCAACTCGGTGCCAGACGGCGCATTGCCGGGATCGGCGATGAGCTCCGGCGGCTCCCCCGTCTCCGCGCACGGCGGCGGCCCGGGTGGCGCGGGCGTGAAGCCGGCGTTGCAGTCGAACCCAAACGGTGGCACCGCATCCGGCGGGAAGGTCACCGAGTGGACGTTGTGGCCGTCCGGCCACGAATACGCGACTCGATCACCGGCGACCAGGTTGAGCTGCTTCGATGGATCCTTGACGCCGTTGGGGAACACCTCGTCGATCGCCACATGGTTGTCAGCCGCAGAGATCCCGACCTTGACGAAGTAGGTCCGGTCGCCCGGCTCACCACCGCTGTAGCGAACGACATCCGCGGCCTTCTCGGCGCGCTCCGCCTGTGCCTTTTCCTTGAGGAATTGCTGCTGGGACACGGCGTCGTTCTGGACCTGGCTGGTGGTCGACTCATCCGCCTCGACGACCTTTACCGTCCCCCGCATCCCCGGGTGGATGTAGCAGAAATACGTATAGGTTCCGGGGCCGGCGTTGATCGTGACATTCCAGTCCGATCCCTGCGGCTGGCCCGAGATCTTCAGGTCGTTCCCGCCGGTGTAATCGCAGGGCGCTGTCCAGCCGCAGCCCGAGCCGAAGAAGAACACCACCGGATTGAGTGAAATCTTCGGCTTGCCCGACGCCACGGAGGGCGGATCGTCCTTATCCGGGGTAGCCAGCGGCTGCTGGCTCTTGGCGAACGCTTCGCTCTTCGCGATACCCAGGATGTGGAATCCCTGGAAATTGAAATCGAGCGTGTCAGCCTGATGGACCTTGACCGACCGGCTGAAGAAGTCGGTGTATTCGAA
>DATBYO010000047.1:0-9292 GCA_036513655.1 Candidatus Dormiibacterota bacterium | reverse complement strand
GTGGCGGAAGCCTACTCGGTCACGGGGGAGTTCGACTTCGTCGCCATCCTCCGGGTCAAGAATCACGAAGAGATCGCCGATGTGGTGACCTCACGGCTGTCGCAGGTACCCGGGATCATCAAGACCCACACCCACGTCGCTTTCAAGGTCTACTCGAAGCACGACCTCGAGGCGATGTTCAGCGTCGGACTGCAGGAAGCCCACTAACAGCCAGGCGCTTTCGCGCGCCTCGACGGAGTGGGCGGCGATGAGTTCGGGCCTCCGGCCGCGTCTTATTGTTGAACGCGATCCCCCCGGAAAAGGAGACCGGCGATGAAGGACTTCGAGCCGCTGATCGGCGAGTGGCACGGCGAAGGAGAGATTCCGATGGAACCTCCGATGAGGATCTCCGTCCAGGAGAAGATCGAGCGCCTCGGCAAGTTCATCGTCATGAGTTCGGTGGGCGAGCCCGCGGAGGTGCCCAACAGCGTGTCGATCATCGGCGGCGCGCCCGACGGCGAGCCGCAGCCGATGCACTACTTCGACGCTCGAGGGGTCAAGCGACTGTTCATGATGGCCCTCGAAGGCTCCACCTGGAAGATCTGGCGGGCCGCCGGCGAGGATTGGAACGGCCCCGACGGCCCCGGCTTCAACCAGCGCTTCATCGGCGAGATCTCGGCCGACGGCAAAACGATCGAGGGCCGGTGGGAGCGCGGCATGGGGGACGCCGGCGATGAGTGGGAGATCGACTTTCCGATCAATTACTTCCGCAAGTAGCGCAGCGTCTTGACGACCGAACATTTGTTCGATAAGATCTGACCAGCCTCAGCGATCTGCTCCTGCGTCCCCGGGGAGGCCAGATGTCACCGCGGTTCTCGGCAACTCTCCTTTGGGGCGTGCTCAGATGCCAGATCGTCTCCAACAAGCCATTACGGTGCTCCAGACCCGCTTCGGGAGCGCCGCGCCGCGGCCGGCCGTCCCTCCCTGTCCCGCGCGGTCCTCCGGAATCCCGGAACTCGACGCGCTGACCGGCATCGGCGGCTGGCCGGTGGGGCGCTTGAGCCTGCTCGCCGGCCCCAGGGGTTGCGGGAAACGGACGCTGGCCCAGCGCAGTGTTGCGAGCGCCAGCCGCGAGGGCGTGGTCGCCTACGTCGACTTCCCGAAGCGTCTCGATCCGGAATTCCTCAACTACTTCGACGCGCGGCTCGATCACCTGCTGGTGGTTCGACCGAAATCGCTCAAGGAAGGGATGGCCAGCGTTCGCGTGCTGGCGCGCGCCGGGGTCGACCTCATCTGTATCGACCTGTCGCGTGCGGGGTCATCCGGGCTCGATGCCGAGCTGCCGCACCTGCTGCATCGCGCCGCGGAAGCCGAGTGCACGCTGCTGCTGATCCACGATGCCGAGGCCGAGGATGCGATCCGGTATTACGCCAGCTTGATCTTGACGTTCGAGCGCTGTGCCTGGGTCTTCCGCGCCGACGGCGATCTCGAAGGGCTGCAGGTCGATGCCGCCGTCATCAAGAATCGGCTGGCGGCGCCGGGCCTCAGAAAGCGGTGGATCGTTCCATACCCGATCCCATGATTTGCTGTGTCCGCACGCCCCACCCATCGCTGGTCGCCGCCTGGTTGACGGCACCCGAGTTGCGCGGTCGTTCGCTGGTCCTTGGCGGGCTCGCGCACGAGCGGGCTTCGGTTACGACGGCATCGGCCGAAGCGCGGGCGCAGGGCGTACTCGAGGGAATAAGTCTCAACCAGGCTCAACAGTTTGCGCCGGACGCCGTCTTCCAACCGGTCGACGAGGAGGCCACAGCCAGGGTTCGCCAGTCCCTGCTATCGACCCTGCACCACTTCACCCCCGACGTGGCTGCCGGTGAGGATCCTGGCTGTGCCTTCCTCCGTCTCGACCGGCTGGCCCTGCGCTGGCCCGACCGTTCAAAATTGCTGGCCGCCATCAGCCGCGCCATCGACGCGGCGATCCGCGTGAGGCCCACGATGGGCGTGGCCTCATCGATGTTCGTCAGCAAGGTCGCGGCCGCCCATGCGACGGCCGGTGTTCCGGTGATCGTCGATAACGACAAGACGCGGGCTTATCTCGCGCGCTACCCGATCGATGTCCTGCCACTCGACGATGACCTGCGCGAATACCTCGAGCTTCTCGGGCTCAAGACGATCGGCCGTCTGCAGGCGATCTCGCGGCCGGCCTTTCGTCGCCAGTTCGGCCCGAAAGCCCTCGAGGTCTATGACCTGGCGGTGGGCGACGACCGACGTCGATTGCGGCGCTTTAGGCCCGCCGTTCGTATCGAGGAAAGCGAGCCACTCGATCCGCCGGTCGACAACACGGAGGCGCTGCAATTCATCGCCCGGGCGCTGGCCGAGCGCGTCAGCGCATCGCTGCTCGCTCAAGGCCTCGGCGCCCGAGCGATCCGGATCAAGCTCGACCAGGAGGCTGCGCCGCCGATCGCGATCGAGGTGCGCTTTGCCTACCCGATGACGACCGCGGGCGAGCTCTTCGACGGCGTCCGTCCGCGCTTGCTGCGTGCAACCATCACCGCGCCGCTGGAACGGATCACGCTGCGCGCGGGCCGGCTCGAACCCGCCTATATCCGCCAGCCGGGGCTGCTGATCCGTCGCGACGGCTTCAAGGAATCGATCGCCGATGCGATTGCGCGCTTGCAGGAGGAATATGGGCCGTCGCTGGTCCAGCGGGCCGAGGTCTGCAGCGATGCCGCGCCGCTGCCCGATCACCGGATCCTCTGGAAACCCGCATGACGGAGCTGCTGGCGCCGGCACGGCCTATCCGGGTGCGCGTCGATGCGGACGGCGTGCCGACGCACCTCGAGTCGGCCGCCGGGTGGCAGCCGGTGACGCGCGTGCTCAACCGCTGGCGGATCGACTGCGACTGGTGGCGCAGCCCGGTGTCCCGGGAGTACTGGCGGCTGCTGATCGACGATGACATCGCGCTGGAGTGCTACTGCGACCGCGTCAACACGGAATGGTTTATCGAGCGCGTCTATGACTAGCGCCTACGCCGAATTGCACTGCCATTCCAACTACTCCTTCCTGGAGGGCGCCTCGCATCCGGATGAACTGGTGGCGCGTGCCCGTGACCTGGAGATGCCGGCGCTCGCCATCACCGACCGCAACGGCTTCTACGGCGCGGTCAAGTTCTTCGGCGCGGCACAGCGCGCGGGCATCCAGCCGATCATCGGCACCGAGCTGACGATCGACGACGGGACCACGCCACCCAAGGATCGGGTGGATTACGACCGCTGGGGGGACCGGCTGCTGCTACTCGTCGAAGACAAGGTCGGCTATACGAGCCTCTGCCGCTTGATCAGCATGGCGCAGATGCCCAACGCGAAAGGCATGGCGCGCTTGCCGGCGGACCAGCTGGCGCCCCTGAGCGGGCACCTGTTTGCGCTGGTCGCCGATCCGAAAGAGCGGCTGCCCTTCTACCAGGAGGTCTTCGGCCGCGACCGGGTCTTCATCGAGCTGCACGACCACCTGGCTCCCGATGATCGTTCGCGCAACCAGCGGTTGCTCGAGCTGGCCGAGCGGCACGGCGCACCCCTGCTGATCACCAACGAGGTCTTCTATGCGACGCCGGACCGGCACCGGCTGCACGATGTGCTCACCGCGATCCGGCATCGCACCACGCTCGACGAGGCGCAGCGCTACCTGCATCCGAACGCCGAGCACTACCTCAAGTCGGGCGCCGAGTTACGGCAGGTCTTCGGCCGGTACCCGCGGCGGGTCGTCGAGGAAGGCCTGGCGAATGTCGCGGAGATCGCGCAGCGTTGCCGCTTCAGCTTCGAGCTGGTCGGCGCCCGATTTCCCGGCTTCCACGTCCCCACCGGCGAGACCCCGTTCTCCTTCCTCTACCGGCTCTGCCAGGACGCGGTGCGCGAGAAATACCGTCCCGTCACCTCAGAGGTGGCGGCCCGGCTGCAGAAAGAGCTCGACGTCATCAACAAGACCGGATTCGCGGAATTCTTCCTGATCAACTGGGACCTGATGCGGTTTGCCCGTTCGCGTGGCATCCCCGGTCAGGGGCGTGGGTCGGCCGCGGACAGCATCGTCGCCTATCTGCTCGGCATCACCCGGGTCGATCCGATCGAGCACAACCTGCTCTTCGAGCGGTTCCTGCACGAAGAGATGACGACGACGCCGGACATCGACATTGATTTCTCGACCGCGCATCGGGAACAAGTGATTCAGTACGTCTACGAAAAGTACGGGCCGGAGCGCACCGGGATGGTCTGCAACGTCGTGACCTATCGCCAGCGCTCCGCGATCCGCGAAGTGGGGAAGGCGCTCGGCTTCAAGGAAGAGACGATCGATCACCTGGCGAAGTCGGCGTCGGCCTGGCACCCCGAGAGTCCAGAGACGATCGCGCAGGCGGCCGGATACCCGACGGCGAACGTCGCGCAGCCCTGGCAGCAGCTCTTCGATCTCGCCACCCAGATCCTCGATTTCCCGCGTCACCTGTCGATCCATGTCGGCGGGATGCTGGTCACCGGCGAGCCGCTGATCGATATCGTGCCGGTCGAGCGGGCGACCATGCCGGGCCGGATGGTAGTGCAGTTCAACAAAGACGATGTCGAAGAGCTGGGTTTGATCAAGATGGACATGCTTGGCCTGCGCATGCTCTCGGTGGTCGCCGAAGCCCTGGACCTTATCGAGGCGGATACCGGCGTGCGCCCGGACCTCGATGCGCTCGACCTGAAAGACCCGGAGGTCTACGAGCTGTGCACGCAGGCCGACACGATCGGCGTGTTCCAGATCGAGAGCCGGGCGCAGATGCAGACGCTGCCGCGCTCGCGTCCGGAGACCTTCAACGACCTGGTGGTCGAGGTTGCCATCATCCGCCCCGGACCGATCCAGGGCGATGCGGTACACCCATACCTGCGGCGCAAGCAGGGCAAGGAGCCGGTCATGTACATCCACCCGCGCCTGAAGCCGATCCTCGAGGAGACGCTGGGTGTCGTCCTCTACCAGGAGCAGATTCTGAAGATCTCGATGGAATGCGCCAGCTTCTCGAGCGCCGAAGCCGACCGATTCCGGCGGGCGATGAGCAGCCATCGCTCGCACGAGTTGATGGCGGCGATCCGCGAGCGGTTTTTGAGCGGCTGCGTCCAGAACGAGATCCCGCAACCGATCGCCGAGGAGATCTTCACCAAGCTGGCCGCGTTCGCCGAGTTCGGGTTCACCAAGTCCCATGCCGCCGCCTTCGCCCGCACCTGCTACGAGACGGCCTGGCTCAAGCTGCATCACGCGCCCGCGCTCTACGCCGGGCTGCTGAACAACCAGCCGATGGGCTTCTATCACCCGCACGTACTCGTCGAGGACGGCAAGCGGCACGGCGTCAAAATCCTGCCGGTCGACATCAACAAGAGCTATGTGCGATGCACGGTCGAAGGCGGCGCGCTGCGGCTCGGCTTCAACTACGTGCACGGCGTGGGTGACAAAGCGCTCGAGGTGCTCGACGAGGCCCAGCTCAAAGGACCGGTCGCCTCTCTCGAGGAATTCTGCCGCCGGATCCGGCTGACGACGCAGTCTCGCAACGGGCTGACCAGGGCCCAGGTGCAGAACCTGGTGCTGGCCGGAGCCTTCGATGCGCTGGAGCCGAATCGCCGGGAAGCGGTCTGGCGGTTCAACGAGCATGCCGACGACTGGCAGCGCTCGCCGATGCTCGCCGAGCCGTCCGAGACCGTGCAGCTCGCGCCCATGACCCACCGGGAGCGGGTGGCGACCGACTACCGGCTGCTCTCGCTCTCGACGACGGATCACCTGATCCATTTCTACCGGCCGCAGTTCAACGAGCTCCGCGTCATCGACTCGAAGACGATCCGCTCGAACATCCGCGACGGTGCCAAAGTCCGAGTGGGCGGCCTGGTCATCACAAGGCAGTCGCCCTCGACCGGCAAGGAGTTCAAGTTCTTCACCCTGGCCGATGAGTTCGGCCACGTCGATGTCATCCTCCGACCGCCGATCTACCAGCGCTACCGGCAGGTCGCGAACCTGGAACCGATCCTGATCATGGACGGGCGGCTGCAGAAGCAGGACGGCGTGCTGAGCGTTCTCGTCGACCATGTTGAGGCCGCGCCGTCACTTCCCGACGAGGACGTCTTCCCGTCCTCCCGCAACTACCGCTGATCCGTCAGAATCGGACTGTGACGGGTGTCGAGTTCTCCCCCGTGGTTCCTGTTGTCCTCATCCTTGCCGTGGTAGGTGCGGTCGTTCTCGTGATTCTTCTTCGTCGTAGCTGACTACCGCCTAAGAATTCCGCCAAAGCCCTGTGCTAGCGTGGGGGAACGTCAGGGCAGCCGGTCGTTGAGCTCAACCAGGTTCACAAGCGCTTCGGCTCGGTTGAAGCCGTCCGCGGCGTCAGCTTTGTCGTCAACGAGGGTGAGCTGGTCGCGATGCTCGGGCCCAATGGGGCCGGCAAGACCACCTGCATCTCGGTCCTCCTCGGACTGCGCAAGCCGACTGCCGGACAGGCGCGGCTCTTCGGACTCGAGCCGACCGACCGCCGCGCCCGCAGCCGCTGCGGCGTGATGCTGCAGGAATCGGGTGTCCCTGACACGCTCACGGTGCGCGAGCTCGTCGAGCTCTTCGGCGCGTACTACCCGAGCCCAATGCCACCCGACCGGGCGATCGCGCTGGCGGGCCTCGAGCCGCAGAGCAAGCAGCAGGCCGGCAAGCTCTCCGGTGGCCAGCGCCAGCGGCTGTACTTCGCGCTGGCGGTCGCCGGCGATCCGCAGGTGATCTTCTTCGATGAGCCAACCGTTGGTATGGACGTCGAGTCGCGACGCCTCTTCCTGCAGAGCATTCGCGACTTCTCGAAGCAGGGCAAGACGATCTTGCTGACCACGCACTATCTCGAGGAGGCGGACCAGCTGGCCGAACGGATCATCGTGATCGACCGGGGCGTCCTGGTTGCCGACGCGAGTCCGCAGGAGATCAAGTCGCGGGTGCTCGCCAAGCGGGTCACCTTCACGACGCCGACGCCGCTATCCGAGGCGAACTTTGCGGGGCTCCCGGTCTCCAAGCTATCCATCCAGGACCACCGAGTGCAACTCTTCAGCAACGCCCCCGAGACCCTGCTGAGAGAACTCTTCCGTCGAGGCGTCGACATCAGCGACCTCCAGGTGGTGGGTGCCGACCTCGAAGAAGCCTTCATTTCCCTGACGCACGAAGCTGAGGAGAAGATGGCGCCGTGAGCACCGCGACCATCCAGACGTTGCCGATGGCTCCGTTGGGCCGGATGCTCTGGATGGAGACGCGCGCCAAACTCGTGGCGCGCCTGCGCAACCCGGCATTCACTGTGCTGTCACTCGGTCTCCCGGTGATGTTCTTCCTGCTCTTCAACGCCATCTTTGGCAATCTGCAGGCGGCCCCCGGCATCAGCACGACCAAGCTGATCCTCGTCTCCTACGCGACTTACGGAGTGGGCAACGTGATGGTCTACAACTTCGGCATCGGCCTGGCGAACGACCGGGGTCGAAAGCTGGACCTTCTGCAGCGGGCAACTCCGTTGCCGCCCTGGGTTGCGACGCTGGCTTACGTCATCGGCGCGCTGATCTTCGGACTGCTGAGCCTGATCCTCCTTGGCCTGGTCGCCACCGTGATCGGTGGGGTCCGGCTCGATCCCGGGACCTGGCTCGACCTCGCCTGGCGCTTGATGGTCGGATCATTCCCCATGATCGGGCTGGGCATGGCAATCGGCTATGGTGCGAGCCCCAACGCCGCACCCGCGCTGGCAAACATGGTGTATCTGCCGATGCTCTTTCTATCCGGGATCTTCGTGCCGCTCAAGCAACTCCCGAGCACGATCCAGCACATCGGCTCGGTGCTGCCGACCTACCACTACGCGCAGCTGGCCTGGAAAACGATCGGCTTGAACGACGAGTCAACCCTGGTTGCACTCGCCTGGCTCGCCGGCTGGAGCATCGTGCTGTTCGCGGTCACGATCCGGCTCTACCGCCTCGACCAGGACAAGAAGTTCAGCTAGCCCCCACCCTGCCCTCCCCCAGAGGCGGAGGGACTGTCGAGGTCAGGCGATGCGGCGGCGCAGGGTCGTGGCGCCGGCCAGGATCACGAGGATGCAGAAGCCCAGCACCACGCCGAAGTCGAGCTGAAGCGATGACCAGCCCAGATCGGCGCCCTTGATCATGATGTTGCGCAGTCCCTCGACGGCATAGGTCAGGGGCAACACGTGCGACAGCGCCTGTAGCGGACCCGGTTCCGTGCTGACCGGGAAGATGATGCCGGCCAGCAGCATCTGCGGCACGATCACCAGCGGGATGAACTGCACCGCCTGGAACTCCGTGCGGGCGAACATGCTCAGGAAGATGCCGAGGTTGACGGCGGCGATCGCCATCAAGGCCTCGAGCACGAAGATCAGCGCAACGTTGCCCACGTTGTGGACGTGAAGCACGAGCAGGCTGAAGGCGAGCACCTCGGCCGATTGCACCAGTGCCAGCACCGTGAAGCCCAGCATGTAGCCGAGCACGATCTCGGCCCGGCGCAGTGGACTCGCCATCAGGCGCTCGAGCGTCCCCTGGCCGCGCTCCCGGAGGAACGCGACCGCGGTGATAACGAAGACCAGGAAGAAGACCACCAGGCCGATGAAGGCGGCGCCGAAGTAATCGAGCGTGTCGAAGTTGGGCCCGCCGTAGAGGAACGTGACGTGTGGCGCGAAGCGAACGCCACCCGCCTGGCCGGCGAGGGCCGCGAAGGATTCACTGACCGCCTGCAGGATGCTCTGCGAAAGACCCGGCTGGCTTCCCTCGAGGTGAACCTCGGGTGCGATCAGCCGCGACTGCTGCGCCTTCACCGAGAAGTCGGACGGCAGCAGCACGTACCCGGCGATGTCACCCGACCGCAACCTGGCTTCGGCGTCGGCCGCAGACATGGCGGAAGCGGAAACGGTCTTCGAGCTCTCGAGCGCCGCGGCGACGACGCTGCCCAGCCCGCCGCCGTCCAGGTTGACCACGCCCATCTTCGGGACGTCGCCACCACCGCGGAGCAGGTAGCCGAGTAGCGAGAGGATGACGAGTGGCGCGCCGAAGAGCAGAACCAGCGTGCGACGGTCACGCCGGAACTGCTGCAGCAGCCGTCGCGTAATGGCGCGAACGCGATGAGCGCTCATGGCTCCCGGACCTCGGATAGCTTGAGGAACGCGTCCTCCAACCGCTCGACGCCGGCCTTCGCCTTCAGCTCGGCAACAGTGCCTTCGGCCAGGAGCCGACCAAATCGGATCAGTCCCAGCCGGTCGCATCGCTCAGCCTCGTCCATCACGTGACTCGAA
>DATBYO010000046.1:0-59515 GCA_036513655.1 Candidatus Dormiibacterota bacterium | reverse complement strand
TCGTTGATGTTGACCCAGCCCGTCTCCAGCCCATCGGCGAAGCGCAATGCGCGAGAGAGATCTTTCGTGTAAACCGGGCCGAGCAATCCGTACGGTGAGTCGTTGGCGAGCTGCAGTGCCTGCTTCTCGTCGCGGAACTTGATGATCGGTGCGATAGGGCCGAACGTTTCCTCCTGGCTGACACGCATCGATGGCTCGACACCGTCAAGGATGGTCGCGTGGTAGTACAGGCGCGTCGGAAAGCCGTTGGCGCGCTCGCCGCCAAGGATCAATTTGGCGCCGTGCTTGACCGCGTCAGCGATGTGCTCGTCCATCTTCGTCGCCACGCCCTCGTTATTCAGCGGTCCGAGCGTCGTGTCAGCCGCGAAGGGGTCGCCGAGGCGCAGCGCCCGTGCGGCGTCGGCCAGGCGCCCCACGAACTCGTCGCGGATTGATTCCTCGACGAGGATCCGCTCCCCGGCCGTGCAGCTCTGTCCCGCGCACAGGTAGCAGCCGACGATGGCGCCCTCCACGGCGTGTCCGATGTCGGCGTCGGCGAACACCACCATCGGACCGTTGCCGCCGAGCTCCAGCATCACGTGCTTGCCCGCCCCGCGCCGCGCCACCGAGCGTCCGGTCTCGGTCGAGCCGACGAAGCCGACGCCGGCGGTCAGGGGATGGCCGGCGATCTCATCGCCGACGACGGACCCTGGGCCGGTGACGAGGTTGATGGCGCCGGCCGGGAGGTCCGCCTCGGCCAGGCACTCCATCAGCTTGACCGAAATCGCGGACGTGGACGTTGCGGGTGCCCAGACGATGGTGTTGCCGCCGGCCAGCGCCGGGGCGATCAGCTCCGTCGCCATCGTGAGGGGCCAGTTCCAGGGGGTGATCAGGGCATACACGCCGCGGGGAACCCGAAGCGTGAAGACGAGCTTGTTCTTCGCCATCGAGGGGATGACGTTCGTCTCCAGCCGCTTGATGTCCTCGGCGGCGATGCGGAAATACTCGATGGCCTCGCCGACTTCGCCGAGCGCCTCGGCTTTGTAAGGCTTGCCCTGGTCGAGCGTGAGCCAGCGCGCGAGATCCTCCCGGCGCGTCTCCATGACCTGGGCGATCCGGTGCAGCAGCGCCGCCCGGTCGAACGCGCCGAGTGCGGCCATCGGGGCGCGGGCGGCGGACGCGGCCTGCAACGCGCGCACGGCATCCGCGCGCGTGCCCTTCGGCAAACTCGCGATCACCTCGCCGGTCGCGGGGCTGACGGCCTCGAAGGTCTCGCCGCTTTCCGAATCCACCCATTGACCGCCGACGAACATCTTCAACGTCTGCGTCTTCTCGACGACCTTCAACGCGTCCCTCCTTGCGCCGCCAGCACCGGCAGCTCTTTCAGCCTCGTCATCTGCGGGTCGTACAGTGGCTCCTTGACCACGGTGGCCGGGAAGCGGCGGCCGAAGTACTGAACCTCGACCTTGTTGCCTTCCGCCGCGTGTTCGAGCGGAAGGTAACCATAGATGATGCTCTTGCCGACGGTGTAGCCGTAGTTCGCGCTGGTCACGTAACCGAGGACCTGGCGGCCCCCACCCTGTGCCCCCACCCTACCCTCCCCCGCGGGCGGGGGAGGGTAAGAGGCGGCTGAGGGTGAGAGCGCGAAGATCGGCTCTTTGCCGAGGACGGCCACCGCCGGATCGTCGAGCGTCATGCAGGTCAGCTTCCTGGCGATGCCCTGCTCCTTGATCCGCAGCAGCGCGTTGCGGCCGATGAAATCGCCCTTGTTGAGCCGGACTGCGAAGCTGAGGCCCGCCTCGTAGGGGTTGTACTCACTGTGGATGTCCGAGCCCCAGAGGCGGTATCCCTTTTCCAGTCGCAGCGAATCGAAGGCGCCGCCGCCCAGCGCCGTGACGCCCAGCGCCTGGCCCGCTTGCCACAGCGTGTCCCACAGCCGCAGCCCGTATTCGGTGGGGGTGTACAGCTCCCAGCCCAGCTCGCCGACGTAGGAAATCCTGATCGCATAAGCGGGGACGCTGCCCACCGTCAATGACCGCGCGGTGAGGTAGGGGAAGGCATCGCCGGCCAGGTCTTCCTGCGAGATCGGTTGCAGCAGGTCTCGGGACGCTGGCCCCCATACGCCGATGCAGCACCAGCCTGAGGTCAGATCCTTCAACTGGACGCTGTGGTCGTCGGGCAGCTGACTGCGCATCCAGGCCAGGTCGTGCATTCCGACGCCACCGCCCGTCACCACCCAGAAGCGCTCCTCGTCAACCCTGGTGACGGTCAGGTCGGTCATGATGCCGCCGCGTTCGTTGAGCATGGCCGTATACGTCACCTTTCCAACCGGATGGTCCATCTGGTTGGCGGCGATCCGTTGCAGGTAGGGGAGCGCACCCCGACCCGACACCTCGATCTTGACGAAGGGTGTGGCATCGAAAAGAACCACCCGCTCGCGCGCCGCCCGGTGCTCGGCCGCCTGCACGGGCGACCAGAACCGCGCCGCCCAGCCCGACCGCATCGGGAAGTCGGGGCTGTCATGGAGTAGGGATCGGTTGGCTTCGTACCATTGCGGCCGCTCCCACCCGGCGCCCTCGAGGAAGGTCGCGCCCAATTCCTCCTCGCGGTCGTAGAACGGGCTCAGCCGTAACTTGCGCGGCGTCTCCATCGGCTGGAGCGGGTGAATGATGTCGTAAACCTCGCGGTAGTTCTGCGCCCCGCGGGCTCGCAGATAAGCGCGGGTGAACGCGTGCGGGTAGAAGCGGTTCAGGTCCTCCTCGCGGAGATCGAGGGTCGGTATCCCCTCGACCATCCACTCGGCGACCGCCCGCGCGGCCCCGGGGCCGTGGGTGATCCAGACCGCCTCGCACGCCCAGAAGCCGCGGACATCGAGGGACTCACCGATCAAGGAGTGGCCGTCCGGCGTGAACGAAAACATGCCGTTCACCTGTTCCATCAGCTCGACGCCCAGAAGTGCCGGGTAGAGCTCCGCGGCGTACCCCAACGCGGGGGCGAAGAGATCCTCCCGGAACGGCAGGCATGACGGCATGAGGTCGCGGTCCCAGGCGGTGCGAATCTGCTCGGGGTCGACAAGCACCGGCTCGTGCCGGTAGCTGCCAATCAGATAGCTGCGGTAGTGCTGGCGGAAGTACATCGAGCGGTCCTGGTGCCGGACGATCGGCGTCGACTGCCAGGCGGTCTCGCCGGCCAGGGCCGGCAGCGGATCCGTGATCCCGACCAGGTGCTGAAGCGGCTGCAAGGCAATGGGCACGCCGGCCATCCGGCCAATCACCGGGCCCCAGATGCCCGCGGCGCAGAGCACCTGCTCGGTGACCACCCGGCCGCGATCCGTCTGGACGGCGGCGACCCGGCCGTGGTCCACCTCGATTCCGGTGACTCGTGTGTTGCCCATGAAGCGGGCGCCCGCGGCCTCGGCCTTCCTGGCCAGCGCCTCCCCGGCGGCCACCGCTCGAACCGTTCCGTCGCTGGGTACGTGGATGGCGCCATAGAGGTGGTCGGTCCGCATCATTGGCACCATCCGGCTGATCTCGTTGGGTGGCACCAGATGGGTTTCGAGGCCCCACGAGGTGGCGTGACCGTGCCTTCGCTTCAGCTCCTCCCAGCGTTCCGGTGTGCTCGCGACCTCGAGGCTTCCCACCTCCCAGTACGCCGGCTCGCCGTCCAGGCGCAAGTCGCGATAGACGCCGACCGTGTCTTGCGCGAACTTACTCGTCGTTCGGGCGGCATTGTTCTGGAACACCAGCCCTGGCGCGTGCGAGGTTGAGCCGCCTGCACGGAACAAGGGTCCCTGGTCGAGCACGACGATGTCGCGCCAGCCGAGCTGTGTCAGGTGATAGGCGGCGCTACAACCGACGATGCCGGCGCCGATGATGACGACTCGCGCCTGATCCGGCAACTGGTCAGAGCCGGAGCCAGGCAGGGAGTCGCGATCAGACGGGGGCATGCAGAATCGCGTCCTTGCGAACCTCGATGAAGGCTTGGAGCTGTTCGTCTACGCCCGAGTCGATCCCGGGGTCGGCGTAGTCGGTGAGGAGCTGCTTCCACTTCTCGTTGGCGACCCGGTCGGCGGTTCGCGAGCCCATCCGCTGCCAGCGGTCGTAGTTCTCGGTCGACGAGATCCACGGTCGATAGAAGCCGGTTCGGTAGTTGCGCATCGTGTGCTCCGATCCGAGATGGTGGCCCCCGGGGCCGACCTCGCGGATGCCATCCATGGCGAAGCCCTCGTCGTCGAAGGGAATGCCTTTGGTCAGGATCCACTCGAACATTCGAAGGGCTTCGACGTCGATGATGAATTTTTCGTAGGAGGCGAGCAGGGCGCTCTCGAGCCAGCCGGCCGCGTGGAGCACGAAATGCACGCCCCCCATGACGGTCGGCCAAAGGCACATCATCGATTCATAAGCGGCCTGGGCGTCGGGACTCTTGGAGGAGGTGAGCGCGCCACCGCCGCGGAACGGGATGCGATAGTGCCGGGCCATTTGCGCGCTGGCCAGGATTCCCATCGCCGACTCCGGCGTGCCGAACGCGGGGCTTCCCGACTGCATGTCGATGTTGGTCAGGAACGAGCCGTAGATGCACGGGGCGCCTGGGCGGATCAGCTGGATGAGGGCGATCCCCGCCAGCGCTTCCGCGGTCTGCTGTGCGATGGTGCCCGCGAGTCCCATCGGGGACATCGCGCCCGCCATCAGGAAAGGTGTCGCGATCACCGGTTGGTTCGCCTCCGCATAGGTGATCAAGGCGCCCAGCATCCGGTCGTCATAGCGGAGTGGACTGTTGACATTGACGAGGGCCAGCAAGGCGGGCGTCTTCTCGATGTTCGCCCGGCCCCCGAATAGGATCGACGACATTTCGATAGAGTCGCGCGCGCCTTCCTCCGAAATCACACTGCCCATGTACGGCATGTCCGTCCAGCGGATGTGCGAGTAGACCATGTCGAGATGGCGGGTCTCGAGCGGCAGGTCCTCGGGCTCGACGATGGTGCCGCCGGCACAGTGGATCTGGGGGGTGGCCTGCGCCATCTTGTCGAAGTTGGTGAAGTCGGCGATCGTCGCGCCGCGGCGACCGCGGTCGAGGTCGGTGATGAAGGGCGGTCCATAAACCGGCGCATTGACCATGTGGTTGCCGCCGATCGTCACCGTGTTTTTCGGATTTCGCGCTTGCACCTGGAACGTCTCAGGAACCTTCTTGATTTGCTCCTCGATGAACGCGCGCTCGAAACGGATCCGGTTGTCCTCGGCCTTCACCCCCGCTCTGGCAAAGCTATCGATCGCGCGGGGATGAAGAAAGTCAACACCGATCTCCTGAAGGATCAGCATGGCGTGGTCGTGGATCTGGTGAACCTGTTCCTCGGAGAGCAGGTCGTACGGCTTGAGCGTGTTGGTCCACATGATGCTCAGGAGCCGGCGTGGGCCAGCTGCCGCGCCACCTTGCGGTGGCGTCCCGCTTCAAAGGCCCGGGCGTAGATCTTCTCGTAATTCTTGGCATCGACGTCCCTCGGGTTGCCGATGGTCTGTGAGTCCGCCTCAGCCTTCTCCGCCAGCATCGGGATCTCGTCTTCGGAGAAGCCCAGCTCGTTGAGCGACGGAATGTCGAGGTCCTCGGTCAGCTGATAGACATACTCGACCGAGAGCTCGGCTGCCTTCCAGATGGACTTGTTGGCGGTGTCGAGGCTCAGCGCCTGGGCGATCCGGGCGAAGCGCTCCGGCTCGCCCGCGTAGTTGTATTCCATAACGGGGGCGAGCAGTCGCCCCGTCAGCGCCCCGTGCGGGGCGTCGTGCACGCCCCCGGCCGACTGGCTCATCGCGTGCGCCGCTCCGGCCGAGTCGGTGCCGTAGGCCAGGCCGGCAAGCATGGCGGCCATGCTCATGTGGTAGCGCGCTTCGAGGTTATGGCCTTGCGAGTACGCGACGCGTAGCCAGCGGGCGCAGTACTCCATCGCGTGCAGCGCTACTGCGTCGGTGAACGGCTGATGATAGGCCATCGTGTAGCACTCGACCGCGTGCGTCAGCGCATCCATACCGGTCCCGGCCGTGACGCCGGCGGGCAGGTTGACGCTGAGCGCCGGATCGACCAGCGCCACCCATGACGCGATGTTCGGCGTGCCGCCGACATTGAATTTCACTTTGCGCTCCGGGTCCGTGATGACGGCCCAGAGCGTGACTTCGCTGCCGGTTCCCGCGGTCGTCGGCACCGCGACCAAGGGCGGGATGCGCGAGTGGATAGGATCCTTACCCCACTCGTACTGCCCGATGCTCCCGCCGTGCACCGCGACCACGCCGATCCCCTTGGCGGCGTCGATCGAGCTGCCGCCGCCGATCGCGACCAGGCCGTCGCAGCGCTCCGACTTGTAGTAGCCGGCACCGGCATCGACGAGCGCGATCCCGGGATTGGCCCGCACCTGGTCGTAGGTGACGGGGTCCAGGCCGCCAGCGCGAAGTGGCTTGAGGGCCTCGTCGAGGAGGCCCGCCTTCACGATGCCCTGGTCGGTGACGACCAGCGGCCGCTTGACCTTCAGGTTCGCGGCCTCATCCCCGAGCGCGCTCAGGGCGCCGATCGCATGCACCATCCGGGTCGGTGACTGGTACGTCTTCAGGACACTGTCAAGCACGGCCAACGAATCTCATCCTCCTTCCGCAGTTGAGTGGCGTTCTTAGGTACACGCCGAAAGTCTCGTCTGAGATACGGACGCTGTCAAGGGCCCTCACGGCGCGCCTCCCTCAACCAGCCTGCCAAGCGATCCGACTCCATAACCGCAATTGCCCGATTCCATCGCGTCGTGTAGTAGTCGGTGAAATCGAAGTCGAGCGTCGAGATCTTGGCCTGGATGGCGCCCCAGAGGGTCCAGCCGACGTCTGACATGAGGGCGAACAGGTTCATCCGGGCCAGTTGCTGCCGCTCCAGCCGTCCGAAGTACGCCTCGCACAGGACGGCGCGCAGCGCATCATCGAAGCCTGCCTCCTGCGCCGTGTTGCCCAGGTCGAAGCACGCATCGTTGTTGCCACTCAGTTCGTAGTCGACGATCCGCAAGCCGTGCCCGTCGTCGATGAAGTTCTCACAGAGAAGGTCGTTGTGACAGGAGACGCTCGGAAGCGCGCCAACCCGGACCGCCCGCTCGATTTCCGCTACCAGCCGCAGCCGCTCCCGATAATCCGCCGGAATCCGGACATCGTGCTCTTCGACGATCCGGAGGTACTCCTCGATCAGCCGGAACATGTCGAAATCCTTCAAGAAGCGCGGAGCGGCGTGCATGCGCTTGAACGACTCGGCCATCCGCCGCACCATGCGCTCCGATTGCAGGGTCTGTGCCGACATCGTCGGCCCGGGGATGAACTCGAGGACCATGACATCCAGCCGCGGGATGTGCTCCAGCACGGCTGGACCGATGCCGGTGCTCGCCGCCGCCCTCGCGTTATAGACCTCATTGACCCGGTCGATCGACAGCAGCTGCGTCGACGCTCCGGGGAGACGCATCACGTACCGTTCGCCGCCGGCCTCGACCAGGTAGTTTTCGTTGGTCAGCCCGCCCGACAGCGAGGAGACCTTGACGTCCTTACCTCGCCAGAGCGAGATGCGTCCGACCGCGTCCTCAGCTCGCGACATGCTTTGCGTCATGGCCAACCAGTTGTTCTCGCTTCAGCACCGCGTCGGTGCTGACCTCAGCCGGCACCCGCCGCCCGAATACCTCCACCTCGACCCGCGCTCCGGGTCCCAGTCCGACCGGCAGGTAGCTGTAAGCGATGTTGCGCCGGACGGTGAATCCGTATGCGCAGCTGCGGATCCGGCCGACGACCGAACCATCGGCGTAGACCGCCTCTCCACCGTAGATGGTGACGTAGTCTTGCTCGCCGACCAGCAGGGTGCGCAAACGCCGCTTGATCCCGCCCGTCTTCGCGACCAGAAGCGCCTCGCGCCCATTGAAATCGCCCTTGTCGAAGCGGACGCAGAACCCGAGCCCGGCCTCCAGGGGATTGTCCAGGAGCGTGAGGTCGGTACCGTAATAGCGGTAGCCCTTCTCCATCCGGAGCGAGTCCAGCGCGCGGTACCCACCCGGCCGGATGCCAACGCTTCGTCCGGCGGCCATCAACCGGTCCCACACCTGCATCGCCACGCCGGGCTCGGTGTAGAACTCCCATCCCAGCTCGCCCACGTAGGTGACGCGCTGGGCGAAGACTTCGAATCCCTCGAGCCGGATGGGGCGAGCCTGCATGAAGGGGAAGCCTTCCTCCGAAATGTCGTCATCGGTGATGCCCTCCAGCACCTGCCGCGCGGATGGCCCCCACATCCCGACGACGCACAGCTCCTCCGTCGTCTCGCGCACGTCGACGGGCCCATCCTCCTCACGTTGCTCCAGCCGCAGCCACCCGAGGTCGCTGTTCACATATCCGGCACCGGTAACCAACCTGAACCGATGCGGGCCGAGCCGGGTGATGGTGACGTCCCCCGCCATCCCTCCGCGGCGGTCGAGGAGCTGGGTGTAGACGACACTGCCGACCGGCCTGTCGATCAGGTTGCCCGCCACGCGTTCGAGCATCGGGAGCGCTCCCGGTCCGTCCAGCTCGATCTTTCCGAACGAGGTCATGTCGATGATGCCCACTCGCTCGCGGAAGGCGCGATGCTCCTCGGCCAGCAACTCGAACCATGGCGGTCGGGTCCAGCCGAAGCGGCGCTGGTCGGCACCCGCTCGCCGCCAGGACCCTCCCGGCTCGAAGTGCTCGGGTCGCTCCCAGCCGTGTTTTGCTCCGAAGACCGCGCCGAGGTCTTGCATCCGATGGTGCAGGGCGCTCGTCCGGCGCGGCCGGCCCCACTCGTCGGCGTCGTACGGATAGCGGAGGAAGTAGTAATAGCGGTATGCCTCTTTCGCCAGCTCCGCGACGTAGCGATGGTCGCGGTGGACCGGGCCGAAGCGCCAGGGCCGGTACGCATACAGGTCCAGCTCGGTCTCTCCCGCCGTGATGAGTTCTGTGAGCGACTTCCCGATCCCGCCGGCGCCGCCGAACCCGTTCAATGACAACCCGGCCGCCATGAACAGCCCACGGACGCCGGGTACGGGCCCCAACAGTGGATTCGCGTCGGGGGTCATGGCATCCGGATGGCACACGAGTTTCACGATCCCCGCCTCGGTGATGAAGGGAAACCGCCGCGCCGCCCCTTTGAGGAGCGGCTCGAACCGGTGCTGGTCCGGAGGGACCGAGGTCCCGGCATGCTCCCAGGGAACGCCATCGATCCATCGGGCCTTGGGGTCCAGCTCGTAGCCGCCCAGCACGACGCCGCCTGCCTCCGCCTTCCCATAGACGAGGTTGTCGGGGTCGCGGAAGCACGGCATGTTTTGCGGGAGCTCGGCGCCCTCGACCGCGTGCAGCGCGGCGTGCTGGTGATCGACCGGCGTTGACACGACAAACGCGCCCGCCATGGCGGCTACCTGCGGGGCCCAAATGCCACACGCGATCACGACGACCTCAGATTCGATCCGACCGCTCTGGGTCTGGACCGCCTGTACCGCCCCCCGGGAGGACAGCTCCAGTCCGGTCACCCTCGTATCGGTCAGCACCCGTACGCCGAGCTCGCGCGCGGCCTTAGCCAGCGCGAAGGTGGCCGTATGCGGATCGAGGGCCCCGTCCCCCGGCACCCAGACCGCGCCAAACAACGAATCCGTGCTGATCGCGGGCATCAGCCGTGCCGCCTGCTCGGCCGAAACCACCTCGACGTCGAGCCCGATCGCTCGGGCTCGACTCACGCCTCGCTGCTGCTCCAGCAGTTGCTCGCGGCTCGAGGCGAAGCGCAGGCTGCCCACCGTGTCGAAGATGCCCAGCCGGCGATACAACTCGATGCTGTAGCGACGGAACCGCATCATGGTGGGCGAGGGATTGAACTGGGTGACCAGTCCGGCCGCGTGACAGGTCGAGCCGCTAGTCAGGTCGGCTTTCTCCAGCAGCACGGTGTCTCGCCATCCCGCCTGCGCCAGGTGGTAGGCAACGCTGGTGCCGGTGATCCCGCCCCCGATGACGACGGCGCGCGCACGACTCGGTAGTGTCGTCATGCGCGCGCCACTCTGGTCAGAACGTCGAACGACTACTCAACGGGGATCTCCTGGTGGATGCGAGCCAGGTCGATGCCCTGCCGTTTCCGGACGACGCGGGCGACGACATAAATGGCGATGGCGACAAGGTAGGTCGCGGCGAAGTAGATCGGGGACGCGCTGTTGATGGAGAAGGACGTCCCATAGACGGAGTTGAACGACCACTCCGCGAGCATGAACACGAGGAAGATCGCGCTGACCACGCCCGTGATCGTAATGACCGGGATGCCCGCAATCCTGAAGCGGGAAATCGGCGAGTTCTCGAAGATATCCCGCCGACGCCAGGGCAGAATGGCTGCGGCGACCACCGTCCCCAGGAAGGTGATCGCAATCACCCCGGTTGCCCACAAGAAGATCCCCTGCAAGCCCGTCCCGCCGTATGCCCAGAGGGCACTGATCACCAGCGAGGGCACGATCATCAAGATGAGCGAACCGTAGGGGACGCGCCGCTTGGCCGAAATGTTGGCAGCCCACTCTGGCAGCACGCGGTCGAAGGCGGCCGCGAAGATGACCCGCGTCGATGAGAGGAAGAGCGTTCCGGCCCAGCCGAAGAACCAGAGCCCCATGACGGCGATCAGGAGCGCCTGGAAGAGGTGGTTGGGGACCAGCCAGCCGGCGAGCATGATCGGATAGGGCCAGATTGGCACCGCTGGTGCCGGCGCGCCGGCCACGAAGATGCTGTTCCAGTAGGCCGCGTTGGCCGCGTAGTAGAAGTCCCAGCCGATCGTCTTGACGATCAGCAGGATGATGACCGCCACCAGCGCAACCGTCACCCAAAGCCCCCAGAACATGGCGTTGAAGACCTTGCGGTACTCCTTCGCGCCGCGCACCTCGCCATAGAGCGTGGCCCCCCAGACCGGCCAGAGCAAGTAGAACGCGAGAAAGGGGAGCAGTAGAAGGGTCGAGGTGAAGCCGAACGTGCCGAAGGATATGCCGGTCGTGCCACCTTTGGTGGCTGCGTCGAGGGTCGCCTGGTAGGCGTTCCCTGTGGCGCCGAACAACTGGGCAGCCTCAGTATTGAAGGCCTTCACGAAGGCGTCGTGGGAAGAGAAGAGCAGCAGGCCGATCATGGCAACCAGGCCCACCATCCCGAGCCAGAAGCAGATCCTTTGAATTCGCGCGTAGCCCTCCATGCCCAGGGTGATGACCCAGGTCACAAAGGCGAGCACGATCAGGCAGCTGACAAAGATGCCGGTCTTGCTGCCAAAGAACGTCGCCACATCTGGCAAGCCCAGCGTGTAGGCGAGCGGCGCGAAGAACTGGACGACCAGGATATTGGCGTAGATCGGGGTCCACAGCCAGAGCGTGAACCACCAGCCGGTGATGGCCAGCACGAAGCCGACCGCGCCGCCCAGGATACGGCTTTGCCAGGCGTAATCGCCGCCCGCGCGCGGCATCACGCTGACAAGTTGCGCGTAAGTGAGCACCAAGAAGGTGACAAGCACTCCGGTGAGCAGCACGGCTCCGAGCAACTGACCGTCCGGAATCGCGTAGACGAATGACATGCCGTAGAGCCCGAGCGTGACCAGGTTGACCGACCAAAATGCATATAAGAAGGCGTCGAACGTCGACCAGGCTTTGACCAGCCCGGTGGCGTTACGTAAAAACAGCGTTTGCCGAGGCGCTTCGGTCGTAGTCGCCATTACTTCCTCCTTCGAAATTTGATAGGCGAGGCGCGTCGACGGGTGTCTTCCTTAGCGCTTCACCTCCTAACCGTTGACCAGCTGGTAATTCTTGATGCCTTTCTTCTGGTCGAGTTCGATGATCGACGCGAGGAGCATCCCTTCTTCGTAGGCGCTGCCGGGATTGATCGCGAGCGTCTTGCCCAGGCGGGTGATGCCCTTGCCTTCATGAATGTGGCCGTGCAGGGACAGCATCGGCTGGTGCTTGTCGATCGCCTCGCGCACCGCCGTCGACCCGACGTGCCGAAGCGCCCGGCCGCCATGGAGCGGCTTCAAGTTTTCGTCCAGGGCCGGCGCCTCGTCGAGCGACGTGCCGTAGGGCGGCGGGTGGAAATTGAAGATCGCCCGGCTCATCTCCTTGATATCGCGGAGCATCGGCTCCATTCGCTTCGCCAGTTCCTCCTCGGGCGCCTCGCGGTATGTATGCCACGGCGTCGGGTTGGCCCAGCCCGAGGAGATCATCTCGTAGCCGCCGATGTCGATCATCTTGCCCTCGGCTAGCTCGACACGCGGCGCGTTCGCGATCACCTCATCGATCTCCATCTCGTCGTCGTTTCCGGGCGCCACGAAGACGCGCACCTTGCTGTCTTTGAGCTTTTCCGCGGCCATCTGCATCCAGCGCTCGACGGTCTTGCACATCTGCTCGGTGAAAAGCGTCTGCACTTTCTGCGGATCCTTCTCCAACTCCGCCACCTGAGCGGAGGTCATCCGCACCGGGTAGTAACCCTTGCGTTGCACCTGGCTCTCAACCTCGGCGACCTGGTCACGGCCGACCCGCTGCGAGACGCCCGACAGCGTCAGCTCGTAACTGTCGCCGTCTTCGACGATGGGAATCATGGCCTTGCCCGTCATGTCGCCGCCGCAGATGAGGACGTCGGCGTTGTAGAACTTGGCGGCGTTCAGAAACTTCCGCCAGCAAACCTCCGAACCGTGCAGGTCGGTCGCATAAAAAACTCTCACCGTTTCCCTCCTAGAGAACTTTGCGGATGGCTCGCTCGAAGCCGGCAACATGCTGCCGCATCACGGATTCGGCTCTGGTCGCATCCTGCGAGACGATCGCGTCGAGCAGTTGACGGTGCTCCTCCACCGCCTCCTTGAGGCGAACGCCGCGGTCGAGGCCAAGGAACCAGATGCGGAGGCTCAGGTTGAAGCTCTCCTCCAGCATCGCCTGCAGGAAGGCGTTCCGTGTCGCCTGGTAGACCTGCCGGTGGATCTGCTGGTCGAGTCGCATCAGGCTGCGGACATCGGTCTCGTCGATCGTCTCCAGCTCGGCCATCAGCGCCTCCATGGCCGCTCGGTCGGCGGCCGCGGCCCGTTCGGCTGCCAGCCGAGCGGCGTAGCCCTCCATCTCGACCCGAACCTCGGTGAGGCGATGGAGGTCGGTGAGGTTGATGTCGCAGACGAAGGTGCCCCGGTGAGGCACGAAGCTGACGAGGTTCTCGTGCGCGAGCCGCTGCAGGGCTTCCCGAATGGGGGTGCGGCCCAGCCCCAACTCCTGGCGCAGCTTGGCTTCTTCGATCACCGAACCGGGGGCGAGCTGCAAGGTGACGATCTGGTCCCGTATAAGGAGGTAGGCGCGCTCGCCCTGGGAGCGAGCCGACGTGCTGTGCAGCACCACGGTGCGGAGCTCCGCAGCCGAAGCCGACCGGCTCCGGATCGGACGCGCTGTCGAGACGCCGCCCGCCAAGCTTCCCCTCCCGTATATCGGCCGTACACGAGCGATATATCGGCCTGCTCGGAACGCTAGCATCCCGGCCGGCGGCCGTCAACCGGGTAAGCGACCCAGGCCACGGCGGCGGGGACAGCGTCGGCGCAGCCCGATCACATCCCCTGAGATCGCGAACCGGCAGCAACCCGGTAACAACTCGTCGTATCCCGCTCCACAGGTGCCGCGTAACAGTTGGCGTACTGCCCGCTTGGTACGGTCGCGCCATGCGTCGCAAACAGTGTGGGACGCGGATGATCGCGAGGGGTGGCCAGGGCCGGCGAGGTCAGGGAATGACCGAGTTCGCCCTGGTTATGCCGCTGCTCATCGTTCTGCTCATGGGCGTCTTCGATTGCGGGGTCCTGATGTTCGGGGTCGCAACGGCCGACTACGCAGTTGGCGAGGGAGCCCGGGTAGGAGCGGAGGCGGGAAACGCCGCCAACGCGGACGCGCAGATCGCCCAGGCGATCGCCACCACGGCCCTGCACCAGCCATTCGTCCAGGTGAAAGAAATCGACATCTACCGGCTGAATGAAGATCCTGGCACGGGCGCATTGACGATGGATACGACCGGCTGCGGCGGAGCTGGGTGTGTCAACAAGTACGATCCGGCCGGCAACCCGCTCCTCACGCCTGAGCCCTGGGTTGCGAGCCTCCGCGACGTGACCAACGGTTCCAGCGATTTCCTCGGGGTCACGATCAAGTATCAGTACAACTGGAAGTCTGGCACGCTGCTCTCGGCGGCCCCCCTGCAACTCTCTTCGACCTACTCCGTGCGGCTCGAGCCGCAGGCCTACTGAGGGATGGCAATGCGAGATTTCAGCAAGCGGTCAAACGGAGGAATCGGGGCTGGCCAGGCCGGACAGTCGACCATCGAGCTGGCCCTCATCATTCCGCTCCTTATGGCCATGCTCCTGGGTGGATTCAATACGACGATGTTGATCTCGGACAAGTTGATCGCGAACTATGCGGTTCGCCAGGGGGCTCGTCTGGCGGCCGAGCTGGGAGGAAAGCAGACGAACCCCTCAGCGACGCAAATTCAGATCGACCAGAAGATCGTGCGTAACGTTATGGCGGTAGCCAGCGGTATGCGCTATGCGACGGTGCAGGAGATCGACATCTATCAGGCCAGCAGTATCGGCGGGTGGTACGTGAGCGGGAACCTGATCGATCAATTCGACGGCGCCGGCAACCCGCTGTCAGGTGGGTTTCAGACCTTCACGCTGGACAAGCGTGTGCAAACCCCGCCCAATGAGACCCCGATCGGGATTCGTATCCAGTGGCAATTCACGAATCCGGCCCCGCGAATTGGAACGTCGACCTATTGGGAATACGCGGTGATGACCGCGGCACCGGTGCTGAACTGATGGCGCACCAGGGACGTGGTCAGCCGTCGGTGGCGACCTATCGCGGGCCACTGCAGAGTAAAGCCGGGCAAGCGATCGTCCTGCTGGCCGTCATGGTGACCATCCTCTTCGGGGCCGTCGGCATCGCTGTGGATGCCGGTCTCGCCTACCTGTACGGTCTCGCCGCCGAGCGGGCTGCGGCCGCGAGCGCGGTCTCGGCCGTCGTCTTTATGCCGGGCGAGTTCAACTCACCACCCGCCAACAACGCTGTCGCCCGCGCGCTGACTGTCGCGAAGAAGAACGGGTTCGACACCTCCGACATCGGGAACGCCGTCGTGGTGGACCCGGAACGGGTGCCGATTCCGGGTAGCAGCCCGGTCGCCTACTACGACAACGAGCTCCAGGTGACCGTCTCCCGGAGCATTCCCACCACCTTCATGCAGCTGTTCGGCTTCCGGAGCTTGACGGTCTCGCGGACTGCCATCGCGACCTACCAGGCGCCCATCTCGCTGGGTCAGCCCGGCGGCCAGATGGGCTCCACCACCTCCCAGCTTGGCACTGGAGGGAGCAACTACTTTTTCATGCGCACCGAGGGTTGGAACGTCGACCGCGCACAAGGTGACCCCTTCACCCCCAATCCGGCCTCGGAGTACGGCTCCGCGCTGAGCCCGGCCTCGACGGATGTGCACCTGACCAGCACCGCGGGGGGCACCGAGCCCGCGGATCCAACCCTGCCGAGCCGGGGCGGCTACAACTACCTGGTCACGATCCCGGCGTCCGGCGGTCGGATCCAGGTCTACAATGCGGCGTTCGCTCCGGATGGCAATGGTGGGAAGCCTCACAACAACTGTGAGAACACCAAGGCCTTGACAACTTGCTCGTCCGGTGGAGCCTTCTACCTCCACGAGGAGGATGGCATCACCTTCAGCGACAAGACGACCTTCTCGGCGATGCGCTACACGCTCTTCAAGGTCACCAACACCTTCATTCGCGCGGACGATGTGAAGCTCAGCCAGATGACGGTCTATCCGATCGACGCCACGAACTGGAACACGAATCCGCCGACCTACAAGAACATGAACAACGGTCTTACCATCACCCAGACGTACGATCTCGCCGGTAACCCAACCAACATGTCCGTCTATCACAGCTGGACCGATGTCGCGAGCTATCCGATCCTCCCCACGGACCAGGGGGTGGTCAGCTACTCCCTCGGCTATGGACCCCTGCTCGGTGCGCTGACCGGCGGCACCTATCGGCTGCGGATCGACTCGCTCGACTACAACGGGAGTCTGAGCGGCGCCAGCAGCACCAATGTTGCGCACAAGGCCTACGATGTCCGCGTCCTCGATTCGACCAACGCCCTCTGCGCCAGCGCCTGCTCCCTGGCGGCCTGGAACGACGCGTGTCTGTACACCCCGATCTCCGCCGGCAGCTTCAAGATGCCCGTCTTTCAGCTTCCACCCACGTACGCGGGCAAGACGGTGACCATCGACATCTACGACATCGGCGACCTCTCGATCGCTGGGAACGTCTGGCTCGACATTATCGATCCCTCGACTGGCCTGGTCGCCACATCGCCGACAGGAGTGACGATCTACGACCTGGGCGTCCAGCGGACCAATGCCGGCACGCTGATCAGCGCATCGGGTAATACGCAGGCCACCTTCCAGGCGACGTCCGGCGGCACGATCCTCTACAACGGTCACTGGGTCCGCATCGAGCTGCCTATCCCGTCGACCTGGAACCCGGGGCCCAACCCCGCCAACTGGTGGTGGTCGATGCAGTATCGCGCTACGGCCGGCCCGGCGACTGACACGTTGACGGTTGCCGTCGGGCTCAAAGGGAACCCCGCCCACCTGATCCAGGGCTAGCCGGCCGCCGCCAAACGTTTCGTTTCATCTTCGTAGCCCTCGCGTCACGGGCCCCAGACGGCCGCAAGATTGGGCGAAAGTCGCTCGCTATTCAATCTGGTAGATGGCACGCCAGGTCGTGATGTCCGGCCGTCGATCTCGGCGGCAGCGTGCCCAATCGATGGTCGAGTTCGCGCTGATCGCGCCGTTTCTCTTCTTCCTGCTCTTCCTGCTAATCGACTTCGGCCGCCTGGTCTATACGTATGCGGCCGTTTCCTGGTCCGCTCGGGAGGCGGCCAGAGTGGTGTCCATGCAGCCCCAGGCTGCCAGCGATTGCCTGGCCCTGCAAATCGCGGAGCAGACGGCCCAGGGCTTCATCCTCCGGCCGGACGAGAACTCTCTCGTCAACAACTCGGATCCCAACGGCACCGGAACCCCGAATGCGGATCCTCGGCCGCCGGCGGGCATGGGGAAGATCTACATCTGGCCGGCGGTGGCCACGGCCGCTCCCGCTGATGCGCCCGCCAATTGCGCCGGATCGCCCCGGTCGATCTCGCCGACGGTCCAGGACGTCGCCGTGCAAATCAAGTACACGTTTCTGCCCCTAATGCCGCTGATCAGCAACATCATCCCGCCGATCACGATCACATCGATCAGTGTCGTGCACACGGAGTACTGACATGAGTTGGACACACCGCAACCTGATGGATCATCCTGAGCGCCGGCGCGGTCAGGCGATGGTGATCTTCGCGCTGATCTTCGTCGTGCTGGTGGGCTTCGCCGGCCTCTCGCTCGACGCCACCCACCTCTACCTGGTGCAGCACACCGCCCAGAAGGCGGCCGACGCGGCCGCGCTGGCCGCCGGCAAGCGGCTGGCGGGCGCAACCCAGCAATCGCCCGTACCCAACTCGAACGACCTCGCCGCGGTCGCGGCTCATGACTTTGCCGGGGCAGACGGGTTCATCACCACCCGAAACGTTGCCTGTGACACCACCGTCACGAGTGGGAGCGTCACCCGCTTTACGACCTGGTGGTACGACACCGCGGGCGTTGCCTGCGGCTCGAGCTCCGGGTTCAACACGGCGGTGGGCATCGCGGTGCCGCCCTTCGCCCCCCTGACGCCGCATTGCCAGACCTCGCCCTACAACTGCATGCAGGTCATGATCCAGTCCAAGGTCCAGAACTTCCTGATCGGCACCCTGGGGATTCCGACCACGAATGTCGCGGCCTCCGCCACGGTCTACGCGCAGCCAACCGGCACCACCTATGACTACCCGTTCCCGGTCGCGATCTATCTGTATGAGCCGGCCGTGGCCACCATCGCCCTATGCCCCCCAGGCCAGCAGTGCTTCGACCGGACGAAGGTGCCGGCTCGCTCCCTGCTCAGCTGCAGCACCGCCGGGAGCAACTGCCCGACGTACTGGGCACGACCCGAGGCATCGAGCCTGATCGTCGGCGTCGACGGGACCACCCTCAACCCGCCCCAGGACGTGGTGGCCCTGGAGTCAAACGGAGACATGGTGATGCAGGGCTCGATCGGCGATGAGTACTGTGACCCCTACGGCGTTGGCGTCACCGGCTGCACCCTGGGACGCGCGATCGGCAAGGGCTACGCGATTGCCCCGGGGGCCATCCCGTATTGCGCGACGAGCGGTGGCGCCGGCACGCGGCTGCCTACACCCTGCAGCGCGGCACCAGCGAGCCCGGGCGGCACCGCGACCACGCCCGTCTACGCCAACGAGACCACCTTTGCAAGCCACATCTGGACGCCCCGGGTCGATACGTCGGGGCTGTTGACCTGCGGCACCCTGCTCCTGAACGGCGGCACGGTGGCGAGCAGCCTGTCCACGTCGACCTGCGCGCCGCCGGCCGCTGAACCCTACACGGTGATGCCCGGCAAGTACGACTGGATCGTCGTCAACCACGGGTCGTATAGCTTCGAGCCTGGCATCTACGACATCACCGGCATCGCCCCCGTGAACAGCAACTCCAGCGGCACCGCCAACGGGATCGACCACAGTCGCGAGACGTCCGCCGACTGGGACCTCTGCACCACGGCGACTGGACCCACCTCGTGCGGCGGGCCCACTGGTCTACGAGCGGGGGTATGGATCGGGCGTGGCAGCCTCAACTACGGCGCCTATGTCGCCACCACCTATGGCGCGTGCGGTGGCCCTTCGACCATGGCCGGCGGTGGCGGCGACCCGACGATCATCAACGCCCCCGGTGTCGTCTTCCGCTTCGAGAGCAGCTCGATGGGCTTCGTCTCGACTTCTGAGGTCCAGTCCGTCGGTATGTCCTCGCCGGGCCTGGGGCAAATGCGCCAGGTGGGTGGTGCGCCGCTGCTGTTCGACATGGAGAACAACGGCTTCATCCACCTCGACGGGAGCACCGCCCGGTCGAGCGATTCGCGCGGGCTCAACACATTCTCGGGCATCATCTACCAGACCTCGACCGCGACCGCAGGCGGCGTTGAGGTCAACCCAGGCGTGCCAACACGTGAGGATGGCGAGGGCGGCGGCACCTACAACAATGCCGTCGTCGGGCAGGTCTACGCCTACAGCTTCACGAACTTCGGCAGCATGGGCGCATTCGACTACAGCAGCGGCGCCGGTGGCGCCGCCACCCCGACTGTGACCACCAGCGGCAACCAGGAAAACTCGATTCTGGTCAGCTCGGTCCTGCAGGCCGGACCAACTGGAACCACCGAATCGCTGGTGGTGAAGTACTCGGACGAGTGGGCGCTCGACGCGTACGACGTGTACGTCAAGATCAACGCGAACAGCCCGGTGTACTTCTCTGACGGCATCTGGAGCCCGCGGCCGGGGTCGGGTGCCACCCTGCCTCCGAACAATGCCGGAAACATCCCCAGCGACACAAACCCCAGAATTCCCGCGGCCAGCCCGCCATCGCCCTACACCGGCGGCATCGACTCGGTGGGCGACCCCAACTGGACGATGCACTATCCGGTCGCCGGGATCTACGGACCCGCTGACGGCAGTACCTTCCAAATCGAGGGCGACTGGATATGGGGGCACGAACGCGACCTCACGACGGCCGTGCGTGGTAACGACGTCGCCACGCTGACCTATACCTTCCCGGTACCGGCGGGCCAGACCGTCACGATCAGCATGTTCATGACCGACGGTGACCGCTGCGGTGACTACGTCACCAGCACCTGGACCTTCAACAACATTGGGACTCCGGCCCCCGGCGTGCAAGTCGTCGGGTCGGTGAGGCTCGAGGCATGAGCCCGAAGCAGCGGCGGCGGCGAGCCCAGGCACTGGTCGAGACGGCGCTCATCCTGCCCGTCCTCGTGCTCCTGATGCTGGGATCGGCCGACCTGGGTCGTGCCTTCTATCTCAAGCTCGAGATGTCGGGGGCCAGCCGTGCGGGCATGCGGATGGCGGTCCTCGGGGGAGTGGTCGATATCGGGAACGCGGTGCGATCCGAACCGAACTCGGCGATCCCGAACACGGCGTCGGCGTGGGGCTCGATGGCCCCGGGCGGCACCAATGCCGATTGCACCTCCAATACCCAGCATTGCGGCGACCCGACGGGGTGCCGCCCCGGCTCAGCTTCGGCCTGGGGCGGGGTTGACCAGCAGGCCTGCTTCGCGGTGCGCACCTGCCTTACCTGGGCGAACGGCGGCTGCGCCGGCTATAGCGCCTGGGGGGTGCGGCCCAACGCCGGCGCCGATCAGGCGGTCGAGGTGTTTGTCGTCTATCGCTTCCTGCCCGCCACTCCGCTGATCGCCAACTTCGCTGGCGGCACCGGCACGTTCTACCTCACGGCTCAGACCTTGGGCTTGCAACTGTACTGATCTCGCCATAGCCACCTCGCGACCGGCCGATCTAGGTGGTAGCGTCGGCTCGGGTAGGCTAAATCGTGCCAACTATTCACTTTGAGGTTGCGGTGGAGGCTCCGCCGGACGCCGTGCTGCAGGCGCTGACGGACTTCGGTGAGCACCGTCCTGATATTTGGCCGAACATCGACCACTCGCATTTCCGAGTCCATGACCTCGGACCGGCGTGGGCCGATGTCACCGAAGGCAACGTCCTGGCCTGGGAGCGCAACCGTTACGACTGGGACGCCAGCGCTCGGCGGGTCGTCGTCAAGACGATCGAGTCAGACAGCTGGGCCCCTGGGAGCGGTTGGGATTATCAGCTTCGGCCGACCCCGTCGGGCGGCACCCTGGTCAGCGTGACGGTTTCCCGCACTGGCCGCGGGATCCGCGGGCGGCTGATCGCGTTGGGCCTGGCCTCGTTCGGCGCCGGGGTCCTCCGGTCGCAGACCGAGCGTGTGCTCGCCCGGATTCAGCCGACCCGCTGACCCCTTGCGATAGGGGCTTTCTGCCACTATAGTTGTTGTGCGATGAGCACCAGTTTTGCAACGCGCAACAAGGTGCAGTCCCTGGACAGGGCCCTCGAGATCCTCAGGCTCCTCGGCAGCGAGCCGGAGATGCGGGTTACCGACCT
Organism: Candidatus Dormiibacterota bacterium; assembly: GCA_036513655.1. Classification (GTDB taxonomy): domain Bacteria; phylum Chloroflexota; class Dormibacteria; order CF-121; family CF-121; genus CF-13. The sequence continues at coordinate 38,397 of DATBYO010000046.1, read as the reverse complement.
GGCGCGGCGGCTCGAGGTCCACAAATCGACGGTGTTCCGGCTGTTGTCGACGCTGCAAGAGCACGGTCTCGTCGAGCAGAACCCGACGACGGAGAAGTACCGGCTCGGCTATGGGCTGGTGCGACTCGCCGGATCCGTTGTCGCCGAGCTGGATCTGGCCCGTGCAGCCCGTCCGATCCTCGAGGAACTCGCCATCCGAAGTGGCGAGACCGTCAACCTCGCGATCCTGCAGGGGAACCAGGTGGTGAACATCGACCAGATCGCCGCCCCGAACCTCGTGGTCAACGTCAACTGGGTCGGCAAGCAGACTCCGCTTCACGCTACCTCGAACGGCAAAGTCTTGCTGGCTTACCTCCCCGAGGAGGCGCGTCGCCAGCTGCTCGGCGGGTCCCTGCCGAGGCTCACGCCGCGCACGATCACGGAACCGCGAATCCTGGAGAAACAGCTCCGCCGGGTGGTGGAGGACGGCTACGCCTTCACCCTCGAGGAGCTCGAGCTTGGCCTGAATGCCGTCGCCGCGCCGGTGCGTGGCGCGGACGGCCGGGTGCAGGCAGCGGTCAGTGTCGCGGGACCCGCCTATCGGGTCACCCCGCAGCGGCTGAACGAACTGGGCGAGATGACCCGCGCGGCGGGCGAGGCGATCTCACGGCGGATGGGCTACATCCCAGGAGGAGGCGAGGCATGAGTCGGGAAGAGGAGATCCGGCAGGAATTGTTCGATCACACGCTCAACGGACATGCGCCCGAGGTGAAGGCGCTGACCGAGGAAGGGCTCAAGCTCGGGATGGATCCGATGGACATCCTGTTCAAGGCTCTGATTCCCTCGCTGGAAGAGGTCGGTCGCCGGTTCGAAAAAGGTGACTTCTTCGTCCCCGAAATGCTGATCGCCGCCCGGGCGATGCAGGGCGCGCTGGTCATCCTGCGGCCGCTGATCGCCGAGACCGGCGCCAAGCCGATTGGGAAGGTGGTGATCGGCACGGTCAAGGGCGACATCCACGACATCGGCAAGAACCTCGTCATCATCATGCTCGAGGGCGCCGGCTTCGACGTGGTGGACCTGGGGGTCAACTGTCCACCGGAAAAGTTCGTCGAAGCGGTGCGGACCAACGAGCCCCACATCGTCGGCTTCTCCGCTTTCCTCACGACGACGATGCCGATGTTCAAGGTCAACATCCAGGCCCTGGAGAAGGCGGGCTTGCGCGACAAAGTCGCGGTCATGGTTGGCGGCGCCCCGGTGACCGAGGAATACGCGAAGCTCGCCGGCGCCGACCACTACTCCCCGGACGCCTCGATCGCCACCAGGATGGCCAAGCAGATCGTCGGCGCCGCGCAGGCGGCCGAAAATGCGGCGCTTACCCAGGCCGTCGAGCTCATCGACAAGACGCTGAAAAAGGGGTAATCAGGTGCGCGTTCTCGAGCGCCTCGTCGTGGCCGTCGAGAAGCCTCTCAAGGAGGCCATCTGGGACTGCCGGATGTGCGGCCAGTGCATCCTGCATTCGACTGGCCTGAGCTGTCCGATGCGCTGCCCGAAGAATCTGCGCAACGGGCCGTGCGGCGGCGTCCGCGCAGACGGCAACTGCGAGGTGTACGCGGACAAGCGGTGCGTCTGGGTCGAAGCCTGGGAGGGCTCGCGTCGACTGCCCGTCTTCAAGGATCACATCGAGCATCTGCAAAAGCCGGTCGATTGGCAGCTGCAAGGCACGTCGTCATGGATCAACCTCGTCACTGGTCGCGACGAGGCTGCGCCAAGGGGTTGGAAGGGCAATGCCCAGCCCTAGCCGGCTTGCCGGCTTGCTGCGCGAGGGCCGCTTCGTGGTCACGGCCGAGCTGTCTTCGAGCAACAGCGCGGACCCCGAAGCCACCTGGCGCCGCGCTGAGGTGCTCCGCGGATCGGTCGATGCCATCAACTGCACCGATAACACCGGCGCCCACGTGCACATGTCCTCGCTGGCTGCGGCCCACCTGCTGGTGGAGAAAGGGCTCGAGCCCATCATGCAGCTGACGGTCCGCGACCGGAATCGGCTGGCCCTGCAGGCCGACCTGCTGGGCGCCGCGGCGCTCGGCATCCGCAACATCGTGCTGATGAGCGGGGACGACGTGACCGCCGGCGATCATCCGGAAGCCCGCCGAATCTATGACATCGACTCGATGCAACTTATCGAGATCGCGGCTGCCATGCGTGATCGCGGCACCTACCTCAGCGGCCGAAAGCTTGAGCAGGCACCATCCTTCTTCATCGGTGCCGTCGAAAACCCGTTCGCGCCCCCGTTGGAATTCCGTCCCCTGCGGCTGCAGAAGAAAGTGCGGGCGGGCGCCGACTTCATTCAGACCCAGCTGGTCTTCGACCTTCGACTGTTTGCCCGGTTCATGGCGATGGCCCGGGATCTTGGGCTACTCGACAAGGTCTTCATCATTCCGTCGATTGGCATCCCCCGCTCGGCGCGCGGCGCCCACTTCATGCGGGAGAAAGTCCCCGGCCTGCACGTACCGGCAGAGCTTGTGGCTCGGCTCGAAAAGACTCCGCCGGCTCGACAGGCTGAGGAAGGCATCCAGATCGCGGTCGAGCTCGTCAAAGCGGTGCGGGAGATCCCCGGGGTTGCCGGTGTTCACCTGATCGGGATCAAGTGGGAGGAGGGCGTGGTTCAGGTGGCGGACGCAGCCGGGCTGCTGCCGCGGCCGACGCTGAGCCCGCTCGCCACCGTCGGCGGGAGCCGCTGATGGAAACCAGGGTCCGGTCTCGCTCGCGCGAGGTGGTCATTTCCGGTGACCGGCCGTTCGTCATGATCGGCGAGCGGATCAACCCCACCGGCCGCAAGGTGCTGGCCGCCGAGATGAAGGCCGGCGTCATGGATCGGGTGAAGGCGGACGCGATCGCGCAGGTCGAGGCCGGCGCCCAGATGCTCGACGTCAACGCCGGCGTTCCGGGACTCGACGAGCCGGCGCTGCTGGTGGCGGCGATCAAGGCCGTGAGCGAGGTCACCGATGTCCCGATCTGCATCGACTCCTCCGTGATCGAGGCACTGGAAGCGGCGCTGGCCGCGTATGAAGGCAAGGCGCTGGTCAACTCGGTAACCGCCGAGGACGAGCGTATGGACCGTATCCTCCCGGTCGTCAAGAAGTACGGGGCGGCCGTGATCGGCATGAGCAACAACGAGACCGGTATCACGATGGTCCCGCAGGAGCGGGTGGAGATTGCCCGCCTGATCATCGAGCGCGCAACTTACTACGGCATCCCGGCGGAGGACGTGATCATCGACCCGATCGCGATGACCGTGGCCGCCGACCCTCAGGCGGGTCTGATCACGCTCCAAACGATGCGACTGATCAAGGAGCAGCTGGGCAACAACATGACCTGCGGCGCCTCCAACGTCTCCTTCGGCCTACCCGACCGGCACATCCTGAACGCGGCCTTCTTCCCGGTCGCGATGCATGCTGGGTTGACCTGCGCGATCACCAACCCGTTGGTGCCCGAGGTCCGCAAGGCGGTACAGGCCTCCGACCTCTTGCTCGGTCACGACGAGTACGCCATGCACTGGATCTCGGCGTTCCGTGCCGAGCAGAAGAAGGCGGTAGCGGCCTCATGATCCAGAAGAAGCTCGAGGTCGTCTACAAGCCGTTTGACAAATCGACCCGGGTCCCCCCGGGGACGACCCTGTTCAGTGCGGCGCACTGGATCGGCCTGCCGATCGACTCGACCTGCGGCGGCCGCGGGACCTGTGGCAAGTGCAAGGTGCAGGTCCTGCAGGGCGGCGCAGAAATCACGACTGCCGACCGCAAGCAACTGCGCGCCGCCGAGCTCGAAGAAGGCTGGCGCCTTTCTTGCCAGGCGAAGGTCTACGACGACACGACGGTGGCCGTGCCGGAGTTGATGCGCGTGCCGAAAGCCGCCACCATGGGGGTGAACCGGCTGGTTTTGCTCGACCCGAACGTCCGCAAGGTCTTCGTCGAACTCAGCGAACCATCCCTGGAAGACCAGCGCAGCGATGTGGAGCGCCTCCGGGACGCGCTGACCGCGGAGGGCTTCGACATGAAGGTCGATCTCCAGGCGCTGCGGACGCTGCCGGCCCTCCTCCGAAACGCCGAGTTCAAGGTGACCGCGGTGCTCGGCGGCGATCACCTGATTGCCGTCGAGCCAGGAGACACGCGCGACGAGAGTTACGGGGTCGCCTTCGATCTCGGCACGACCACGGTGGTCGGCACCCTGATGAACCTGCGCACGGGCATGGCGGAGGCGGTGCGCTCGACGCTGAACGGCCAGGCGCCATTCGGCGCCGACGTCATTTCTCGGATCAGCCACGGGATGCAAGGTGACGAGGCGAAAGCCGAGTTGCGCGACGCGATCCAGCGCACTATGAACACGCTCCTCGCCGAGCTGTACGAGGCCGCCGGCGTCGCCCGCGACCGGGTTTACGAGATGGTGATCGTCGGGAATGCGACGATGCTGCATCTTCTGTTCGGCATCGATGCCACCCCCATCTCGATGATGCCGTTTACGCCCGCGTTCCGCGAGCCGCTCTACCTCCCGGCTCGTGACGCCGGTCTCGACATCCATCCTGGTGGCTACGTTCAGACGCTCCCGGTCATCGGCGCGTACGTGGGCGCCGACATCATCGCGGGTGTGATTGCCACCGGCCTCGCCCGTGAGGACAAGCTGCGGGTCTTCGTCGACGTCGGCACCAACGGTGAGATCGTGCTCGGCTCGGCCAAGCGGGTGCTCTGCACGGCAGCCCCCGCCGGACCGGCGTTCGAAGGCAGCCAGATCCGTTGCGGCATGCGGGCAACCGAGGGCGCCATCGAGGGCGTGACCTTGACGGACCGCGTCGAGCTGCAGGTTATCGGCGGCGACATCCCGCCAAAGGGGATCTGCGGGTCGGGGCTCGTCGATACCGTCGCCCAGCTGCGGGTCGCCGGGCTGCTCGATCCGTCAGGTCGGATGCGCAGCCGCGAGGAGGTCCCCGAACATCCGCTGTCCGACCGGCTCATCAATGTCGACGGCGTGCGCGCCTTCCTCCTGGCCGATGGTGTGTACCTGAGTCAAAAGGATGTCCGCGAGTTGCAGTTCGGGAAGGGCTCGATCGCAACCGGCATCAAAGTGCTGATGGACGTGATGGGCGTGAAGGCGAAAGACCTCGACGAGGTCTTGCTTGGTGGATCGTTCGGTTCGTACCTCAATCCGGAGAGTGCCAAGATCATCGGGCTGGTGCCTCCGGTCGATGTCGACCGCATTCTGTCGGTCGGCAACACCGCCGGCGAGGGCGCCAAGATGTCGCTCCTGTCGTTCCGGGAGCGGCAGGTGGCCTTCGAGCTACCCGACAAGATGGAGTACGTCGAACTCTCAGGGCGGTCGGACTTCAACGATTCTTTCGTCTCGGTGCTGCAATTCGCGGAGCTCGACACACTCCGATGAAACGCGTGGCGCTTCTGATTTGCGGTGCGTTAGGGAAAGAGGTCAAGGCCATTGTCGACGCGCACGGTTGGGACGTCGATGTGTATGGTGTCCCGGCGATGCATCACTTCTACCCGAAGAAGATCGTCCAGGCCGTCGACCGCCGCCTGGCGGAGCTCGCGCCGCGATATTGGCAGGTCGTCGTCGTGTACGGCGATTGCGGCACCGCCGGCGCGCTGGACCCGGTCCTGGCGCGACACGGCGCGGTGCAGCTGCAGGGGCCGCACTGTTACGAGATGTTCGCCGGCGCGGAGTTCGCCCGGATCGCCGACGAGCGGCCCGCGACCTTCTTCCTCACAGACTGGTTGGTTCGCAACTTTGAGCGGGCGGTCGTACGTGGCCTCGGCATCGACCGCTACCCGGAGCTGAAGGCGGTGTACTTCCAGAACTACACCGACCTCCTCTACCTGGCACAGTTCCCCGACGAGCGCCTTCACGACAAGGCGCGAGAGATCGCAACCTACCTGGGGCTGCCATTAGAAGTCCGGCAGACTGGGTTCGGCGCGCTCGAGACCCGTCTCGCTGAACTGGTCGAGGCCGCGGCAGCCTGATGGCGAAGTACCAGGTGATGTTCTGGAAACATATCCCGGCGCAGGTCAAGGCCTGGGACGGTAATGGTGAGATCAAGCGGTTACTGCCCGACCGCTTCCAGGCGGCGATCGACGCCTACGCGATGAAAGACGGCTCGACCGAGATGGATACCTATCTCGAGGGCTGGCGTTGGGGCGACCCGCAGGAACGGCCCGGCGGGGCGGAAGAGGTGGCGACCGCGGTCGTCAAAGAGCTTGACGCGGCCAATCCGCGCACGAAGCTGATGAATCCGGAGCAACCATGAGCCAGGCCACCAGGGCGCTCGACGTCCCCCAACAACGCCGCCTCCGCCCGGTCATGGAGGTCGGCAAGCAATTCGGGCTGCGGGAGTCTGAGCTGATCTCCTACGGACCGTACAAGGCGAAGATCAGCCTCGATGCCTTGAAACGCCTCGAGAGCCGGCCGGACGGTCGTCTGGTCGTCGTCACCGCGATCACCCCGACCCGGGCGGGGGAGGGAAAGACGACGAGCGCGATCAGCCTGACGCAGGGGCTCGGACGAATTGGAACCAACGTCGCCCTCTGCCTGCGGCAGCCGTCGACGGGGCCGCTCTTCGGCATCAAGGGTGGCGGCACCGGGGGCGGCATGGCCCAGATCGTCCCGATGGAGGAGATCAACCTGCATTTCACCGGCGACATTCACGCCGTCGAGGCAGCGCACAACCTGCTGGCGGCTGTGATCGATGCCGCGATCTTCCACGGGCAGCTCGAGATCGGTCCCAGCTTCATTACCTGGCCCAGGACGCTCGATGTCAATGACCGCGCGCTCCGCCACATCGTCACGGGCCTTGGTGGCGACGAACATGGCGTGCCGCGCGAATCGAGCTTTATCATCGCCGCGGCCTCAGAGATCATGGCGATCCTGGCGCTCGCCAGCGATCTGGGCGATCTCCGGCAACGGATCGGACGAATCATCGTGGCGCAGCGCAAGGACGGTAGCTTCATCACGGCCGAGGACTTACGCGTTGCGGGCGCGATGACGGTGTTGCTCAAGGAAGCCCTGCTGCCGAATATCGTGCAGACCATGGAAGGCCAGCCCGCGCTGGTGCACGCCGGCCCCTTCGGCAACATCGCCCACGGCAACAACTCGCTGCTTGCTGACCAGATCGCCCTCAAGCTGGCGGACGTCGTCGTCACCGAAGCGGGCTTCGGCGCCGACCTCGGCCTCGAGAAGTTCGCGCATATCGTCGCCCGGTACGGCCACCTCCGCCCCGCGGCGGCGCTGGTGGTTGCGACCGTGCGGGCGCTGAAGTCGCATGGCGGTGTGCCGCTGGCGAAACTGGGCAATGAGGACCTCGACGCGTTGAAGCGCGGGGCGGAGAACCTGGCCGCGCACATCGACATCGTGCGCGCCTTCGGCATGCGCTCGGTGGTCGGCGTCAACCGATTCCCAACCGACACCGACCGGGAACTCGAGCTCCTGACGCAGCTCGCCAAGCAGTACGGCGCCGATGCCGCGGTCGTCAATGATGGCTTCGGCCACGGTGGCGAGGGAGCGGTCGAACTGGCCGAGGCGGTCCTTGCGGCTACGCAGAATGGCAGTAACTTCGCTCCGCTGTATCCGCCGGAGACGCCCATCCGCGAACAGATCCAGACGCTGGCTCAACGCATCTACGGCGCGGCGGATGTCGAGTTCTTGCCGGAATGTCAGAAGCGAATCGACTGGCTGACCGAACGCGGCATGGGGACGCTCCCGGTGTGCATGTCGAAGACGCACCTCTCCCTGTCGCATAACCCGGCTCTGAAAGGCCGGCCCCGCGGCTTCATGCTGCCGATCCGAAACGTCTATCCGTCGGCGGGCGCCGGCTTCGTCGTCGCCCTCGCCGGCGACATCCAGCTAATGCCGGGCCTGGGGAAGGAGCCGGCATACACCCGGATCGATATCGATCCGAGTGGACAGATTACGGGCCTGACCTAAGGCCGCTCCCAGTTCGGCCTCGCGGCCAACGACGATATTCATCAGCCCCCTCCAGGGATCAGCCAGCTCGCGCGAGGTTGGGGTCCGCGGCGGCATCGAGGAGCCAGTCGGCGGCATAGGCGGCGAATGACGACCTCAGGTAAAGGTTGAATGTCTGGTCATCGCTGCGTTCAATGATCACCTGGGATTTCGCCAGCAAGGTCTGGGCGCACCGCCCCGGGCCGAACGCCCGTCCATCGAGATCGATCGGCACGCCGTGGGCCAAGAGTTCGCGCGCATTTCTACCGCTGATCTTGAGCACCGTGCGGTTGGCAGAGACATCAACGACCGAGCCGAACGCACCGGCGACGCCGACACGCAGAGTGTCCTGAAAAGCGCCTTGCTTACCGTCTGGGCCGACGATGAGCCACTCGTCCGGGCCGAGCCATAATGCTCGGTGGTCGCCTCGTGACGTCACGGTGTTCGGCACAACCGGCAGGGCCAAGCCCTCGAGACTCGTCGTGAGGTGCTGCATCGTGCTGATGTCGCTGGGGTCGGCTCGAAAGTTGACCTGTGAGAGGAACCCGAGCTCACGGATGGAGAAGTCGCCGTGGCTCGCCGCCGACAACGAGGCGAAGCGGTCGGCGTAGTCGGCGAGTGCGCTGCGTCGGGTCGCCTCAGCTATCACGGCGGACGTTCTCCTTGTCGTAGAAGATCGGCTCCGTCACGGTCGCGGCGACCACGTGCCCGTTGAGCGGCGCGTAGACGGTGCTCTCGAACCGCTCGCGCCCGCTTTGCAGCATCGCAAGGGCGAAAGTCCGGCCGAGTGTTGCGCTGCGGTAGCTCGATGTCACATGGCCGACCATCTTCACTCCCGCTGGGCCGTTTTGCTCCAGGACCAGCTGCGCACCCTCGGGTAGAAGTTCCTCACCATCGATCGGAAGCAAGCCAACCAGGTGCTTGCGATCCGCTCGTGCCGTGTCGCTCCGCCGGTGCGAGCGCTGGCCGATGAACGCCTTTTTCTTGGATACGATCCAACTCATCCCGAGGTCCTGAGGCGTAACCGTGCCATCGGTCTCCTGGCCACAGATCACGTAGCCCTTCTCCGCCCGGAGCACGTGCATCGCCTCGGTGCCGTATGGCGTGATGCCGAGCGGCTCGCCGGCCGCCATCACGGCTTCCCAGAGAGCAAGGCCATACCAGCTCGGCGTCCAGAGCTCGTAGGCGAGCTCGCCGGAGAACGTAATCCGATGGAGGCGGACCGGGATGCCACCCGTCTCGCCCTCACGAATCGCCATGAAAGGGAAGCTCTCCGGTCCCAACTCCAGGTTTGGGAAGAGAGTGCGGACGACATCGCGGGATCGAGGGCCGACAACGGCCACATCGCTCCAGTGATCCGTGACCGAGGTCAACCGAACGCGGAGGTCCGGCCACTCGGTCTGCAGCCATTCCTCCATCCAATCGAGCACCGCGGCAGCGCCGCCGGTCGTGGTGGTCGCAAGCCAGTGGTCGGGACCGAGGTGCATCACCACCCCGTCGTCGAAGACCATCCCGTCCGCTCGGCACATCAGGCCATAGCGGCACGATCCGACTTTCAGTGAGTCGAACGCATTCGTGTACATCCGGTTGAGGAACTCGAGCGCGTCGGGTCCCTGGATGTCGACCTTTCCGAGGGTCGACGCATCCATCACAGCCACGTTCTCTCGCGCCGCCCGGCACTCGCGAAGGACAGCCGCCTCCATATCCTCGTCATGTCGCGGGAAATACCATGGCCGCTTCCATTGGCCGACGTTCTCGAAGACCGCGCCATGCCCCACGTGCCAGGAATGGATCGACGTGAGGCGAATGGGATCGAAGAGGTCGCTGCGGTTGCGGCCGGCCATGAGGGCGAACGAAACCGGGACATACGGTGGCCGGTAGGTCGTTGTTCCGACCCCGCCGATCGGCTGCCCGGTCAGCGTGCCGACCAGTGCGACCTCGTTGATGCCGGACGTCTTGCCCTGGTCACTCCCGGTGCCGATCGTCGTGAAGCGTTTGACGTGCTCGACGGAGCGCATCCCAGCGCCAACGGCGCGCTGCATCTCAACCACGGTGACATCGCGCTCGAGATCGACGAAGTGAGTCGACCAGTTACCGTCCCTGCCTGGGACGAGCCACAACGGCTGGATGGAGAAGTCGAACTCGGCATTCGCGGCGCCCAACACCGTCACGTTGGGCAGCTTGCCGTCCGGCCTGAAACACGCGAACCGTTCGTCGTAGCGCAACTTGCCCTGCGCTTGGCTGTAGAGGTGCGCCGTGGGGTTGAAGCCGCCGGAGACGCAGAGGAGGTCGCATTCCACTTCTCGGGATGCTCCGCCTGTTAGCGGGGCGATGATCACTGATTTGAGAGACCCCCCACCCCGACCCTCCCCCACAAGGGGGGAGGGGGGATCTGGGGAAGATTCTGCGAGGGTGTCGACGACCGCCTCTCCGGCGCGAACATCGACGATGGCCTCTACGACGATGCCGGCGCTCTTAAGGTCGGCCGCCACGACATCCGTGCTGCTGTTATTGGTGAAGATGACCGCCCGCGTGCCCGGCGCCACACCGTATCGGTTGACGTAGGTTCGGACTGCGCTAGCGAGCATGATGCCGGGCCGGTCGTTGTTGGCGAACACGATCGGTCGTTCATGGGCGCCGGTCGCCAGGACGACCTCCCGGGCGCGGATCTGCCAGAGACGCCCGCCGCCGTCCCGTCGTTCGGCCGCGAGCACGAGGTTTTGCTCGTAGAGTCCGAAAGCCGTCGTGCGAAGCAGCACCCGAGCGTTGGCTGGCAGTCCGCCGAAATCATCCAGGCTGGGATTTGCCTGCTCGTCCAGCAGGATGACGCGGTCGCCCTTTTGAGCTGCGGCATGCGCGGCGGTGCGGCCTGTAGGGCCGCCGCCGACGACCAGGACCTCGCAGTGGGCGTAGACCTTGTCGAATCGTCCAGACTCTGGCTGCGCCGTGAGCCGGCCCTTGCCGTTGAGGCCGGTGGCCTCCAATCCATCGACGAGCTCGACCTGGGTAGCACGAAGCATCGGTTCGGGACCGACCCGCACCAGCGCATTCGGTTCCTCGACCCCAGCGCTGAAAATACCACGTGGGCGGCCGTACGTCACGCTCTTCGCAACAACGCGGACGTCGTTCGCCAGCAACGCCGAGGCGAGCGTATCGCCGGCGAAGCCTTGATACACATGGCCGTTGAACGTGAACCGAACCGGGCGCGAGCGATCGATGCGACCGCCGATTGGCAGCCGCGTCATGCCTTGCCGCCTGGACGACCCGGAGTTATTTCGTGAGTGACCGTGTCCCGCACCAGGCTGAACCAGCGCCGGCAGCCGGCGGTGTGGACCCAGCGCTCGGCCATCTTCCCCTTCGGATTCGGTCGCACGAAGACGTAGCGCGCCCAGGCCGCGTCATCGGCGGCCTCCGGGTCGGTCGGGTAGGCAATCTGCGCCGCCCCGCCGTACTTGAACTCGATGTCCTCACGGTCACCGCACCAGGGACATGGAATCAGCATCAGTGCGCCACCCCGGCCGCTCCGTGCTCGTCGATCAGGGCGCCGGTGGAGAACCGTTCGAGCGCGAAGGGGGCGTTGAGGGCGTGCGGTTCCCCGTTCGCGATGGTGTGCGCATAGACCCAGCCGGAGCCGGGCGTGGCCTTGAAGCCGCCGGTACCCCATCCGCAATTGATGAAGAGGTTTTCGACCGGGGTCAGCCCGAGGATCGGCGACGCGTCCGGGGCGACGTCGACGATCCCGGCCCAGGTGCGGACCACGTGCGCGCGACTGAAGATCGGGAACAGCTCAACGGCGGCCGCCAGCTGCTGCTCGATCACATGTGGAGAACCGCGCTGCCCATAGGAGTTGTACTGGTCGATCCCGGCGCCCATCACCAGCTCACCTTTGTGCGCCTGGCTGACGTAGACGTGGACTGCATTCGACATCACGACGCAGTTCAAGACCGGCTCGAGCAGCTCCGAGACCAGCGCCTGTAGGGGATGGCTCTGGATCGGCAGGTCGAGACCGACCATCGACGCGAGGACGGTGCTGTGTCCGGCGGCGCAGAGCGCCACCTTGCCCGCGGCGATCGGACCTCGGTTCGTCCGCACCCCGACCACGCGATCGCCGTCCAGGTCGAAGCCGGTTACCTCGCAGTTCTGAATCAGGTCGACGCCCATCTCGTCGGCCTTGCGGGCAAAAGCCCAGGCGACGTAGTCATGCTTGGCGATTCCGCCGCGACGTTGCAAGGTGCCGCCCATCACCGGGTAGCGCACGTCGGGTGAGGTGTTGACGATCGGGCAGAAGGCCTTGACCTCCTCCGCCGTCAGCCACTCGGCATCGATCCCACTGAGCCGGTTCGCGTTGACGCGCCGGCGGCCTGCGCGCACGTCGCCCAGGCTGTGGACCAGGTTCAGGACGCCGCGCTGGCTGAAGAGGATATCGTAGTCGAGTTCCTCCGAAAGTCCTTCCCACAGCTTGAGCGAGTGCTCGTAGATCGCCGCGCTCTCATCCCACAGGTAGTTCGACCGAATGACCGTGGTGTTGCGGGCCACGTTGCCCCCCGCCAGCCAGCCGCGCTCCAACACCGCGACGTTGGTCACGCCGTGATTCTTGGCGAGGTAGTAGCCGGTGGCCAGCCCATGGCCGCCCGCGCCGACGATCACCACGTCGTACGAGCGCTTCGGTTCCGGGTTGCGCCAGAGTCGATCGGGGTGCGGGTGCGGTTCGGCCATCCTCTTCCTGGCCCTTATATATAAGGTATGGCCGAAACGCACTCAGATTGGTGGCGTACCTGGTTCGGGCCCAGCTACCTGGCGCTCTACGACGAAACCCTGAGGGAGCGTACGCCCATCGAGATCGACCGGCTCGAGACCCTCCTTCACCTGCGGCCGCCGCTCCGGATCCTCGACCTGCCGTGTGGCCAGGGGCGCCATGCGATCGAACTCGCCCGCCGCGGGTACGAGGTGACGGGCGTCGATATCTCGCCCTTCATGATCGAAGTGGCGAGGGAACGGGCGAAGGCCAGCGGCCTGCAGGTGCACTGGCTCACGGGTGACATGCGGAAGCCGGTTCTGGGAGAAGCGTTCGATCTCATTCTCAATCTGTTCACCAGCTTCGGCTACTTCGCCAACGATGCCGATGATCAGAAGGTGCTCGCCGCCGCGGCCAGCATGCTGAAGCCCGGCGGACGCTTCCTCCTCGAAGTGATCAACGGCGAGCGGGTCATGGCGAACTTCGAAGCCCGCGGCTGGTTCACGGTGGGCCAGTCTGCCGTGATGGAAGCCCGGACGCTCGACCGGGCGACGCAGCGGATGGTGGTGGAACGCACGGTCAGCACGCCACCCGACAGCGAAACCAGCACCCACACCCTCCGTCTCTACACCGGCCCGCAGATCGAGGCCGCTCTCCGCCAGGCTGGTTTTGGGCGGGTCACCCTCTACGGGGGATGGGAGGGCGAACCGCTGCAGCCCGAAGGTAGCGTCAGCATCATCGCGCTCGGATCGATCGACTAGCTGGCGACGGATCAGGCGATCGCGAATAGGACATTGGTCGCGCCGGCGATTTGCAATGGCCCAGCACCAAGCTCCGCCTCGATGGCGCGGACCGCGCGCGCCAGGATCGCCGTCCCCTCCGTCGGGGGAACGCCGTCGAGGCGGATGGCCATCGACCACCAGCCGGCCGCCATATCGATGAAGTGTTGGGGACTGGTCCAGGTCGTCGACTCCTCGACCCGCACGACGCGGGCGTCGCGAAACCCCGCCTGGCTCGCGATCCCGGCGAAGGCCTGTTCGTCCGCAACCGTTTGTCGCGTCGTGAACTGATCGCGCGCTCTCGGCGCCGGCGGAAGGTCGCGACCGACGGTGCGCTCGAGGATCGCCTGGGCATCGCTAGGCTGCAGCGGATCGACCGGCACACTCGCGGCCATCCGTGACCCAGGCTTCAGGACGCGGTGAGCCTCGGTAAGGGCACGCGCGAGGTCGGGGGCGAATTGAAAGCCATGGCCGCAGGCGACAGCATCGAAACAGTCATCCGGAAACCGAAGATCTTCCATGTCCATAAGCTCGAACCGAAGCGGAAGACCGGGGGGAGCGTTCCGCTGCGCAACTTCGATCATGCCGGGAGCGAGGTCGATCCCGACCACGTCGCCATCGGGTGCGACCGCCTCAGCGAGCCGGTAGCTGAGCGTTCCTGGCCCGCAGGCCAGGTCGAGGATTCGCTTTCCTGGCATCACCTCGAGCCACTCGATCAGGGCGGCCCGGCCGCGCGCTTCGCCGCGGGCCATCACCTCGTCGAGCCGCCGCTTGTAGGCGGCCGCGTGGCGGCTGAACGTACCCGGGTACAGCTCCTTGGCGGCTGGCTCTTCCAAATGAAAAGGGCGGGAGCCGAGCTCCCGCCCTTCAGCATAGTCAGGCGCTAGTCCGTCTCTTTGTCGGTTTTGCAGACTGGAGGCGGCGTCGTGGTTTGGATGATCGTGATCTGGATCGTCTCGGTGATCGTGATCATCACGGTCTGGCAGGTGACGGTGATGGTTCCCGTCGAGTGACCGTCACCGAGGGCAATGACCTGGATCAGGTTGAGCTCGGCGAGTTCGTTCTCTTCGTCTTGCGGCGTCACGAATTTCAGGTGGGCGAAGCGGTCCTCGTCCGCCTTGATGGCGGCGACGAGCGGTGCCGCGCTGCTGTGGATCTGCGACTTCGCAGTGGCCAGCTGGGGCTGGACCTTGGCGGCGACCTTCGAGGCGCTGACCGCCTGCGTCACCTGCGTGGTGCAGCCGGACTCGGCGGTGTTGAGCTTGGCGATGACGGCATCGCCCGCCTTCTTGACCGCACTCACCAGCACCACTTTGTTGTGCTCGTCAGCCGGCTGAATGACGGCGACGGTGTTGTGGTCGTCGTGCGACGTGATGATCAGGGTGGTGGGCACGGCCGCGACCGCCAGGACGCTCACGGCGGTGACCGTGATGATCCGCTCGCTGACCCACGCCGTCAGGATCGTGAACATTACGTTGAGACCTCCTTGAGGATCGGGTCCTCTGGAAGGATGAACGCGTCATAAGAGGGCGCCATCGACGCCGAGCCGCGCCTGTTACCGGCTTGTGCGCCAGGCGGGCGCCGGCGGGACCGCGCCGTCGTCCTTTCGTTACACCGGTTTGTGTTGACGCCTAATCTGGAGCGCGGCTATACTTCTGCGCAACAATGGAGTTCGGGCAGAGGGGGTGCAATCCAGTTGTCGGAGATCAAGGTCCGCGAGAACGAGACCTTCGAGAGCGCCCTACGCCGCTTCAATAAGAAGATCAAGCAGAACGGCGTTCTCTCCGAGGTCCGCCGGCGTGAGCACTACGAAAAGCCCAGCGTAAAGCGCAAAAAGAAGATCGCAGCGGCGCGCAAGCGGCGGGCTCGCACCACGTAGCCAGCCCCCGCCAAAAGGCGAGGCGATTCCTGGTAAAGAGATGAGGCAACGCGGCTCATCGGCGGTCGAGCGACTCCGGCGGCGTGGCCGGCTCTTCGCGCGCGACCTCAGGCTCGGGCACATCGGCGCGGGCCGGCGCTGGCCGCCCTACGTCCGCTCGGCCGGCATCACCCTGATCCTCGCGCTGGCAACGGCCCTGGTCGTGGCCCAGAACTTCTTGCCGAACCGGCTCAACCTGCGGGCGGGCGACGTCTCCAGCCAGGACGTCGTCTCGCAACGGTCGGTGCGCTATGAGAGCCAGACCAAGCGGGAAGAGGCGCGCGCCGCCGCCGCGACAACCGTGCCCGACCAGTTCGATGGCTCGGTCAGCACCCAGCAACGGCAGGTGATCGACTCCCTGGCCACCAAGGTCGCGGATCTCCGCCGGTCGTCCAGCTCAGGACCCGACCGCTCGGCACAGCTGAGCCTGCTCGAGCCCCAACTCAGCGACGCCCAGCGCCAGTACCTGCTGCAGGCGGACGAGGGCACGGTGGCGACGGTCTTCAAGAGCGCCGGTGACCTCCTGCAACAGCTCGAGACCAACGGGATCAAGGCCGACACCTTGAAGAGCGCCCAGGATACGGCACAAACGCGAGCGGCGGCCCTCCACCTGGATGCGACCGGCGCCTCGGTCGTGACGACCCTGGTACGAGCCCACCTGAAAGTCAACTATCTGCAGGCGGAGACCGCGCTGAAGCGACAGCAGGCAAGCGATTCCGTGCTGCCGGTCTTCGTCACCGTCGCCCAGGGTCAGACCATCATTCGCTACGGCGACCTGGTGACGCCTTTCCAGCTCGAGGAAGCCCAGGCGGTCGGGCTGCTGGCGCCGACGACGGACTGGGCTCGCATCCTGGCGGTCTTCATGCTGGTCATCCTGTTGTTCGCCGTCGCCCTCGGCTACCTGATGCAATTTCGACCGGCGATCCTTCGCGACCCGCGGCAGCTCGGCACCCTTGGGGGTTTGATGCTGATCCTCCTCCTGGTCGCCAAACTGGTCGTCCCGATCAATCCCAACGCGCAGTACCTGGTGCCGATGGCGGCGGTGCCCTTGCTGGTTGCCGCCCTGATGGATCCGGGCCTGGGCATCATCGTGGCGCTGGCGGTGGGTCTGCTCACCGGCATCGTCGCGGACAACGTTCTCCCACTGACCCTGGTCGGTTTCCTCGGCGGAGCGATCGGCTCGATCTATGTCCACCGGCTCGAGCGGCTTGGCCAGTGGGTCACAGCCGGCATCCTGGTGGCCGGCGCCCAATTCGTCACGCTGGTCGCGCTCTCGCTGGTCGAGCGGCACCAATCGCTCGACGAGATCCTAACGATCGGCATCCTGGCGCTGATCAATGGGCTACTCTCGGCCCTGATCGCGGCGGGCTCCCTCACGTTCCTGGGCGAGATCACCCGGGTCATCACGCCCATGAAGCTGCTCGAATTGATGACGCCCAACAACCCGCTGTTGAAGCGCCTGATGGTGAGCGCCCCGGGGACCTACAACCATTCCATCGTCGCCGCCAACCTCGCTGAAGCGGCGGCGGAGGCGGTCGGGGCCAACCCGGTGCTGGCGAGAGTCGGCTGCTACTTCCACGATATCGGGAAGATCCGGCGGCCCCATTTCTTCGTGGAAAACCAGGCGGACATTGGCAACATCCACGAGAATCTATCGCCCACCACCAGCTCGGACATTCTCAACGCGCACGTTACCGAGGGTGTCGAGCTGCTCAAGCAGTATCGATTCCCGACGGCGATCCGCGAGATCGTGCAGCAGCACCAGGGGACGACGGTGAAGCGCTTCTTCTACCGGCAGGCCCTCGAACAGGGGCTGGATGTCCGCGAGGACGACTTCCGCTATCCCGGCCCCCGACCGCGCTCGAAGGAAGCGGCCATCGTCATGATCGCCGACACCGTCGAGGCATCCGCCCGGACGCTCAAGGATCGCAGCACCGAGGGCATCCGAGACCATGTGCACCGGATGGTCCAGGGGTTTGTGCGCGACGGGCAGCTCGATGAGTGCGACCTCTCCTTCCGCGACCTCCACCTGCTCGAAGAGGCGATGTCCAACATGGTCGTCAGCATCTACCATGCGCGGATCGAATACCCGGCCGCCGTGGCGGAAAACGCGAAGGCCGGCGTCGCTGTTGACACCACCGGTGGTGGCCACGATGGGACCCTCGATGCCGAGGACAAGACGATTCCCCTGCCTCGCTCCGCCACACGTCCGCGGCCGAGCCCATCCTAAACACTCCGTGCTCATCCAGGTGAGCCGTCGGGGTCGAGCATCACTCGCGTCGGGCGTCGATCAGGAGGAGCTCAAGGCGGTGCTGCAGGAGGGGGCGCGCATGCTGAATCTGCCGGATGAGACGGTCACGGATCTGACCCTGACGGGGGACGAAGACCTGCGCGAATACAACCGTCGCTACCGCGGTCTGGACGAAACCACCGATGTCCTTGCCTTCCCCGCTCAGGATCAGCCGCTGGACCAGCGGTTCCACCCGCCGCCCGGCACCGAGCACTGGCTTGGTGACATCATCATCGCGTTGCCGCGGGCACGACGCCAGGCGCGCGAGGCGGGTCACCCGATGAACGACGAGGTGCGGCTGCTGGCCGTGCACGGCTTTCTCCACCTGCTCGGGTACGACCACGCCGAGCCGGCCGAAGAGGTCGCCATGACGGCACTGACCAACCGGATCCTGGCCGCAGCGCCATGACGCCACGGTCGGACGCCGAGTTCGAGGCCGAGCGGATTGGCAGCCCCAGCCGGGCCCGCCGCGTCGACCTCCGGCGGACGCTCTACAGCTTTCGGCACGCCGGCCGTGGTTTTAGCTGGGCTTTCTCGTCGCAGGCCAACCTGCGGGTCCACCTCGCGGCGGCCGCGGCGGTCATGGTCGGGGCTGTGCTGCTGCGCTTTTCCGTTATCGAGCTAGTCGCGCTCGTGTTGTGCTTCGCGATCGTGATCGCCGCTGAGCTGTTCAACACGACCCTGGAGGTGTTGATCGACTACGCCTGGCCTGAACACCATCCGATGATCGGCCGGGCCAAGGACGTGGCCGCCGCCGCGGTCCTGGTCGCTGCCGTCGGCGCGGCGATCGTCGGCGTCATGCTGTTCGCGCGTCACATCTTCTTCCACCTCTCGTGAGCTCCGCCGCCGATCTGGTGACGGGCGCGCTCGACGCCCTGAAGGCCCGGGACTGGGAAGGCTTTGCCCGCCGGTTGCACCCGGACGTCGTCCACCGCACCCCAGGGGTACCGGAACCGATCCTTGGTCGCGACGCGTTCGTCCTCTTGAGCCAGCAGGCTGTGGCCCGAACACCGGACGTGACCTTCGAGGTCGAGCGGCTGGTAACCGAAGGTCAAACGGTCGTCGTCATCGGGGAGTGGACCTACACCGGTCCGCAGGGCAGGGTCCGGCAGCCATCGGTTAGCGTGGTCGACCTCCAGGAGGGCCTGATCTGGCGCGACCTGGAGTACGTCGGACTCGAGATCTGATAGAACCCCCCACCCTAGCCCTCCCCCCCTCAAGGGGGAGGGAAAGCGCAGCTGAACCCGAAGTAAACTGAGGACCATTCGCCCAACTCCATCTGCCGTCGAGCCGCGCCGTCGCGCCGTCGTGCAGGTTTCCGCGCTGCAGTACCCCGAGTTCCGCCGCTATTTCGTCGGGCAGGCGGTGTCCGTCGTCGGAACCTGGATGCAATCGGTGGCGGCCGCCTGGCTTGTCCTCCAGCTTTCGCATGACTCGGCGTTCGCCCTCGCCGTCTTCGGTGCCTGCAGCTACGGGCCGGTGCTGATCTTCGGCCTCTACGCGGGGACCATCGTCGACCGCTTTGCTCATCGAGACGTGCTCCTGCTGACCCAGTTCGTCTCGCTGGTCGGCGCCATCTTGTACGCAGTGCTCACCGCGACCCACACCATCAGCCTGCCCATGGTCCTCGTGCTCGCCGCCGTGTTGGGCGTGAACCAGGCGTTCTACTTCCCGGCCCGCCAGGCCACCGTCCTCGAAATGGTTGGTCGGGGGGAGCTGGCCAGTGCCGTCGCGCTGAACTCCATCGCCTTCAACCTGGCCCGCATCCTGGGCCCGGCGCTGGGCGGCATCGCGATTGCAGGGTTCGGCGTTGCGGCCTGCTTCTGGCTCAACGCGATCAGCTACCTGGGTGTGATCGTGGCGCTGCTGACGATCCGCCGCCGGCCACTGACGCCCGGGCCGCCGCAGACCGCGCTGCAGCTGATCGGCGAAGCCTTGCGCTACGTCGCGCGCACGCCCTCGCTCGCGGGCCTCTTTCTCCTGCTGTTCGTGGCCGGCACGTTCGGCGCGAACTTCAATCTGGTGCTGCCCCTCTTCACCCGTCTCGTGTTGCATGCCAACGCGGACACCCTCGGCTACCTGTTTGCGGCACAGGGCGTTGGATCGCTGATTGGCGCGCTGACCATGACGATCGCCGGTGGACTTCTGCTCGAGCCTCGCCGGATCGTCCTCGGCGCGCTGCTCTTTGCCGGGGTCGAGTTGCTGTTCTTGATCGTGCCCAACTTCACCCAGGCGATCCTGCTGCTGCTGGTCATTGGTTGGTCGTTCGCTGTATACACGATCGGCACCAACACCTTCGTGCAGGTTCGCTCCCCTGACCGGATGCAGGGCCGCATGGTCAGCCTCTACTCGGTGCTGTTCATCGGGGTGACACCGGTGGGCAACGTCCTCGCCGCCATCGTGGCTCACTTCTTTGGCCCGTCCACGGCGGTCTGGCTTGGTGGGGCCCTCACGGCCGTGGCCGGCCTCGCCGTCCTTGCCTATTTCCTGCCTAGACGCGATTGAACTCGGTCATGGACCGATCGAGGCCATGCTCGGTCGTAAAGAGGACGGCATCGGCGACCCGATTCACGACGTCGGGCACCTCGGCTCGCTCGTTGGCGGTGAAGGGGCTCAACACGTAGTCGACGCCGCTTCCGGGCGGGCGGCCGATGCCCACGCGAAAACGGATGAAGTCCTTGCTGCCAAAGGATTCGATCACCGAATCCATCCCATGGTTGCCCGCCGAGCTGCCGCCTTTGCGGATGCGTAGCCGTCCGAATGGCAGATCGAGCTCGTCATGGATGACGAGCGTGCGCTCCAGCGGCACTCCGTACTTCGCCCGCAAAGCCTTGGCCGCCAGCCCGGACAGGTTCATCATCGTCTGCGGCTTGGCGAGGATCAATTCCCGCTCGCCGACGCGGACCCGACCGGTAAGCGACTTTGCGGTGCGGTCGGTCACCCGGGCCCCGTGGCGGCGGGCCAGCTCGTCGACCACCAAAAAGCCCAGGTTGTGGCGCGACCGCTCATACTCCCGGCCGGGGTTGCCCAGTCCGATCACGAGCCAGCGGTCGGCCGGCGGCAGCGGGGCGGGTTTCCGGCGGAACATCGCCCCGTAGCGTAAAGCACCCAAAAGGCGGCCCGGCCGGCGCCGTTGCACTCTCGCCAGCTTTGGGCTTCCTGCACCGTTCGGCCAGCCCTGGATCGATTCGCGCCCTGATCTGGGTCGCGGGCCTCGCCGCGTTGCTCGGCGCCGTCGTCGGCTGGGTGCTGCCGGCCCAGCCTTACCAGGCGCCCTGGGCCTGGATCAGCTTCATCGGCATGTGCATCGTGGACGACTTCCTGTTCGGCTCGAAGGAAGGAGCCCGCTGGGGAGAACTCCCGAAGCTCACGCTCTTCGCCGCCATCATCATGTTTCGCCGACATCCCGAGATCACGGTGCTGGTGGCCGTTACCGCCGCGCCGCTCGCCAGCCTCCTGAAAGGCCAGACCTGGTCGACCCAGCTGACCGCAACTTCACAGTGGATCCTCGCAGCGGTCTTTGGTGCGATCACCTTCCGACTGGTCGGGTTCGGCGACACGGCGCATTTCGTGGCGGCGACGGCGGCGTTGATGGTCGTCTATTACGCGTTGGGGCCGGTCGTCAGCGCGTTGCTGCAGGCCGGGCTCACCGCCACCGATTTCCGGGACGCTTTCAGGACCCAGCGCCGGCTGACCGTCTCCATGCTCGCGGCCGGGGCCCTGCTGGCGCTGGCGTGGCGCACCCCGTGGCTCGAGCCGGCTGCCCTCAAGGTTGCCGACGGCACGCTCGTCACCGTGGCAGGGATTTTCGCGGGGTTCCTGCTCGGTGGGCGGGCGAGCCACGTGTTTGCTCGGGGAATTCCGATCCCGGTCCGGCCGCTGGTAGTCGCCGGGGCCGTCCTGGCGGTCAGCGAGGTCACGCCGGGCCCACTCTCGTGGCTGCTTCCGCTCGGCCTGGCCATCGTCGCAGGCATCTGGGCGGTCTGGCGGCGCGTCTACCCGGTCGCCTGCGGCGCCCTCGGGGCGTATTGCAACGAGATCGTTCGCGCCGCGAACGGTGGACGGATGCCGGTCGACGGCCAGGGCGTGCTGGCCGCGGTCGGCAGTCGTGCGGACACCTACGTCCTCGCTGGTCCCCACACGAACTTCGCCTGGTTGGACGATCGATTTGCCTTGCCGGCACCGTTTCCCGGCATCGCGAGCGCGGGCGACATCCTGATCGCGATCGGGATGGCCTGGTTCGTCGCGACCTTGATGCTGCGCCACCCGGCCGCGGTCGCTGAGGGTGCGGCCGACGACGCCGGCGACGCGCCGGCCATCGAGGACGCCCGTGGTGACGCCGCCGCCGCTGCCTGACCGGTCAGTAATTTTCCAGGCGGTGTCGTTGGTCCTGAAGGCCCTTGCGTGAGCCCGCCACGAATGGTTCTGTTGACGCTAGATGCGGATCTGGCTGCTGCTGCTCGCGCTGCTGATGCCGGTTGCGGCCGAGTCGCGGCTTGCCGCAACCGGGTCGGCGTCCCTGCCGGTCGAGATCTACGAGCTGGCCCCCACGGCGCCGCCGGTGCCGGTCATCAAGGCCCGCTCGGCCATCCTTCTCGACATGGATTCCGGCAAGACCCTGTTTCAGGTCGATCCTCACGGCCGGCACGCCCCAGCAAGCCTGACCAAGGTTGTTACGGCGCTCGTCGCCCTTGACGACCTTCGGCTCGACCAACTGATCACCGTCCCCAATTCCATCAACCAGCTTCCGTGGGATTCGACCCGGATGGGACTCCGCGTCGGTGAGCGACTGACGGTGCGGGAGCTGCTGTATGGCCTCTTCCTCAATTCCGGAAACGACGCCGCGATCACGCTGTCCGAGGCGGCCACATCGCGGGCGGTCTTCATCGCGCGCATGAACGCGAAGGCGGCGGCGCTCGGGATGGTCGACACGCACTTCGTCAACCCGATCGGTCTCGACGACCCCGCCCACTACACCTCGGCGGCCGACCTGGCGACGGCGTCGATCCAGCTGCAGACGCAATTTCCGGAGGTGACGGCGATGGCGAGCATGCCCCGCCTGACGTTGCCGGCGAGCGCCACCCATCACGCTTATACGCTGTATAACCTGAACGATCTGATCCGCACGTACCGCGGCGCCACGGGGCTGAAGACCGGCTGGACGGGCCACGCAGGCGGCTGCCTGATCGCGACGGCAACCAGGGACGGCCGGCATCTTCTCGTCGTCGTGATGGGATCGCCCCGAATCTTCGAGGAAGCTGCGGCGCTGCTCGACTTCGGTTTCGCCAGCCAATGACGTTCGGCTCATCCCTCTTCTTTCGGCTGGCGTATCGGCTGGGGTTCAAGCCGTGGGACAGTGGCATTCCGCCGCCGGAGCTGGTGGAGGTGATCGAGGGAGGGCGGCGTTTGCCCGCCGGCCGCGCCCTGGACCTTGGCTGCGGCACGGGAACGACCTCTGTCTACATGGCGAGCAAAGGCTGGCAGGTGACGGGCGTGGATTTCGTCCTACGGCCGATTCGGGTTGCCCGCGCCAAGGCCGCGGCCGCCGGGTTGTTCGCAACATTCCTCGTCGGCGATGTCACCCGGCTGAACATATTGCCGATCGAACCGGGCTTTGATCTTTTCTTCGACCAGGGATGCTTCCATTCCCTTCCGGAGACGTCGCAAGCAGCCTACGCGCGACAGGTGACGGCGATGGCCCGGCCAGGTGCCACCTTCCTGCTCTACGCGTTCGGCCGCCAGCCGCGTGCCAGCCGCCGACCGTTCTTTCCGATCGGAGTATCGCCCGATGACGTTCGCAGCCGATTTGCGGACTTCGAGTTGGTCGAGGCGCGGCCCGGCACCGATCCGTTTGGCTCGCACTGGTACACGTTGCGCCGCCGCTGACGACATCGGATTCGATCCGTTTCAACCGGCGAAACCGATGGTAAGCTGACGTCCACACGCCCCGGCACGGTGCCGCGGGCGCATTTTTGCATGGCTGGAAATCAGTGACGGAGACCCTGCTCGAATTGATCGACCGCCTCCCGGCCCGGGGCCGGCTCGAGGCGTGGTGGACGGCTGCCGTCGCCCAACTCGACGCGCATGGACTCCCGTCGAGCGCGCTCCCCGTCTTCGCCGTCTGGCTGGCGCTGCGGTCGCGCCGCCCGGTCCTGGCGCTGGTCAACGACCCGGAGGGATCATTCCAGGAGGCGGGCGCCTGGTTCCGCGAGGACGTGCGGACCGTCGTCTTTCCCGCGGTCGAAACGTTGCCGTTCGATCGCCTCGCGCCAGACGAAGAGACCGTCCGGCGCCGGCTCGAAGCCGTTGATGCACTCGGATCTGGCGAGCCGGTCGTCTGCTTCAGCTCCTGGACCGCAATGACCCGGCCGGCGCTGGCCGCCGACGCGCTGCGGCGCTGGAGCTTCACGCTGACGCCGGCGCAAACCTACTCGCTCGACGATCTCCTCCACCGGCTGACGACCCTCGGCTATCGGCGGGAGCCGCTGGTCCAGGGACGCGGCGAGTTCAGCCTGCGGGGCGGGATCCTCGACTGCTTCCCACCTGACCGGCGGCGCCCGCTTCGCGGCGAGTTCTTCGGCGACGAGCTGGAGTCGCTCCGCGAGTTCGACGTCGAATCGCAGGGTTCGGTTGGCAGCATCGCCAGTGCCCGCATCCTTCCCGCGGCGGAAGTCATCCTGACCCCGGAGGCGGTGGCCGCGGCGGAGCGGTCGCTCGCGGAACTCGACTTCAGTCAGACGCTTCCGGAAGTACGGGACCAATGGCTGGCGGACATCGAGCGGGTGCGATCCGGCGCGTACTTCGATGGCATCGAGGGTTTTCAGGCTTACCTCGACCCATCGCAGCCGACGCTCTTGAGTCACTTGCCGGCGGATGCGCTGATCGTGCCCCTCGACGGCCGGCGGTCGCTGGCCCAGGCGGAGCAGCGCGAGCAGGAGCTGCAGGAACTCGTCGCCGTTGAGATCGACCGCGGCGAGCTGCCGCAGCGGCTTCGGCCGGGACTCGTCTCGATCAGCAGCCTGCGGCAGGCCGCCCTTGCCTGGCGGAGGCTCGAGGTCGCCAGGGGCGCCGAGTTGGGATCGATCGATCTCGGGTTCGAGCCGGTGGATGCCTATGCCGGCCGGATCGACGCCTTTTCCGACCGGGTCCGGTTAGACGCCCGCGCAAAATCGCGCGTGCTGATCGCGACCCAGCAGGAACCCCGGCTTCGAGAGCTGCTCGAAGATCGCGACGTCTACCCGGCGGGCGGCGTCTTTCTCTGGTCGCAGACGCCGCTGGCCTCCGGGCTGGTCGTGCTAGGCAACCAGCCGGTCGCCCAGGGTTTCCGCGTGCCCTCGCAACACTTGGAGGTCTACGGCGATACCGACCTCTTCGGTGGGTTGCGCCAGCGCGTCCGGCGCGGCGTCGTCCGGGCTCGGAGCGCCACCTGGGAGCTGGAGTTCGAACCGGGCGACCTGATCGTCCATGTCGACCACGGCATCGGGCGCTTTACCGGTATGCGGTTGATGGGCGAGGACGGACAGGAGCGCGAGTACATGCAGCTCGAGTACGCCGACGGCGACAAGCTCTTCGTCCCCGTCGAGCACCTCGAGCGCGTGCAGAAATATGTCGGCGGAGGAGATGCGGCGCCCCGCCTCCAGCGACTGGGAACCGGCGAATGGGACCGCGCGAAGCGCAAGGTGCGCGAGTCCGTCGAAGAAGTCGCGCATGACCTGCTCGATCTCTATTCGAAACGGCAGCTCGTCGAGGGCCACGCCTTTTCCGAGGACGGCCCCTGGCAGCAGGAGCTCGAGCAGTCTTTTGCCTACGACGAAACGCCCGACCAGATCCGTGTGATGCAGGAGATCAAGGCCGACATGGAAGACTCCCGCCCGATGGACCGGCTGCTCTGCGGCGACGTCGGCTTTGGCAAGACCGAGCTGGCGGTGCGCGCCGCCTTCAAAGCCGTGATGGACGGCAAGCAGGTGGCGATCCTGGTCCCGACCACGGTGCTCGCCCAGCAGCACTTCCTGACCTTCCGCGACCGCTTTCAGCCGTTCCCGGTCAAGGTGGACATGCTCTCCCGTTTCCGCTCGGACGCCGAGGCGGCCGACATCCTGCGCCGGTTACAGACCGCCGAGGTTGACGTCGTCATCGGGACACACCGCCTGCTGCAGAAGGATGTGCGCTTCAAAGACCTCGGCCTGGTGATTCTCGACGAGGAGCAGCGCTTCGGCGTGATGCAGAAGGAGAAGCTCAAGCAGCTCCGCGCCTCGGTTGACGTGCTCTCGCTTTCGGCGACGCCGATCCCGCGGACGTTGCACATGGCGCTCGCCGGCATCCGCGATCTCTCCGTCATCCAGACGCCGCCGGAGGAGCGCCTGCCGATCAAGACGTTTGTCACCGCGGATGACGACGACCTGATCAAGGAAGTGATCCAGCGCGAGCTGCAACGTGGCGGCCAGGTCTTCTATGTCTACAACCGCGTGCAGACGATCAAGAAGGCCGAGGAGCGGGTCAAGCGGCTCGTGCCCAACGCGAGGGTGTTGGTCGGCCATGGACAGATGCCGGAGTCAACGCTGGCCGAGGTGATGGTGAAATTCGTCACGGGCGAAGCCGACGTCCTGGTTTGCTCGACGATCATCGAATCCGGGCTCGACATCCCGAATGCGAACACGATCGTGGTGGTCGATGCCCACCGGATGGGACTCGCCCAGCTGTACCAGTTGCGTGGCCGCGTGGGCCGCGCCGGGCAACGCGCCTACGCCTACTTTCTCTATAACCCATTGAAGTCGCATTCCGAGAACGCGGACAAGCGGCTCGACGTCATCTCGGAGCTGCACGACCTGGGGTCTGGATTCAAGCTGGCCCTCAAGGATCTAGAGATCC
The DNA here is from genome assembly GCA_036513655.1 of Candidatus Dormiibacterota bacterium. Classification (GTDB taxonomy): domain Bacteria; phylum Chloroflexota; class Dormibacteria; order CF-121; family CF-121; genus CF-13. The sequence continues at coordinate 11,836 of DATBYO010000046.1, read as the reverse complement.
GCGGCGCGGGGAACCTATTGGGGGTGGAGCAACACGGCGCCATCGCCGCGGTCGGACTGGAGCTCTACAACTCGATGCTGCGCGAGGCCGTGGAGTCGCAGAAGACCGGGCAGCCGATCGAGATGCCGGCGGGCCTCACCCTGGATCTGCCCATAGAACACTTCCTGCCGCGCGAGTATGTCCCCGACGAAAAACTCCGCCTGCAGGTCTACCACGATCTTGCGGAGGTGGAGGACGAAGAGGGCCTCGCGGTGGCCGAGCGCAACCTGGTCGACCGCTTCGGCAAGCTCCCGTCGCCGGTCCGCAACCTTCTCTATGCGTTGCGGGTCAAACGCCTGGCTCGCGCCGCCGGGGTGGCCGCCGTCGAGACCGACGGTGACTGGCTGGTGCTGCGGCTGCCGGTCGGGTGGAACGGCGACGAGCGCCGGCTCGAGGCCCAGTTCCGGTCGATCCTCTATGTGCGGTTCGGCAAGGTCCGGATCTCCCTCACGCAGGCCGGTCCCCAGTGGAAAGAGCGCCTGGTCGACGTCCTGGGCGAGGTCGAACGCCTGGGACGAGTCGCGCTCGCCGTCTGACGACGTAGACTACGGCCACCGCCCGACGCTCACGGGACGTATCAAGGCCGATTGGAGGCGTATATGGCGAAGGAATTCAAGGCCTTCTTGCTTCGTGGAAACATGCTCGACCTTGCGGTCGCCGTGGTCCTCGGCGCCGCGTTTGGCGCCGTGATCTCCGCCCTGGTCAAGGATTTGATCACGCCACTGATCGCGGCGTTCGCTGGCAAGCCAGACTTTTCGAGTCTCACGTTCACCATCAACCACAGCATCTTCCGCTACGGCGACTTCTTCAACGCCGTCCTGGCCTTCGTGCTGGTCGCCATCGCCGTCTTCTTCTTTGTGGTTCTGCCGCTCAACCGATTGATCGCCCGGTTGCGCCAGGATCCGCCTGGGGACCCGACGACCCGCAAGTGCCCTGAATGCCTCAGTGTGATCCCCATCGCGGCACACCGCTGCGCGTTCTGCACATCGCCCGTTCCGGCGTGAATCGCCAGGTCTTCACGACCGGGCGTAAGTGGGAGCGGATCGTCGGCTATGCCCGCGCGGTGCGGATTGGCCCGTCGATCGAGATCAGCGGCTGCGCGCCAACGGACGATGACGGCTCGACGGTGGGTGGGGCCGATGTCTACGAGCAGACCCGGCAGTGCCTGCGGGTCATCGGCGAGGCGTTGGCGGGGGTTGGGGCGGGCTTCGATGACGTGACCCGCACCCGGATTTTCACAATGGCGCCCCGCCGCTGGCGCGAGATCGGTCGGGCGCATAGTGAAGTCTTCGGCGCCATCAAGCCGGTCACCTCACTGGTCGGCGTTCGCGGTCTGCTCGACCCGAAGTGGCTGGTGGAGGTCGAGGCGACCGCTTACCGTATCGATGACTGACGACATCCGGCGGCTCGCGGAGCTGGTCGACGTCGTCCGGCGGTTGCGCTCGCCAGACGGCTGCCCCTGGGACCGCGAGCAGACCCACGCGTCGCTGCGCGCCACGATGCTGGAAGAAGCCTACGAGGTCCTGGAAGCGATCGACGAGCAGTCGATGGCTAAGCTCCGCGAAGAGTTGGGCGACGTCCTGCTGCAGGTCCTGATGCAATCGGTGATCGCCGATGAGACCGGCGAGTTCACGCTGGGCGACGTCGCCGACGCCGTCCGTGAGAAGCTCGTACGCCGCCATCCCCATGTCTTCGGGTCGACGGTCGTCAACGGCGCCGACGAGGTCGTCCGCAACTGGGAGGCGCTGAAGGCTGAGGAATACGGGCGCGAGTCTGCGCTCGACGGCGTGCAACGGTCGCTCCCAGCGCTGCAATGGGCCTGGTCCCTGCAGCGGCGGGCTGCCAACGTCGGCTTCGACTGGCCGGACGTCGACGGCGCGCTGGAGAAGGTGCGGGAAGAGCTGGAGGAGCTGCGCCAGGCGCCCACCGTCGAAGCCCGTGAGGCCGAGTTTGGCGACCTCCTGTTCAGCCTGGTCAACGTCGCCCGCAAGCTCGGCATGAATCCCGAGGACGCGCTTCGCGGCACGACCGGGCGCTTCGAGGCGCGTTTTCGCATGATGGAGCAGGCGGCCCGCGCCGACGGTCGGGCGCTCAAGGACCTCCCGATGGATGAATTGGACCGTTACTGGGAAGCCGCCAAGCGCAACGGATGACGCAATCCGGAGTTGCCGGCCTTGCCAAGCCCCGGGTGCGTCCCTATAATCTGTCCGTTTTCGGGCCGGCTTGACCATCCAGAGATCCCAGATCACGTCTTGAGCACTTCCGAACCCAAAGCCTCCCGCGCCAAGGTTCACCTCGCCGCGCCCGATCGGTTGATCTGGGTTGTCGTCGGGGCGATCGTTCTCTGGGGAGTGTGGGCGTTCGGATCGGAGTTGATGCTCAACCTGCGGCTCAATCACGAGGTGCAAACATTGCGCGACACCAACGCGCAGATGGCCGCCTCCAACGAGCAAACGCGGAAGGAACTCTCCGTTGGGGGTTCACCGGCTGCCATGGAGGAGGCGGCCCGCAAAGCCGGCTTTGCCCGACCTGGTGAGCAGGTTTATGTCATCGTTAAGCCAAGTGACTCGGCAGTGCCGGCGGCCGTCGGCGGATCGGCGTCGCCAAGCTCGGGGCCGAGCTCCAGCACACCGCGAACAACGGGGAAGCACGACGGCGGCGTGATCGGTACGATCGAAAACTGGTGGAGGAGTCTATGGCATTAGGAGGGTCTGCGGGTTAGGTGGCAGTGACGCCTGGGACGGTGGTGGAAGGAACGGTCGTCGGGATAACGAACTTCGGGGCATTCGTACAGATCGAGGGAGCGGGGACGGGGCTGGTTCATATTTCGGAGATCGCGAACGAGTACGTTCGCGATGTCAACAACCACGTCAAGATGAACGACAAGGTCAAGGTCAAGGTCCTCAACGTGGACTCGACCAACGGGAAGATGGACCTTTCGTTGAAGCAGGCGGCCGTCCCGGACGGCCCGGCTGGGATGTCCGCGCCCGTGCTACCGCGCTCTTACCGGCGCGGGGGCCGCGGAAAGCGCGAGCTGCCGGAGGGCGCCGACCCGGTGTTCGAGGAGAAGCTCTCGAAGTTCTTGAAGACCAGCGAAGAACGCCTGCTCGACATCAAGCGCAACATCGAAGCCAAGCGAGGCGGCCGCTTCAAGTAAGGCCGGCAGGCGGCTTGACGGGGGCGATCTGACCCGCCTAGAATGACGCTCTCGCCTCGGTTTGAGGCTGCACGCGGCGTGGAGCAGTGGAAGCTCGTCGGGCTCATAACCCGAAGGTCGCGAGTTCGAATCTCGCCGCCGCAACCAAGCTAGCAACAGAGGAGCCCGTCGGCTCCTCTTTTATTTCCGGGCGGTGAGGATCGCCCACTCCGAGCGCTGTGTCAGCCGGATCGCGCGGTCCCGGGCCAGCATCTCCTCGAGCTGCTGCAGCCCCAGCCGGTACTCGAGCGGCGGCAGCATCGCCAGCGTCGAGATGTACCGGCCGCGCACCCGGTCGACGACGTCGGCCAAGCCCATCTGGCGGGGCTCGTCGAGCACCTCCGCCCGCACCTCATCGAACCCGGCGCGTCGCAGCTCGCCGCTGAGGACCGCCACCGAGGGAAACCGCGGTCGGTCGATGACGGCGATGCTCGGGAAGTAGGCGTTCAGGTAGAACTCTTCGACATGACGCGGTGTGAACGTCCAGAGGCTGAGTCGCCCGCCCGGCCGAAGGATCCGGCGTGCCTCGGTAAAGGCACGCACCCGTTGGCGCAGGAGATGGACCACCATGATCATCATCACCAGGGCCGCGGCGTCCTTGTCCACCGGGATGCGGTAGGCGCTCCCTCGGACCCACTCGACCCGGCCGGCCGCGTCCTTGCCCCGCGCCACGTCGAGCATGCGCGCCTCCGAATCCACGCCCACCACGCGCCCCGGTGTCATCACCGACAGCGGCAGCGTCAACCGCCCGGTGCCGCAGCCGACGTCGACGACCAGATCACCGGCCGTAAGCGCGGCCTCGCGCAGCATGGTCTCCAAGCGCGCGCGATCCCCCGCGGAGAGCGGCCGCAGCGCGTCGTATCGAGGGGCGATCTCGGCAAATGATGGCGACATCCTTGCTAAACTAACCGATGCTCTGGGCGGAGTAGCTCAGTGGTAGAGCAACCGGCCCATACCCGGTATGTCGCAAGTTCGATCCTTGCCTCCGCCATTCCAATGATGCTCCCCAGCCGGGTCGCAATCGCCGTAAGCCTCCACCGCATCTTCGAGCCGGGCGAGCGCGTCGTCGTCGCCGTGTCGGGCGGACCAGACTCGCTGGCGCTGCTCTCGGTTCTGCGCGAGATCCTTCCCGCCGTCCCCCTGCACCTCACCGTCGCCCATTTCGACCATGGCTGGCGATCCGACAGCGAGCGGGACCGTGACTTCGTGGCGTCGATGGCGGCGACCTGGGGCTATGACTTCCGCACGGCGCGGGCGCCAGACCGGACGCCACACACCGAAAGCGCCGCCCGCACCGCGCGCCACGCCTTCCTGCGGCAAACCGCCGCGGACACGAACAGCACCGCGATTGCCCTCGGCCACACCCAGGACGATCAGGTCGAAACCCTGTTGCTCCACCTGCTTCGCGGTAGCGGCTCGCGAGGTCTTGCTGCCATGCGTCGCCGCGACGCCGGCCTCGCGCGACCACTCCTCGACATTTCGCGGAGGGAGATCGAGGCCTATCTGACGCGACTTCACCTCACGCCACTGCGCGATCCGAGCAACGATGACCCGCGCTTCACCCGTAATCGCCTCCGGCAGCAACTCCTCCCGGCGATCGACGCCTTCGATCCGGCGGCGCGCGAGTTGCTGGCGCGCACCGCCGACATCCTCAGCGAAGAAGACCGCTTCCTCGACCAACAGATTGCCGGACTGCCGGACGACCTCGCCGGCGAGCGCGCCGCGTTCGCCAGGTTGCCGCCGGCGTTGCAGCGGCGGGTCATCCGCCGGCTCATTCCGGACGCCGGCTTCCTCGAGGTCGAAGCGCTTCGCCGCGGCGAACCATCGGCCAACCCGCAACCCCCGGAGCCGGCACGGCTGACCACCAGGATCTGCGATTGCGAGCCCGCCGCCTTCAAGGCGCGCGACCAGGTCGGTCACCTCGATGCCGACCTCGTCCAGCTGCCGCTGGTGGTGGCAACCCGCCGGCCCGGCGACCGGATGCAAGCGCTCGGCCTCGGGCAGGCCAAGCGCCTCCAGGACATCCTGGTCGACGCCCATGTTCCGCGACATCTCCGTGACGCCTGGCCGGTCGTTTCCGACCAGGAGGAAATCGTGTGGATCCCCGGCGTAACGGTGGCGCAGAACAAGCGCGTCACCCCCGCGACACGCCGCCAGCTGCACCTCGAAATAGAGCGCCGCTGAACTCGTTCTACTTCGTGTTGGGTAACAGGATTCTTAAAAAGCCGGTGTTAAGATAGCGTGGCCATGAGAGGCCGAAACCGCAACATCTTTTACTTCATCCTGCTCGCAGGTTTGCTGGCGATCATCTGGGCGAGCTACAAGAGCTTCAACGTCGCCGCGACGCCGACCGATAGGACGACCTCCGAGCTGATTTCGGCGGCGGACGCTCACACCATCAGGTCGGCCACGATCAAGGGCAACGGCACCGAGGTCGATTGGATCGACACCAGCGGGAAAAGTTATAAGACGACCTTCCGCGACACCTACCAGATCGAACCCAAGCTGATCGAGGACAACGTCCCGTTCAACACCGAGCAACCGAGCTCATCGAACCTGCTGCTCTCCGTCATCCTGCCGAACGTCATCCTGTTCCTGGTGATCGGCGGGTTCATGTGGTACATGCTCCGCCAGACGCAGAGCGGCAACAACCAGGCGATCTCCTTCGGTCGCAGCCGCGCCCGCCTGCTGAGCGGCGACAAGCCGGCGGTCACCTTCAACGACGTCGCCGGGGTGGAGGAGGCCAAGCAGGAGCTCACCGAGATTGTCGAGTTCCTCAAGTTCCCGGAGAAGTTCACCGCGCTCGGGGCGCGCATCCCGAAGGGGGTGCTGATGGTGGGACCGCCAGGCACCGGTAAGACGCTGCTTTCGAAGGCGGTGGCGGGTGAGGCCGGCGTGCCCTTCTTCAGCATCTCGGGTTCCGAGTTCGTCGAGATGTTCGTCGGGGTCGGCGCCTCGCGCGTGCGCGACCTCTTCGACCAGGCGAAGAAGAACTCGCCGTGCATCGTGTTCGTCGACGAGATCGACGCCGTTGGCCGGCAGCGCGGGGCAGGGCTGGGTGGCGGCCACGACGAGCGCGAGCAAACCCTCAACCAGCTCCTGGTCGAGATGGACGGCTTCGAGACCAACACCCACGTGATCGTGATCGCCGCCACCAACCGGCCGGACGTCCTCGACCCGGCGCTGCTGCGCCCCGGTCGCTTCGACCGGCATGTCACGCTCGACCGCCCCGATATTCGCGGTCGCCGCGCCATTCTCGAAGTCCACGCCCGCAACAAGCCGTTCGACGGGCAGGTCGACCTCGAGGTCCTGGCCCGCCAAACGCCCGGCTTTTCCGGCGCGGACTTGAGCAACCTTATTAATGAGGCCGCCATCCTCGCGGCGCGCAACAACAAGAAGGCGATCGGACAGGTCGAGCTCGAAGAAGCGATCGCGCGTGTCATCGCCGGCCCCGAGCGCAAGTCGCGGATGATCACCGAGAGCGAGAAGAATGTGATCGCCTATCACGAGATCGGCCACGCCCTCGTAGCGAAGTCGCTGCCCAACGCCGACCCTGTTCACAAGGTCTCGATCATCTCGCGCGGCATGGCGCTCGGCTGGACGATGCAGCTGCCCACCGAGGATCGCTACCTGGTCTCGCGCAGCGAGTTGAACGACGACATGGCGGTCATCCTCGGCGGCCGTGTGGCGGAAGAGCTCATCTTCGGGGACATCACCTCGGGCGCATCGGATGACATCGGCAAGGCCACCAAGCTAGCGCGCCGGATGGTCACCGAGTGGGGTATGTCCGACAAGCTCGGGCCGCTCACCTTCGGCCACAAGGAGGAGTTGGTCTTCCTCGGCCGCGACCTCGGCGAGCAGCGCAACTACAGTGAGGAGATCGCGGGTGAGATCGACCAGGAGGTCCACCGGCTCGTCGACGCTGGCTACCAGCGCGCCAAGAAGATTCTGACCGAGCGCCGCGACAAGCTCGTCCAGCTGGCGGAGTATCTCAAGACGGAAGAAACGATCGAGGGCTGGCAGATGGACGCCGTCATCAACTCGCCCGACGGGATAGTACCGCCCGTGCCCGAGCGGCCGAAGGCCGACACCCCGCGCCCGCCGCAGGCCCAGCCCAAGGCCGACGACCGCGGTCCCGAGATCCCGCCGGGCCGCCTGGAGCCGACCCCCGCCTAACCGCCGCAACCTGTAAGACGGCGGTCGGTTTCCGCGTTACACTGAACGTACCCGCTTGGATCCACTGGACCGAGACGGAACCATGCAGAAGCCGACCATCGCCATCATCGGACCCGGCAGAGCCGGTTCGGCCCTGGGCCGCGCCCTCCACCAGGCCGGCTACACCATCGCCGCGATCGGCGGCCGCAATCCGGACAATGTCCGTAACCTGGCTGTCGAGCTGGGCGCCCGCGCTTGCCAGAGCCCGGCAACCACGATCGACCTGGCGGACCTGACCATCCTGGCCGTTCCGGACGATGTCATCCTGCCGTTGGCTTCCGACATGGTCGAGTCGCTCTGCTCGGCCGCCGGGAAGGCGGCGGTCCATCTCAGCGGCGCCCAGGACCGCACGGCACTGCGCCCGCTCGCCCAGGCCAGCCTTCGCACCGGCGTCTTTCACCCGCTGCAGACCTTCCGGCGAGGACCGGAGGCGGTCGGCAATGTCGCCGGTACCTACTTCGGCATCGACGCCGACCCGCCGCTGCGCGACCAGCTGATGCGGCTCGCCCGCGATCTGCGCGGCCACCCGTTCGACCTCACCGGTGTCGACCGGGCCCTCTACCACGCCGCGGCGGTCTTCGCCGCGAACTACCCGATCACCCTGTTAGCCGAAGCGATCGCGCTCGCCACCGAGGCCGGCGTCGGTGCGGATACTGCGGGTCCGGGCATGACGGCCCTGCTCGCCGGCGCGGTCAACAACCTTCGAGACCTCGCGCCGGCTGAGGCGATCACCGGCCCCGCGTCGCGTGGCGACGAGGGCACCATCCAGCGGCATCTTGACGCGCTCAGGAACGATCCGGAGCTCCACCGCGTGTACCAGCTCCTCGCCGAGCGCACGAAAAACCTCGCGCCCAAGAAGGAGGCGGCGGCATGACGGTAAACGTCCGCGACCTGCGCAAGTGGAAGACCGAGGGCAAGAAGTTCACCATGCTGACGGCCTACGACTACACGACCGCGCGCTGGCTCGACCGCGCGGGGATTCCCGTGCTGCTGGTCGGCGACAGCCTGGGCACGACGATGCTCGGCTACCCAGACACCCTCAGCGTCACGATGGACGACATGATCCGCCACGCCGGTGCCGTGGTCCGGGGGGCGCCGAACGCCCTGATCGTCGGCGACATGCCGTTCATGGCCTATCACGCGTCGGCGGACGATGCCATCCGCAATGCCGGCCGCTTCCTGCAGGAAGCCCGCGTGCAGGCGGTGAAGATGGAGGGAGGCGGGCGCGTCATCGACTACACCAGGCAGCTCACGGCCATGGGGATCCCAGTGATGGGGCACCTCGGGCTCACCCCCACCTTCGTCAACCAGTTCGGCGGGTATCGGGTCCAGGGTCGCAGTGATGAAGCGGCCGAGCGGATCCTCGACGACGCCAAGGCGCTGGAAGACGTCGGCGCATTCGCAATCGTGCTGGAGGCCGTCCCGAGCCCGCTCGGGCAGCGTGCCTCCGAGGCGCTGACTGTGCCCACGATCGGTATCGGGGCCGGGCCGCACTGCGATGGTCAGGTGCTGGTCATCCAGGATCTCCTGGGACTGAACCCGGATCACGTCGCGAAGTTCGTCCGCGAGTACGCCAAACTCGGAGACGCGATCGAAGCCGCCGCCCGCCAGTTCGATCACGACGTGCGCGACGGCGCCTTCCCCACCCCTGAGCACGAGTACTCCGCCCGCTAGGTCGATCGTCGTCGAATCGGCGATCGCGATGCAGGAGCAGGCGATCGCCTGGCGGCACGCCGGGGACGACATCGGCGTCGTCCCGACGATGGGCGCGCTTCACGCGGGCCACGATAGCCTGGTCGCTCGAGCGCGCCGGGAAAATCAGCGGGTGATCGTCACCGTCTTCGTCAACCCGGCCCAGTTCGGGCCGAACGAAGACTTCAAGAATTATCCCCGTCCCTTCGAGCAAGACCGGGCCCGACTCGACGCCCTCGGAGTGGACGTCATCTTCCACCCGACGGTCGACCAGATCTATCCGTCGGCCTTCAAGACCCGCGTCGATCCCGGGCCGCTAGGCGAGGTTCTCGAGGGCAAGAGCCGGCCCGGCCACTTCGCGGGCGTGCTCACCGTGGTGCTCAAGCTCTTCAATTTGACTCAACCGAAGCGCGCCTACTTTGGGCAGAAGGACTTTCAGCAGGTGGTCCTGGTGCGGCAGCTGGTCCGCGACTTCGCGCTGCCGCTCCGGATCGTGGCCGTACCAACCGTCCGGGAAGCGGATGGCCTGGCGATGAGCTCCCGCAATGTCTACCTGAGCGCGTCGGAGCGGCGGCTTGCCCCGGTCCTCCACCAGGCGATCACCGAGGCGGCACAGGCGTTTACCAAGGGTGAAACTGACCCGGGTCGGTTGGAAGGTCTTACCCGCCACCGGCTTTCCGGAACGCCCGAGCTGACCGTCGATTATGTGGCTGTGGTCGACGAGACCACGCTCCGTCGCCCTGAGCGGGCGATTCCGGGCAGCGTTTTGGCGGTCGCTGTTAAACTTGGACCAATCAGATTGATCGACAACGTCGTTTTGGGAGCGTAGCGCCACTGAGTTCAGACCGGCGCTCAAAGTCGAAGGGGCACACAACAACTTCAAAAGTCAAGGCCAAGCCCATTAAATCGGCACGCCCGAAGCCGGCATCAGGCGCCAGCAAGGCGGCATCGGTAAGCCGAAAGGCCGTGACCGCGCCCCGTTCGGCACCCAAGGTAGTGCCGGCGCACAGCCAGCCGGCGATCCAACCAGCCGTGGTGGCCGCGGCCCCCGCTCCGCAGCCGGTGCCGACCCAGCCACCGCTGGCCCCCGGCGTCCCGATCATGCCGTTTCCCCGGCCGACGATCCTCGGGCTCGGGTCGCCCTGGCGGACGGCTGGCCGTCCGCCCGGAATGCCCCCGCGCCCGGCGCCCGTCCCGCACCCCACGCCCCCACCACAGCCGCGTCCGGCAGCGCCGCCGGTCGTCACCATGCGATTCCCGATGAGCGCGGTGGACAAGCTGATCAAAGAGGCGCTCGCCGAGGATGTTGGGGATGGCGACCTGACCACCGAGTCACTCTTCCCGGGCAAGGTCAAGGCGCGCGGCAAGCTGATCGCCAACGAGGAAGGGGTTCTGGCGGGTTTGCCGATCTTCAAGCGCGTTTTCGAGCTGGTCGACAAGAACATCACCTTCGAGCCGCGTGCGACCGACGGGATGGCGCTCGCGGGGGGTCAGCTGGTGGCTCGGGTCTCCGGACCGGCGGTCAGTGTGCTCCGGGCCGAGCGGACCGCCCTGAACTTCCTCCAGCACCTCTCCGGCATTGCCACCCAAACCGCCAAGTTCGCGAACGCCGTCAAGGGCACCAAGACGCGCATCCTGGATACGCGACGCACCACGCCCGGCCTGCGCTTCCTGGAGAAGTACGCGGTCGAAGTGGGCGGCGGCGTGAGTCTGCACAAGGGCCTTTCCGACCGGCTCGTCGTCACCGAGTCGCACCTGGCACTGAGCGAGGGCGTGCCGAACATCGTCCGCCAGCTGCGCAAGGCCCACGCGGGCAAGCGCATCGAGCTCACGGTGACGAACATGCAGGAGCTCGACCAGGCGCTGATGGCGAAGGTCAACGTGCTGCTACTCGAGAACTTCCCGCCGGGGCAGGTCCGGCAGGCGATCGGGCAGGTGCAGGGACGGGCCAAGGTGGAAGTCACCGGCAAGGTGGGCCTGGACAATGCGCGTGCCTACGCCTTGGCCGGGGTCGACTACATCTCGGTGAGCCAGCTAACCCAATCGGTCAAGGCCTTCGACTTCAGCTTCCGCGTCTCGCGGTAACCCCGCCGTGCGCGAACCGGTGGTTTCGCCCGAGGTCATAGAGAGTCTCCACCGACGGCTGAAGCAATGCCAGTCAATCGCCGAGTTGAGTTCTGGCGATCACGAGGAGCCGGGCACGCTGGCACATGCGATTGCCGATCTGGCTGACGCGAGCCGCGAGTACCTGGAGCTGCTCCCCCGGCTCCTCGACGACCGACTGGCTGGTGACGAATTAGTCGAGGCGCTGTTCGACCTTACGTTCGTTTTGCAGCACATGCGGTATCACATCGAGGACTCCCGGTATGTCCGGCAGTACATGCCGCCTCTTCCCCCCGATCGCTCGGACTGATCGGGTTCTAGTGGTAGACGGGCGCCGCCAGGGGGGCTAGCTCGGGCTGCCGGCGCCGCTTGCGTCGGGCGTCGAGAACCTCGGAGGCGAAGCGGTAGCCCTCTTTCAGGTAGAAGTCCGTGGCGCCAAAGTCCATCGAGTGGCGCAGGAAGCCGGCGTCCGGCCGCAGGTGGATGATCTCCACCGACCGGCCCATCTGCTTGATCGTCCAGCGGGTCCGGTGCTGGGCGGCGATCTGGAAGGTGTGGTCGACGATCGCGTTCATCGAGCCCAGCGGCGCC
>DATBYO010000045.1:0-6935 GCA_036513655.1 Candidatus Dormiibacterota bacterium | reverse complement strand
ACATCGCTACCGAGACGGCACGGATCTTGCCGGCCTTCCGCTTGAGCGCCTGGCGGATCTGCCGGTGACGACCGTCGATGCGAGGCAGGCTGGTCGTGCGATTGGGGCCGACATGTTTCGCACGCTGGAGCTGGCGGGTCGAGCCGTCTTAGTCCGGACCGATTTCTCGGACAACTGGGGCACGAAAGCTTATTTCGCTGGCAATCCCTTTCTGACTGCTGACGCCTGCGACGTGCTCGCGTCGAAGGGGCCCGCCTTCGTGGGCATTGACTCGCTCAACATCGACGACATCGGTGACCCGTCGCGACCGGCGCACAGCAGGCTGCTGCAAGCTGGGATACCCGTCTGCGAACACATGACCAACCTGAAAGCCGTGCCACCCAATGCAACCGCCCGGCTCCATGCGGTTCCCATCGCGTGGGTGGGTGGTGTCACCTTCCCGGTACGGGCCTACGTGATCGTCGACGGCTGAGGAGGCAAGAAATGACCAAGAAGGAACCGGTTGCCGAGCTGCACCAACAGTTCAGCAGTGATGGTGCGACGGCGACGCCGTGGGCGGAGGCGCGCCGGCGCCTCGAGAAGGCGGAGGTCTACTGGCTGTCGACGGTGCGCCCGGACGGACGACCGCACCTCACGCCCATGGTGTCCGTTTGGCTGGACGGCGCCCTGTACTTCAGCACCGGCCGTACAGAACGCAAAGCCCAGAACCTTGCCGGGAACTCTCACTGCATCATCACGACCGGGTGCAACGCCCTCGCTGAAGGTCTCGACCTCGTTGTCGAAGGCGACGCTGCCATGGTGAGCGACAAGCACACCATCGAACACGTCGCCGATGCATTCGCGGCGAAATACCGGCCGCCCTTTAACTTCAGCGCTCGCGATTTCGCCGCCTACGGCGACGGTGGTGACACCCTGCTATACGAAGTCATTCCGAAGAAGGCCTTCGGCTACGGCAGGGGCGAGTTGTTCAGCGCAACCCGCTGGCGCTTCTAAGTCGGGTAGAACTACTGACCCTTATATAAGGATGTGCTCGATCACTTGTGCGAGGGTACGGTCGCGGCCAGTCGGCGCTCGACGTACGCCGCGAGTGGGGAAGCCTTGCCATAGAGCGCCGTGACTTCGCGAAGTTTCGCGATCCAGGGATCAGCCTCCTTCGACTGTCCCTTCCACAGGAGGAACTCCGCCAGCGAAAGGTAGTATTCCCAGCGTTCGGCAACGTAGTCGGTGCTCTCAGTAACTTCAATCGCCTGGCGGAGCAGCGACTCAGCCTCCTGGCTCCGTCCCTGTCGCGCGCGCACCAGACCCAGCACCATCGTCGTGCTTCCCACCGACGCCCAGTCGTCAGCGGCCACGACTTGCACGCCGGCCTCAGCGTGCAGGTCGGCCCCGTCGATATCACCGAGCTCGAGCAGGGCCTGTGCCAAACCCCGCTCGATTTCTGGGCGAGAGCCTGTCTCTTGCATTTCCTTCGACAGGGCCAGCGCGCGCTCACCGTACGACACCGCCTCCGCCAGAGACCCCCTCAAGAGGTGCAGGCGTGCCGCGGTGTACAGCGCCGACGCCAGTTCCCAGTTTTCGCTCGCCTCCTCGATCGGACGGATGCTCGACTCGCACAAGCGCAACCCCTCGTCGATCGACCTGGTGAGGGCAACCAACCATCCATATCGCATGACCGCGAAACCCCAGTCCACCCGACTTCCTCCGGTCTGGCTGAGTTCGACGGATTCTCGGCGCATCTCGACCGCCTCGGCGATCCGGCCCTGGTGATAGCGGATCCCGGCCAGCTGCACGAGGGCACGCGACTCCAGGCCCCGGTCTCCGAGTTGGCGTGCGATCTCACGTGCCTGGGTCCACCAGGGCCACGCCTCCTCGAGCCTTCCGTACCACCAGCCGCCCCACCCGAGCTGGAAGGCGGCGTCCTGGAGGTGGGCCAGGTCGCCTGCCTCAGTGAGCAGCCTATGGGCTTCGGTCAGCCTGGCAAGCGCCTTTTCCGCGCCGCCTTCAGGGTCGCCGATCCAGATCGCGCGGCCCTGGGCGAGGAGGGCGCGCCCTTCGAGATCCTTGCGGCCAATGGCGCGAGCCGCCGCGCCGACTCGGATGGATTTCTGCTTGGCTTGCGGATAGCGACCGATGCGGTACTCGACGTCGAGCATCTCGCACTCGAGCTCGAGCCGATGAGCTTCGGGCTCGGGGCCGAGCGCGAGGCACCGCTCGAAAAAGGACAGAGCGGCCCGGTTATCATCGCGCGCCGATGCCTTTCGCCCACTGGCCTCGAGGGCTGCGACCGCTTCCTGCCGTAACGCCCCGCTCGGCCTGGCATGTAGCTCGGTTTCGAGTCTCACGGCCTGTTCCAGGTGATAGGCGCGAATCTCGACGAGCTCCGCCGATCGGTCCGCGGGTTGCGACGCGAGGTCCTTTGCGACCCGCGCGTGTAACGCGGCGCGCCGCGCCTTGGGCAGCGTCGCGTACGCCACGTCTCGCACCAGGATGTGCTTGAAGCGATACGATGCCCGCCCAACCGGCAGCGGCTCCTCGCTGACCAGATCGCGAAGGATCAGGTTCTCGAGCGCCGCATCGAGTCGGTCGACATCGTCCAGCAGGCCGTCGAGCATCGGTCGGTCGAAGATCCGTCCGATGACCGAGCCGGCTTGCAACGCGCTCCGCTCCAGCCGAGGCAGTGTGTCGAGGCGAGCGCGAATGAGCGCTTCGACGGTGCTCGGCACGCGCACCTCGGACACCGTCGGCGCGGCGATCCAACGACCACCCGACCGGATGATGGTGCCCTCATCGAGGAGCATTCGGATCAGCTCCTCGACGAACAGCGGATTGCCATCGGCCCGCTCGAGCATTTCGTTCCGCAGCCGGTCCGGGAGGCCCTCGACGGTGAGCAACGCCCCGATCAGCGCCGCCGACTCGGTTCGATTGAGTGGCTCGAGCATGATCCGGCTCGCCTGATATCGACCCGCCGCCCACCCCGGCCGCTTGTCGAGGAGCTCGGGGCGCGCCAGGCAAAGGATGAAGACGGGCGCCTCACCACTCCAGGTGGCCACGTACTCGATGAGGTCGAGCATGGCGGGCTCGGCCCAATGGATGTCTTCGAATACGAGCAGCAGGGGAGACCGCGCCGCCTGCGCCTGAACCCAGCGCCGGAACGCCCACGCGATCTCGCGGTCGATGCCTGTGCCCGTTACCGGAGAATCGCGGGTAAGCCCGATGGCAAAAGCGAGGCGGTCGCTGACCGCCGACTCGGGTGAGGAGGCGACCAGCTGCCCGATGGCTTCCAGGGCGCCCATCTCCGAGGTGATGCCGGAGGCCTGCCGCACCATCTCTCCGACTGGCCAGTAGGTGATCCCATCGCCGTACGGTAGGCAGCGTCCGCGCAGGACCTGCCAGCCGCGGGCCATCAGTCGATCGCCGGCGTCGCGGGCGAGGCGGCTCTTGCCGATTCCAGGCGGCCCCAGAACGGTAAAGAGCACCGCTTTGCGGTCCTGACGGACACGTTCGGCGGTGTCGAGCAATTGCAACATCTCCTCGTCGCGCCCGAGCAGCGGCGCGGCGAGACCGCGCAGCCCGCGGGCTTCACCGATATCCGCGAGGAAGCGAATGGGCTGGTACGCGGCCACCGGCTGGCTCTTGCCAACGAGCGCCAGGTCACCGATCGGCGCGTACTCGATGCCGTGATTCGTCGCGGCGTAGGCGGCCGGACCCACCAGGATCTGACCGGGCGCGGCAGATTTTTCCAGACGGGCTGCTACGTTGAGGGCGTCACCCGTTACCGCCGTGCCGCCGGCAAACGGGTCGCCACTGACGGCCTCGCCCGCCTCGATTCCGACGTGGACGTCGACGTCGACGTTGTGCTGCTCGCGCACGGCGGCTCGGAGTGGCGCCAGAGCCTTGACGATGGCAAAGGCGCTCCGCACCGCGCGCTCGGCATCATCCTCGTGCGAGGAGGTCAATCCGAAGACGCCCACCGCGGCATCGCCGCTGAACTGCTCGACCGTGCCGCCGTGGCGGCGGATCTCCCGCCCGGCAATCTCGAAGAACTGACTGACGACGTCGCGCATGACCTCGGGATCGAGTCGTTCGCCCAGGCGCGTCGAGCCGGCGAGGTCAGCGAAGATCGCGGTGACTACCCGGCGCTCCGCGGCGTCGACTCGAGGCGCGACGGACGCCCCACAGGCCGGGCAGAAGCGGGCCCCGGCGGGGACCGGCTGGGCGCAGTTCGGGCGGGGCGACTGATCCACTGCTCGTATTTAAGACTTAATCGCCCGCTCCTTGACATCCGGTTCTGGAGATGGTTAAACGGGGGGAAACACACTAGCCCAACTCTGAAGGGAGGGGAACATGGAATACGCTTGGCTTCGGCGACGCGACTTTCTGGCCATGAGCGGCCGGTTCGAGGGGGACGGTAGATGAGCTGGGAGCCCGGCCTGCGCCGCCTCGGCATCGTGGCCGGAGCCCTGATCCTCTTGAGCGCCTGTGGTGGCACGAGCACCGGCTCGACGACCACGAGTGCGGCCAACGCCAAATCGGCGGCCGATATGGGCGGGATCGACGCCCTGGTCGCCGCGGCCAAGAAGGAAGGCAAGCTCAACATCATCGCGGTACCGCCCGACTGGGCCAACTACGGCGAGATCATCAGCGGCTTCACCGCCAAATACGGGATTCCGATCGATTCAGCGAATCCAAACGGCACCAGCCAGGATGAGGTCAACGCGGTCCAGCAGCTGGCTGGAACCACCAGGGCGCCCGATGTCCTGGACATCGGGAAGGCGGTGACGCTGGCCAACTTGAGCCTCTACGCGCCCTACAAAGTGCAGACCTGGAACGACATTCTCGATACCCAAAAGGAGGCGACCGGCCTCTGGGTCCAGGATTACGGCGGCTACATGTCGATCGGCTACGACTCGGCGAAGGTACCGGCGATCACGTCGTTTGCTGACCTGCTCGGATCCGGCTTCAAGGGCAGGATCGCGCTCAATGGCGATCCGACGAAAGCCAATGCGGCGCTGAACGGCGTGATGATGACGTCGATTGCCAACGGCGGCTCGGCCGATGACATCAGCAAAGGCGTTGATTTCTTCCACCAACTGAAGGTGAAGGGCAACTTCACGCCGGTGTCGGCAACCACCGCGACAGTGAAGAACGGATCGACGCCGGTCGTCTTCGACTGGGACTACCTGTCGGCCGCTCATGGTAAGGATGTGCCGACCTGGAAGGTCTTCACGCCGAACAACGCCATCCTCGGCGACTACTACAACCAGGCCATCAATAAGGGCGCTCCCCATCCGGCCGCCGCCAGGCTCTGGATGGAATACCTCTACTCCGACGCCGGGCAAAACGCCTGGCTGAGAGGCCTCGCCCGGCCGGTCCGGATGGCGGCTATGCAGAAGGCCGGTACGCTCGACGCGGCTGCGGCCGCCAAGTTGGCGCCGGTGAGCGGCACTCCGACCTTCCTGACCGATGCCCAGGCCACCAAGGCGAAGGATTACCTCGCCTCGCACTGGGCTCAGGCTATCGGTTGACCGTCGCCGCCAAACCGCTGGTCGAAACGGCGCGCCGCCCCCTCCGGGGCGCGCGCCGTTTCTCGCTTGATTGGCTTGGCGCTGTGCCATTCCTGGCATATGTCGGTCTCTTTCTCCTCTTGCCGACGGCGATTGCGGTCGGCGGCTCATTCTTCGGTCCTGGCGGATTCACCCTGTCGAACCTGACGGCGATGAACCAGTCGTATATCGTCGCCGCCTTCGTCCACAGTGTGGTGCTGTCGGCGGCAAGCGCCGTCCTCGGTGCCGTCCTGGGCGCCGTCCTCGCCTATGCGGTGGCGACCGGAAACCCGAACGGCGTGTTGCGCCGCCTGGTGACGTCCGCCTGTGGGGTGCTGGCCCAGTTCGGTGGCGTCACCCTGGCGTTTGCCTTCCTCGCCACCATCGGCTTGGCCGGCTTCGTCACCCTCTGGTTGCAGCAACGTGGGATCAACATCTATGCCAACGGTATCTGGCTCTACGAGCTCAGCGGCCTTGTGCTCGTTTATACCTATTTCCAGATCCCGCTGATGGTGCTCGTCTTCCTGCCTGCGCTCGATGGGATCCGGCCGCAGTGGCGCGAAGCGACCGAGAGCCTTGGCGGCGGGACCTGGCATTACTGGCGCTATGTCGCCGGACCGTTGCTGGCGCCGGCCTTCTTCGGCGGCATGCTGCTGCTCTTCGCCAACGCCTTCTCGGCCTACGCGACCGCGGCGGCACTGATCAGCCAGGGCAGCATCATCGCCTCGCTGCTGATCGCCAATACGCTCACCAGCGAAGTCGGGCTCGCTCAGCCGGGTCTCGCCTCAGCGCTGGCGCTCGTCATGGTCGTGATCGTCGCCGTGGTGATGGTCCTCTATACCCAGTTACAGCGGAGAACCTCCAAATGGCTGCAGTGAGCGCACGTAGAGCACGCCCCGCGCGATGAGCCGAAATCGGCGGCTCAAGCTGCAGGTTTTCCGGGTGGTCGTGTTCCTCCTCTTCGGGGCTTTCTTCCTGGTTCCCATCGGCGCGATGTTCGAGTTTTCGACCCGCGGCAGCACTGACACCGCGCCGCGCACGCTGGCCGCCTGGCAGACCATCTTCCAAACCCCGGACCTGGTCGCCGCGATCCTGGCGTCCCTTGTCCTGGCGGTGATCACCTCGGTGGGGATGCTGCTCCTGCTAGTGCCGACGATGATCTGGGTCCGTTTGCGCCTGCCCCGCCTGAATCGCGTCGTCGAGTTCCTGTGTTTGCTGCCGCTGACCATTCCGGCCATTGTGCTCGTTGCCGGCCTGGCGCCCGAGTATCGTTGGCTGTCCATCAACGTCAGTGAGTCGATCTTCACCCTGGCATTCGTCTACCTGGTCCTGGTGCTGCCCTACACCTATCGAACGCTACACACCGGCCTCGCGGCCATCGATGTCAAGACG
>DATBYO010000044.1:0-50359 GCA_036513655.1 Candidatus Dormiibacterota bacterium | reverse complement strand
GGAGCCAATGATGGGATCGGCCGCATCCGCGCCCAAGATGCGCGCCTGATCGGTGGATCCCGACGTCAGGGCTGATGTAGTCATCGTCGGCGCCGGCGTGATGGGGTGCAGCCTGGCGTTTTACCTGTCGCGAGCCGGCCGGCGGGTGATCGTCATCGACCGCGGCCGCATCGGCCAGGGCGCGACGGCGGCCTGCGCCGGCGGCATCCGGGCGCAGTTCTCCACCGAGATCAACGTCCGGATCGGAATGGAGGCCAAACGCATCCTGGCGCGTTTCAGCCAGGAGACCGGGCAGACGGCAGACTTCCGTCCGGTCGGCTATCTCTTCCTCCTGACCACCGAGGCGGAACGGTCACGCTTTCACGACGCGGTCCGGCTGCAGCGCACCTGTGGCGTCGATGACGTCGTCGAGCTCAGCCCGGCGCAAGCGCAGGAACTGGTGCCTGGGCTTCAGACCGGCGATCTGTCCGGAGCCACGTTCTGTCCAAGCGATGGGCTCGCCGGACCGAACGAGGTCACCTTCGGGTTCGCGAATGCCGCCCGGCGCCGGGGTGCCCTGATCCTGGAGGACACGCCGCTGGACGCGTTCTTGACCGCGGGCCCCACGGTCACGGGAGTGCGCACCTCAGCCGGTGCGATTGAATGTGCGCAAACCGTCATCTGCGCTGGGCCCTGGTCGGCCGACGTGGGAGCGAAGCTCAGCGTGCACCTACCGATCGAGCCCTCGCGGCGGCAGATCTTCGTCACCGAGCCCTTCAGCGGAATCCGTCGGAGCAGCCCGATGACGATCGACTTTCACACATCCTTCTATTTCCATCCCGAAGGTGACGGTGTGCTCTTTGGGATGAGCGACCCAGCGACGCCGCCGGGCGACGACACCAGGGTGGATTGGTCGTTCCTCGATCGGATCACGGCGGTTGCCCAGCGCCGCTGGCCCCCGCTGCTCGACGCGCGCGTCAAGACGGCCTGGGCGGGCCTCTATGAGAACACGCCGGACTCTCAGCCCCTGATCGGGCCACTGCAACCCGGGCTCTGGATCGCCGGCGGTTTTTCCGGCCACGGGTTCATGATGGCGCCGGTGGTGGGCCGGTGGCTGGCGGACTGGATCGCCGGCGGCGCGCCACCCGTCGATCTCACCGCGTTTGCTCCGGACCGCTTTGCCACCGGCGGCGCGATCGAGCCCGAGCGGAACGTGGTGTAATGAGCCTCGCTTTGCGGCGCGGCGTCTTGCTCCTCGTCTTCGGCGGCGCCTTGAGTGCCTGCACCTCGCCGGGAGTCTCGCTTCCCTTCTCGGAGCCGGCGGCGGCGGTCGTCGACGGCCACAACATCTCGATGAAGGCCTACCAGGGGCGACTCGAGGTCAGCCGTCACCGCGATCCGTTCGCGGGCATCAAGGAGGCGATCCCGAGCCCGGCGCCATCGCAGCGACTGGAAGCCTTCACCATCGAGCAACTGTTGCGCGAGGAGATCGTCCGCGAAGAGGCGGAGAAGCGAAGCGTCAGCGTCAGCGACAAGACCGTGCAGTCGCGGATCGATGCGCTGAAAACCCAGGCCGGCGCGACGTCGTTCAATGCGACGCTGACGCGAAACGGGTTCACCAGCGACAGCTTCCGTAGCTACGAGCGCGCGCTGCTCACCGAAGTCGCGTTGCTCGATGCCATGGCCAAGGACCGCGCGGACTCGGCGGCCGCGCAGCTCAAGTCTGGCGACACGTTCGCCGCGGTGGTGACCCGCTGGAGCGACGACAGCGGTACCGTTGCTCGTGGCGGTGATGCGGGCTGGCTGCGGCCGGCCGACATCCCGGAGCCGGCGCTCGCCAGCGCCGTGCAATCGCTCGCCCCGGGTGGTGTCACTGGCATCGTCCGGACGAACCGCGGGTACTCCATCGCCACCGTGCTCGAGCGTCGCGGCGACCAGGTGCACCTTGGCGCCATCCTGGTGCTGGCACCGGCGGTCGACCTCTACAGTCCGCAGGGCACGCCAGCCTGGTTCACCACGTTCATCGATGACCGTGATGCCGCCCTGCGCCGCGCCGGTCGGATCGAGCTGAAGGTCGGCTCCAGTGCCAGCGGATGACGCCGAACGCTGGCGCGCCTTCATCGCGGTTGCCCTGCCGCAAGGCGTGCAGGACGCGCTCGCTGAACCGTTGCGCGATCTTCAGCCGTTGTCGACCTGGATTCGCCCCAACGTCGCCGACCGTATCCACCTGACGTTGCACTTTCTCGGCAACATCGACCCGGGCGTAAAAGACGAGCTCGTCGACCAGATCCGGCCGATTGCCGCCGGCACTCATCCGTTTTCCCTGGCCATTGAGGGCGTCGGCGCCTTCCCCCAGGTCAAGCGTCCGAAAGTCCTCTGGGCCGGGGTCAAGGGCAGCGGCCTATCGGACTTGATCCGACTGCAGCGAGAGATCGGCAGTGAGCTGGCGCGGATGGGCTACACGGTGGAGCCTGGCTTCACGCCACATCTGACGCTCGGCCGGGTGCGAAATCCCTTGCGGCGGGAGGGCCGCCAGGCGTTCGATGCCTGGTACCGTCGCTGGCAATCGACCACGTTCGGCGAGTTCACGGTGGACGGCGTCCACTTGATGCGCAGCCAGCTGGGCGGCGGACCGCCTCGATATACAACGCTGGCGACCTTCGCCTTACAATAGGGCCTCTCCGCGATGCGCCCATAGCTCAGCCTGGATAGAGCACCGGGCTACGGACCCGGGTGCGGGGGTTCAAATCCTCCTGGGCGCATTTTTTCTCGCGGCGCGGCGGAACCCCGCCTATCATTCGTCGCGATGCCGCGCGTGGATCGCACCGATATCGTCCAACCGGACGGCCGGCGTGTGCACCTCTACGGCGACTTCGATCCTGCCCCCGACGGCTACCAGGCGCCGGCGATGCCGAATGGGGTCTACCAGCGACGCTGGAATCCGCTGCGCCGCGAGTGGGTGCTGGTGGCGGCGTCGCGCCAGGCCCGCACCTTCTTGCCCGAGCGCGCCGAGTGTCCGCTGTGCCCGTCGAGCCCGGGGCACTCGACCGAGATCCCGGCCGCCCGATTTCAGGCGGCCGTCTTCGAGAATCGCTTCCCGGCGATGGTGCCCGAGCCACCGGCGGGCGGCTCCTGCGAAGTGGTGGTCTACACCGACGAGCACGAAGGATCGTTCGCGACGCTGACTGCGGCGCGGCTGGAGCGGCTTGCCGAGGTCTGGACCGATCGCTATCGGGACCTCACCGCTCGGCGCGGCATCAAGTACGTCTTCATCTTCGAGAACCGCGGCGAACAGGTGGGGGTGACGTTGCATCATCCCCACGGACAGATTTACGCCTATCCCTTCGTGCCGCCGGTGGCGGCGACAGAATTGCGCCGGCAGGCCGGTGGATGCCTCCAGTGCCGGCTGGTGCGAGACGAGCTCAAGGGACGCCGCCGGCTGCTGATCAACGAGGGCGGCATCATCGCCTATGTCCCGGGGTACGCGCGCTGGCCGTACGAGGTCCACGTCGCCACCCGGGCGCATCGGCCGGCGCTGCCCGATCTCTCACCGGCGGGGCGCCTGGCATTGCTCGCCGCGATGCAGCGCGTCACCCGCGCCTACGACCGTCTGCTCGATCTGCCGATGCCGTACATGATGGCGATGCACCAGGCCGGGGCGGCGCCCAGCCCGGCGGCGCACCTGCACGTCGAGTTCTATCCGATCCTGCGCGATCGCGGAAAGCTGAAGTACCTGGCGGGCTCGGAATCGGGAGCGGGCGTCTTCATTAACGACACCCTGGCCGAGGAATCGGCGGACCGGCTCCGAACCCTCCTCGAGTAGCGGCTTGGTAGCAATCTCGGCGGAGCCCAACGTAGGGGAGGGGTCGCGGCGTTGCTCCTGTGATGGATTTCGTGCGGGGGAGCCTCAGCCTCTTCGCCTTGCTGAACGCCGCCGGGTGGGCGGCGCTGGCCGCCGCCTGGTCCTTCCGGCCGACCTGGGCGGAGCGGCTTCCGTTACAGCTCGGGACCCATGAGCGCTACCTGAAGGCGGCTCCCGTCTGGGCCCGGCTCGGGATCGCGCTGACCGGATTCTGGGCCGTCGCGGCCGCCCTGTACCTGACCGCCGGCCACAATACGGCGCCGTTCATCGTGATCGCGCTCTTCACGGCCGCCGCGGCCTTCCTGATCCTCGCCATCGCCGCGGCCGGCGCCGTCTTCCGCGCGGTTCAGCCGGATCCGCTACCCGTCTCGCCGGAGGGCAGTCAGCAGGCGTTCTAGCCGTCCGACGGCGTCCTCGAGCTCCCGGCTGATCGACGCCAGCTCGGTCGTCGCGCCAGGGTGCAGCTCGCGAGACTTGGCAATCTCCGACAGGCGATGGCCGGCGCCCATCACCGTATTCTTCAGCCGCCGCAGCTGCTCCTCGGTTGGCGGGGTCTCAGCCATGACCGACCATGGCGACGGCCAGGCCGGCCGCCAGGACCGCGTTGCGTTCCAGCAGCGCCGTATTGGCCTGGATGACCCGATCACCGAGGCGGGCCTGCAGCCGGGCCAGCTCGGCGGGCGTGCGGTCGGGCCCGCGCTCCTTTCCCGCCTGGTCATGGGTCAGCTCGGACAGCGGAATGGCCAGCTCGCCGGGCAAGGGTTGGCTGACGACCATCCCGGCGCCGCCCAGCTCCCAGTGCCGGCGAACGAGCGCGGCCAGCTCCTCGAGGCTGTCGGCGCGCGCCGGTAGGCGGAGGCCGGCGGAGGTTGCCAGGAAGCCGGCGAGCAGGCCGGACCGCCAGCCGACGACCGGCACGCCCAGGGTTTCCAACCGCTCCAGCGTAGCGCCCGCGTTCAGCGTGGACTTTGGCCCGGCGCAGACGACGGCGACCGGCCGGCGGCTCAGCTCCATCAGGTCGGCCGAGACATCCTGGCCGTCGCCCGGGTGAACGCCGCCGATCCCGCCGGTACTGACGATGGAGATCCCGGCGAGGGCGGCGGCGACGATGGTGGCCGCGACGGTGGTTCCGCCAAAACCGGGGCGCTCCAGGCTGGCGGCGAGGTTCCAGGGCGAGACCTTCGCGGCATCCGTTCGCTCCGCAAGGCGGCTACATTCGTCGAGCCTCAGGCCGACTCGTAGGGCGCCGTCGAAGACCGCGACCACGGCAGGAGTCGCCCCTGCCTTCGCGCAGGCCTCCCACTGCCGCCGGACTGCGTCAATCGCGGCGGGCCTGGGCAGCCCATGTGTAATCACGGCGGACTCCAGCCCGACGACGGGCGCCCCTGACCGGATGGCCTCGGCAACCGCGGGCGCGACGGTCAGAGCGCTCACGGCAGCCAATGTTACGTCGGTATATTCATGTCTGCCCTGCGGGCGTAGCCGAACTGGTACAGGCGCACGGCTTAGGACCGTGTGGCGCAAGCCATGGGGGTTCGAGTCCCTTCGCCCGCAAAAAAATAAATCCCGCCACCGCCGGCAGTGGCCAGGGTGCCGGCCCGATTGGCTTTGTAATGTTGTCAACGTATGCTGACGTCGTGCGGGCGCGTGTACGGCGTCTCGCGGCAACGCTCAGGCGGCTAATCAGCCGGCCGGGTCCGACATTGGAAACTGACGACACCCTTTTCGAGGGCGAGGTTTCGCAGGGGAGCCCTTGGGGCCAAATCGAGCCGCTGGGCCCGTTTGCCGCCGAGGAAGTCCCGGAACCCGGCTCGACGACACGGGTGAGCGTTAATTACCTTATTCAGGCGCTGAACCCTCTGGACGGTCGTATCAGCCACTAGTAACGGTCGCATCGACCCTGTCCACTCGGCCGTATGCGAATTTTCGGCGAACTGGTAGCGTAAAACCCGTGGCAGCGGTGAAGGTGGATACGGAGCGCAAGCCCGGCTCGCAGGTCGTCCTGTCCGTCGAGGTTGATGCCGACCAGGTTTCCCGGTCGATCGACCAGGCGTACGGCCGGCTGGCGCCGCGGGTGCGCATCGCCGGCTTCCGGCCCGGCAAGGCGCCGCGGCCGATGATCGAGCGTGAGATCGGCTGGCCGACGCTGCGCCAGGAGGCGCTCGACCTGATCCTGCCCACCGCCTACAACTCCGCGCTCGATGAAGCCGGCCTCGATCCAATCGATGTGCCGCGGGTCGAGGTGCAGCAGTTCGACCGTGGTCAGCCGATGCGATTCACGGCGACGGTCTCGATCAAACCCGAAATCACGCTCAAGGAGTACAAGGACATCCGCGTCCCCCGTCCGCGCACCGAGATGGGCGACAAGGACGTCGACGACGCCATCGAGCGGTTGCGGGCACGGTTCGCCGAATTGCACGCCGCCGAGCGGCCCGTGCAGGCCGGCGATTTTCTCACGATCGACACGCACATCCTCAAATCGGGCGCGTTGCTGATCGGCGAAAGCCAGACCGACGCGCAGCTCGAGGTCGATAAGGATCGGCTGATCACCGGCTTGGCCGAGGGTCTGTTGGGGCAGGCGCCGGGCGAGACCCGCGACATCCCGCTGAAGCTCCCGGAGGATTATCCGAAGAAAGATCTGGCCGGTTCGAACGTCGTTTTTCGCGTCACCGTGAAGTCGATCAAAGAACGCCGGCTGCCCGAGCTGGACGACGAGCTGGCCAAGCAGGTTGGTCGGGGGCAAACGCTTGCCGAGCTCCGGCAAGAGGTCCGCGA
Source organism: Candidatus Dormiibacterota bacterium (assembly GCA_036513655.1). Classification (GTDB taxonomy): domain Bacteria; phylum Chloroflexota; class Dormibacteria; order CF-121; family CF-121; genus CF-13. The sequence goes on along the minus strand of DATBYO010000044.1, from coordinate 43,743 downwards.
CGAGCTGCAGGAGGCGGCGCACGTCGCCGACGAGCAGCGTTTCGAGAACGATGTGCTGAAGGCCCTGGATGAGCGGATGGAAGCCGAAGTCCCGGAGGCGCTGATCGACCGGGAGGTCTCGCGGCGGGTGCGGGAGTTGGAGCTCCGCCTCCAGGAGCAGGGCGTCAAGATGGAGCGGTACCTGGAGTACACCAACACCTCGCTGGACGTGCTCAAAGCGGAGCAGCGCCCGCAGGCGGTGCAAAAGGTCCGGCTCGAGCTCGCGCTCGAAACGGTCGCCGAGCGCGAAGGCCTGACGGTTGCCGAGACCGAGGTGGAGGAAGCGGTCGCCAATGCCCTGGCCGAGGAGGATCACACTGGCCATCGACACCAGGACCTCCGCACGGCCGACCCGGTGCGAGAGTACTTTCGGCACCAGCTTTTGATGCGAAAGACCATTGACTATTTGAGTACCATGGCGGCCCCGGAATCGTCAGATACTTCGGATACAATGGAGCCGCCTCAGGCAGCCAAAGAGCTGGAGAGCGCGGGGAAGTCGGCGTCGGGGGGAGAGCGGCGGACGCGGCAAAAGAAGGAACGCTGACCAACGATGCGTATTCAAAAGTGAGTACGCGGAAGACTGGATTGTAAGAATTGGACCCTATAATGACGACAGGAGAGCCAGGCATGAAATTCGAGCGGCTCAGCCGGCGTCCCGAAGCCCTCATCCCCATGGTCATTGAGACCACCAACCGCGGTGAGCGCGCCTTCGACATCTACTCCCGCCTGCTCAAGGACCGCATCATCTTCATCGGCACGCCGATCGATGACCAGGTCGCCAACGTCGTCATGGCGCAGTTGCTGTTCCTCGCCTCAGAGGACCCCGACAAGGACATCAACATTTACATCAACAGCCCGGGTGGCGTCGTCACCGCCGGCCTGGCGATTTACGACACCATGCGTTACGTCAGCCCGCGGGTCTCGACCGTCTGCATGGGGCTGGCCGCCAGCATGGCAACCGTCCTGCTGGCCGGCGGGACCAAGGGCATGCGCTTCGCGCTGCCCAACACCCGGATCCTGATCCATCAGCCGTCCGGCGGCTTCCAGGGCCAGGCGAGCGACATCCAGATCCACGCCCAGGAGATTCTCCGCATTCGCAAGACCCTCAATGACATCCTGGCCACCCACACCGGCCAGCCGATCGAGAAGATCGAGCGCGACACCGAGCGCGACTTCTTCATGAGCGCGGAGGAAGCCAAGGGCTACGGCATCATCGACGACATCATCCTCAGCACCGCCCGGCCAACCGACCCCGCCGCCAAGGATGGCCGCCTGGAGCTGAGCACCGCCGGCAGCGGCCGGCCCGATCCGCGACCGGAGCCTGAACGGGACGGTCCCAAGACATCACGATGAACGAACGCGAGGATCGCCGCCGGCACACCCGCTGCTCCTTCTGCGGAAAGGACCAGTCGCAGGTGCGCAAGCTGGTCGCCGGTCCGGGCGTGTACATCTGCGATCAATGCATCGATCTCTGCCAGGAGGTCCTGGAAGAGGACACCAAGACCACCTCGCAGAAGCGCACCAAGGGCGGGCTGATTCCGAACCCAAAGACGATCTGCGCGGCGCTCGACCAGTACGTCGTCGGGCAGGACCACGCCAAGCGGGTGCTCTCGGTGGCCGTCTACAACCATTACAAGCGCATCGCGCACAGCAAGATGGCCGGCGACGTCGAACTGCAAAAGTCGAACGTGCTGCTCGTGGGCCCCACCGGCTGCGGCAAGACGCTGCTGGCGCAGACCCTGGCCAAGATCATCGACGTCCCGTTCTCCATCGCCGACGCCACCTCCTTGACCGAGGCCGGCTACGTCGGCGAGGACGTCGAGAACATCCTGCTTCGGCTGATCCAGGCGGCGGACTTCGACATCGCGCGGGCCGAGCGCGGGATCATCTACATCGACGAAATCGACAAGATCGCGCGCAAGTCCGACAACCCGTCGATCACCCGGGACGTTTCCGGCGAGGGCGTGCAGCAGGCCCTCCTGAAGATCCTCGAGGGCACCATCGCCAACGTTCCCCCGCAGGGCGGTCGCAAGCACCCGCACCAGGACTTCATCCAGATCAACACGACAAATATCCTGTTCATCTGCGGCGGCGCCTTCGACGGCCTGGAGCGGATCATCGAGCACCGGATCGGTCACAAGCAGATCGGTTTCGGCTCCGAGATCCACGCCAATCGCACGAAGGAGACCACCAAGATCCTCAAGCAGCTCCAGCCGATGGACCTGCTCAAGTACGGCCTGATCCCCGAATTCGTCGGCCGCCTGCCGATCGGCGTCACCCTCGATTACCTGGATGAGTCGGACATCATCCGGATTCTCACCGAGCCGAAGAACGCCTTCGTCAAGCAATACCAGAAGTTCTTCGCGCTCGATGACGTCCAGCTGGTCTTCGAGCCCGCCGCGCTGACCGCCATCGCCAAGAAGGCGCTGCAGCGCGGAACCGGCGCCCGCGGGTTGAAGAGCATCATCGAAGACATCCTTCTGAACTCCATGTTCGAAGTTCCGTCACGCCCGGAGGTCAAGCGATGCGTCATTACGGAGAAGTCGGTCAACTTCAGCACGGAGCCCGAGATGTACTCGGAAGAAGAGCTCGAGGAGATCGCGCCCGAGCAGACCGCATAGGACGATCTTGTCGAGTGTGACCGGCGGGCCGGCCACCATTCAGCTACCGCTCCTCCCCCTCAAGAACGTCGTTCTCTTTCCCCACATGATCGTTCCGCTCTACGTCGGGCGCGAACGATCGATCAACGCGCTCGAGGATGCGATGGCACATGGGAAACAGGTCTTCCTCTGCACCCAGCGGCAGTCTGACTGCGAGGACCCCAAGCAAGAAGACCTCCACCGGGTGGGCGTGCTCGGCGAGGTGGTGCAGATGCTCAAGCTGCCGGACGCCACGATCAAGGTCTTGATCGAGGGAAGCTCGCGGGCGGTGATCGAACGCTTCGTCGAGACCGAACCGCACCTCCGGGTCGAGATCGCCATGCTGGACGAGGACTTCGTCACCTCGCCGGCGCTGGAGGCGCTGATGCGCGGCGTGCTCGATCTCTTCGACCGCTACGTCGCGCTCGACAAAAAGGTGCCGCCGGAGGTCAACCTGACGGTGCGCGGTGTCGAGGATGCCGGGCGTATGGCGGACATCGTCGCCTCCAACCTGAGCATCGGCGTGACCGACAAGCAGGATGTGCTGGAGACGTTCCAGCTGAACGACCGCCTCGAGAAATTGTCGACCGTGTTGCAGCGGGAGATCGAGATCCTCGAAATGGACCGCTCCATCCGGCAGCGCGTCCGGCAGCAAATCGACCGGCGGCAGAAGGAGTTCTACCTCAAGGAACAGATGCGCGTCATCCAGGAAGAGCTCGGTGGGGAAGAGGCCCATCTCAGCGAGCTCGACGAATTGCGCGAGCGGGTCAGGGCCCTGGAGCTGGCAGAAGCGACCGAGGACCGCCTGCTCAAGGACGTCGACCGCCTGGAGCGGATGCCACCGGGTTCGCCGGAGATCTCGGTACTGCACAACTATCTCGACCTGGTCGTCTCCCTACCGTGGCATTCCTCCAGCGAGGACGTCACCGATCTGCGCGCCGCCGAGAAAGTTCTCGACGAAGACCACCACGGCCTGCGAAAGATCAAGGAACGCATCCTCGAGTTCCTCGCCGTCCGCCAGCTGACGAAGTCGCCCCGGGGACCGATCCTCTGTTTCATCGGGCCGCCCGGGGTGGGGAAGACCAGCCTCGGCCGCTCGATCGCCCGCGCCCTGGGACGCAAGTTCGTACGCGTGTCGCTGGGCGGCGTTTCCGACGAGGCGGAGATCCGCGGCCACCGGCGGACCTACGTCGGCTCAATGCCGGGGCGGATCGTCAAAGGCTTACGCGAAGCCGGTACCCGCAACCCCGTCTTCCTGCTGGACGAGATCGACAAGATGTCCTCGGACTTCCGGGGCGATCCCGCGTCGGCGATGCTCGAGGTGCTCGATCCGGAACAGAACAAGCACTTCTCGGACCATTACCTGGAAATTCCGTTCGACCTCTCCGAGGTCCTCTTCATCACGACCGCCAACGTCTTCTACTCCATCCCGAGGGCGCTGCTCGACCGGATGGAGGTGATCAACCTGGCCGGCTACACCGCCGAAGAGAAGATGGTGATCGCCCGCGAGTTCCTGATTCCGAAGCAGCTTGCCGACCACGGGCTCACCGAGAAGCACATCGAGTTCACCAAACCGGCGGTCGCGACCATCATCAGCCGCTACACCAGCGAGGCCGGCGTCCGCAACCTGGAGCGATCGATCGCCGGCGTCTGCCGAAAAGTCGCCCGCGAAGTCGTCAAGGGCAAGACCCGCCGGATGACGGTCGCGCCGGCTCGGCTGGAGGACCTGCTCGGGCCGCCCCGCTACAAGCCGGACGAGGGCCACAAGGAGCCGCTCATCGGGGTCGCCAACGGACTCGCCTGGACCGAAGTTGGCGGCGTATTGCTCACGATCGAGGTGATCACCATGCCGGGTAAGGGCAACCTGAACCTGACCGGCCAGATGGGCGATGTGATGCAGGAGTCGGCGCGAGCCGCGCTCTCCTACGCGCGATCGAATGCCGAGACGCTCGGGATCCCGGTCGATTTCCGCGACAAGCTGGACCTGCATATCCACATCCCCAAGGGCGCCATTCCGAAGGACGGGCCCTCGGCGGGGATCTCGATGGCGCTGGCCATCATCTCGGCGCTCTCCCGGCGGCCAATCCGGTCGGACGTCGCGCTGACCGGTGAGATCACGCTGCGCGGCCGGGTGCTGCCGATTGGCGGGCTCAAGGAGAAAGTCCTGGCGGCGCACCGAATCGGGATCGGCACCATCCTTCTGCCGGAAGACAATCAGCCCGACCTGGCCGACATCCCGGCGGATATCCGCAAACGCCTGACGTTCAAGTTCGTCAAAACGATGGACGAGGTGATCGCGCAGGCATTGCTGCCGAGGTCAGAGACGGTCCTGCTCCCGGAGCTCACCGAGCCGGCCGGCGTCGAAGAGTTGGCGGCCGCGGCCGATGAGCGACCTCGACCGGACGTGCCCGCGCCGCCTGCGCTCTAGCGTCTTAGCGCGGCTCCGCCGCGCCGCGCTTTCGCGCGTATCAGGGCGGGCGTCGTATGCGGCCTGTACGCGCACACGAGGTCGTCGTATTTTCGACCGAGTGCGCGATGGGCCGCTGGACGACGCACCCGCCCGTTTCAGTCCCTGTGTAACCGCACTTAGCACGTAAACTGTGCCAACGATGGACACTCGATACGATCCCAAGACCGTCGAACAGCGCTGGTACGACACCTGGGATCAACGCGGCTATTTCAAGCCGCGGGAGAGCCTGACCGGCAAGACCTTCACCATCTCGATGCCGCCGCCCAACATTACGGGCGACCTGCACATGGGTCACGCGATGTACACGCTGCAGGACGTGTTGATCCGCTGGCACCGGATGCTGGGTGATACCGCGCTCTGGGTGCCGGGCACGGACCACGCGGCCATCGCCACGCAGAACGTGCTCGAGAAGCAGCTCGCCAAGAAAGGTTCGTCAAAGGAGGCGATCGGCCGCGAAGCCTGGGACCGGATGGTCCAAGAGTGGTACGACACGACCGGCCACACCATCCTGCAGCAGATGCGCCGCCTCGGCTTTTCCGCCGACTGGTCCCGGATCCGCTTCACCATGGACCCGACGTACGTGGAGGCGATCCGCTACGTCTTCGTCCAGCTCTGGAAGGAGGGCTTGATCTATCGCGGTCCCCGGATCGTCAACTGGTGTCCGCGCGACCAGAGCGCGATCTCCGACCTTGAAGTCCAGTACGAAGAAGAGGACGGCCACCTCTACTACCTCGACTATCCGGTCGAGGGTGGCGGTGTGATTTCGGTCGCGACAGCGCGCCCGGAGACGATGGTGGGCGATACCGCGGTCGCCGTCCACCCGGACGATTGGCGCTACAAAGACCTGATCGGCAAGTCCGTCGTGCTGCCGATCGTCCACCGCCGGGTGCCGATCGTGGCCGACGAGGCGGTCGACCAGGAGTTCGGCACCGGCGCCGTCAAGGTGACGCCCGGCCACGACACGACCGACTACGAGATCGGGGAGCGGCATCACCTGCCGATCCTGAGCATCCTGAGCCTGGACGGGCGGATGAACATCCCGGAGGTTCCGCAGCTCCATGGCCTCAAGGTGCCGGAGGCACGCGATCGTATCGTCGAGATGTTGCGCGCCGAGGGCGCGCTGCAGAAAATCGAGCCGTATCGCCACTCGGTCGGCCACTGCGATCGTTGCGGCGCTGTGATCGAGCCGATCGTTTCAGCCCAGTGGTGGGTGCGGATGAAACCGCTGGCGGGGCCGGCGATCGCGGTGGCGGAGAACGATGACCTCCGCTTCCACCCGGAACGCTGGCGCGAACAGTACCTGCGCTGGATGCGCAACATCCGGGATTGGAACATCTCCCGGCAGCTCTGGCTTGGCCACCGGATCCCGGTTTGGACCTGCGCCAACGGCCACGCGGTGGCGTACTTAAAAGACCCCAAGGAATGCGAACAGTGTGGTAACCGGGAGCTGACGCAGGACCCGGACGTGCTCGATACCTGGTTCTCCTCGTCGCTGTGGCCATTCGTCACGCTCGGGTGGCCGGCTGACACCGATGACCTGCGGCGCTACTACCCGACGCAGGTGCTCGACACCGCCCGCGACATCCTCTACCTCTGGGTCGCCCGGATGGTGTTCATGAGCCTGCACTTCCTCAACACCGTGCCCTTTTCCGACGTGCTGATCCACGGCACGGTGCTGGCGCCGGACGGGCGGCGGATGAGCAAGTCGCTCGGAACCGGCGTCGACCCGCTGGACATGATCGAGCAGTACGGCGCCGATGCCACTCGCGCCTGGACCGCCTACTTCGGCACCGGCGGGCAGGATATCCGGTTCTCAGAAGAGAAGATCGAGTCGTACCGCCGGTTTGCCAACAAGCTCTGGAACGCGACGCGCCTGCTGGTCGGGAAATTGCCGGAGGGCGCCGCGCCCATTCCGATCGACGAATCGGCGCTGGAGCCGGCGGACCTCTGGATCCTCGGCCGGCTCAGCGCCGTGACCCGATCGGTCACCGCGTCGTTCGAGCGCATGGAGTTTGGTCCCGCCATCGATGGCCTCTTCGACTTTGCCTGGAAGGAGGTCGCCGATGATTACCTCGAGCTGATCAAGCCGCGGTTGCAGGCGGGTGATGCCTCGACGGTGACCGCGCTGTCCGTTGCGATCCATGTGTTGGAAACGATTCTTCGGCTGCTGCACCCGATCATGCCGTTCGTGACCGAAGAGCTCTGGCAGCGGCTGCCGCATGAGGGCGAGACCATCATGTACGCGCCCTGGCCGCTGCCCGACGAGACGATCGAAGATCGTGAGCTGATGGACGATATGGCGCACCTGCTGGACGTCGTCCGAGCGGTCCGCAACGTGCGCCAGTCATCGGATACCAAGAGCCGTCAGCAGCCGGCGGAGGCGACCTCCCAGAGGGCCCTCCTGTCGGAGCCGGTGGGGCGCCGCTACCTCGCCACCCTGGCCCAGCTCGAGCTCAATGGCAAGCTGCCGGAAGGGATGCCGCAGTCGGTGGTGGTGGTCGGGCAGACGACCGTGCGTCTCGGCCTGCCTGCTGATGGGGCGCCGGACGCGCAGCGTCTCAAGGGCGAGCTGGAAAAGAAATTGCGCGAGATCGAGTTGATCCAGGAGAAGCTGAACAACCCCGAATTCACCTCCAGGGCGCCCGCCGCGGTGGTCGAGCGCGAGCGCGCCCGGCTCGCCCAGGCCCAGAAGGCCGCCGACCGGCTGCGGGGCCTTTTGGGTGAAACGGGCAAATTAGGGTAAGGTAGCGGAGTCAAATTCTGTGATTGCTGAGGAGGCGCTTTGCCGAATCTAACGTCGTTAAAACCACTGCTGTTCATCGTCATCTTTTACCTGCTGGCGTTCTGGCTGAGCCTCTCCTACTGGGCGTTTCGCGATGCCCGGGAGCGCTCGAACAGCGTGCTCTTTCACGTCTTCGCCACCGGCCTCTCGCTGGTGCTGCCGATCTTCGGCCTCTTCATCTACATGATCATTCGGCCACCGCTGACGATGGCCGAGCGGCGCGCCCTGGAACTCGAGACCCAGGCGCTGGCCGAACCGGGCGGCCCGGCACGCGAGCTGCGGCCCTGCCCCAGTTGCGGCGAGCCGATCGACTCGCAGTACGTTCTTTGCCCGCACTGCAAGACGCAGTTCAGTAAGCTCTGCCCCCGGTGCAACAAGCAGCTCAAGCTCGGATGGAGCGTCTGCCCCTACTGCGCCGAAGAAGTTCCCCTGCAGGCGTCAGTGCCGACCCCGCGTATCGCGCGCTAACCCCGCTCGACCTGCGGGCTCGCTGACCTGCTAACACAGTAGACATGCCGCTCGCGCTGCAGGCGCTGCTCCCGTTCATCGCCCTGCTCGGGGCGGCCGCCATCGTCCTTCGGCGACCGCGCCGCAGTGGCAACGGCTGGATCGCCTGCGGAGCGACCGGACTCGCCGGGATCATCGCGCTTATCGAGTTGCTTCGGCTCGCGCCCGGTGAGCATGTCGACGTTCCATACCTGACGACGTTTCCCTATGCCGACCTCGCCATCCGGCTCGATGGGCTTTCGCTGGCGCTGGCGACCGTCACCTTGATCACCGCGGCGTTGTTGATGCTCGCCCGGCAGCAGGTGCGTGGTGACCGCCGCGATCCCTGGTTTGGCTGGTTGTTGACGAGCGCGGCCGCGTGCGCGGTGATCTTTGCCGACAACCTGGTGTTGGTCTACATCATTCTCCAGCTGCTGACGCTCGCCTGGAGCGGCGCGCTCGACGAGACGGCGCCCAGGCGTCGTGGGCTTCGCCTGAGCGTGCAGATCGCCGACACCGGGCTGCTGCTGGCCGCTGCCAGCGCGATTCAATCGGTTGGCACCAGTGCCTTTAGCGGCGTGCCGTCCGACACCTTCGGCGTCCCCACCTTCGTGCTCGTGCTGGTCCCGGTCGTGGTCCGGATCGGATCCCTGGCCATGGTTTTGCGCGGGCCGCAAGCCCCGGTGGCGTTCGAGCCGGCGATCGCGTGGGTCGCGCCCGCCGGATACCTGCTGCTGCGGCTGCTCGCCGTGATGGGCGGCCGGCTGCCCGACCGGGCGAGCGCCGTCGTGCTCTTCGGCGTCGGCGCTCTCATGGCGTTGGGGTTCGCCGCATCGGCCGTGTTCGAGCGGGCGGCGCCGCGGCTGACGGCCCTGTTGCTTGTCGCCCAGGCCGCTCTCGCGGTGGCGCTCTCGACCGGTAGCGATCCGCTCATGACCGTCGCCTCAACCTGGCTGTGGCTGTTCCTGGTGCCGCTCGCCGGCCTCGCCAACGTCCGGGTGCCGGCGGGATCGGCGGCGGAGGGGCTCACCCTGCTCAACCTCGCCATGGTCCCCGGCAGCGTCGCCTTCGTAGGCTTGTGGCTGGGCGGCCTCGCGCTGAACGCCCGCGGACTCCTGTTCGGGATGATCCCGGTGGGGCTAGCCGCCGCCCTGGCGGTGATCGCGACGCTCCGCCGGGCGGTGGTGCCACGATCGATCGGGCTGGACCTCGGCACCGCCTGGGCCGGCGCGTTGCTGCTGATCGCCGCGTTTCCCATCCTGGTGATCGGCCCGCTGGTGGTGCCGGCCGCCGCGACCGTCCGGTCGGTTCCCGGCGGAACGATCTCCGCGACGCTGTTCGGGATCGCCAGCATTGCTGGTTCCTGGCCCGCGCTGATCGTGACGCTGGTGGTGACCGTTGTGCTCTGGCTCACCGGCTGGTGGCTTCGCCTCAAGGCTCCCACCCTGCCCTCCCCCAGAGGAGGAGGGAAACGGTTGGCCCGCGCCCTGGCCTTCCCCAGAATGCGAGAGAGGTTGGCCACGGTCTGGCCGCCGATGGTGCCGCCATGGGGTCGAGTCGTGCTCTGGGGCGCCTTCGTCGCCGCGGTCGGCATCGTGGTGACGCGGCCGTGATCGTCTACCTGCCGGCGGCGCTGTTTGCGCTGAGCCTGCTGGTCGCGTACGGCAGCGCCGGGCGGCGCCGCCAGATCGCCACCATCGGGAGCATCGTCGCCGCCACCTGGTCGCTCATCCTGCTGGTGGACCCGGGCTCGGTCACCTGGGCGATCGGACCGATCGTCGCGACCCTGCTGCTGCCGCGTCCGGGCGCGCGGGTCAACTCCAGCTTCGAGGGATTGACACGGCGCGCGATCACCCTCGCCGCGGCGCTGGTCGCCGCCATCTTCCTCGGTTCGCGCCTCCCCATCGGCGAGAACCCGGTCCTGCTCAGCGCGGTGCCCTGGTTCCTTGCGGCGCTCGGGGCGGCCTGGTTCGCCAGCCCGATCGACCAGCCAGAACGGCTCCAGGGGCAGGTGCTGATGGTGGCGGGCGCGGCGGCCGTGATCCTCGCCGCGGTCCCGGCCGGACCGTTGACCGCCGGCGTGGCCGGGGCGATGGCGCTGATGCCCGTTGCCGGCGAGCGCTGGCGCCTTCCGGGCCGGCTCCGATTCCCGGCGAGCATCCTGTTCCTGGGACTCGCCGCCGCGGCGGCGCTGGTGGCCGCGATCGGGACACCGATCGCTCGCGTCATCCTGTTCGACCTCTCCTTCAATGTGAGCGGGGTGGTGCTGGTCGCGGTCGCGGTTCTGCTCGTGGCCGGTGCGGCGGTCGCGCCGATCGGCTCGGAGTGGGCGGCGCTGCTCGGCGTCGTGGCCGTGAGTGCCACGGCGCCCGGCCTGCGCTGGGCGGCGCTCGGGGCGCTGATCGCGGTGGCCACCGTCCTCAAGAAAGATGGCGAACGAGTGGCCTGGATCGCTTTCGGGGTTCTCGCCATCACGCCGGTGCTCCAGGGGCTCGCGACACCGGCGTGGAGCGCTCGGGTGCAGGCGGCGGCGCTCGCGATGGGGTTGGTGCTGGTGGCGGTGGCGGTCCACGCGGGCATGCTCCGGGTGCTCGTCCTCCCCGCCACCGGGTTTCTCGTCATCCAGACACTCGGGACCGTGAGCCCGACGAACCTCGTTCGGTTCCAGTGGATCGCGGCCATCGGCGCCCTGCTGCTGATGGCGCGGACGCTGTTGAGCCGGCTGATCGACGACGGCGGTCAACCCGACATCATTCGCGACCAGCTGCTCTTCGCGCTACTCCTGCTGGCGATCAGCGCGCGTGATTCGCTGGGCCTCGGCCAACTGGCCGCCGCGCTGCTCCTCATCGACCTCGCGATCGTGCGGATCGATGTCCTGCCGGCGCGCCGCTCAGGGTTGGGCGCGCGCCTGGTGACGCTGGCGCGCTCCAACTGGCCGCCGTCGGTCACGTTTGCTGGAGCCGCGCTCGCCGTCATCGCCGCCTTGCAGGCCGCCCTGTCACTCGGACTGCTGGCCGCGCTCGTGCTCGCGGCGCTGCAGCTGGCGCCGCTCATCGACCGGCATGCGCTGGCTCCGTCACCGGAGCGACCTCGTTCGGCGCTGCGATGGATCGGCCCCATGCTGTCGATCGCGTGCGGCGTCGGCCCCGCCCTGGTGTTGCGCATGCTCCGGCTCTGATCGCGTGCCAGGAAATTTGCCGCGCGTCATTCTGGCGTCGACCTCCCCACGCCGGATCGAGATGCTCAAACGATGGGGCGTTGCGTTCGATGTCGTGGCCCCGGGAATCGATGAGCGGCCGCCGCAGCCGCTCGGACCGCTCCGCTTCGTGGCCTGGGCGGCGGAGGCAAAAGCCCGCGCGGTGGCCGGGCGATTTCCCGGCGCGGTGGTCGTCGCGGCCGATACCGAGGTAGTGCGCCGTCGCCGCATCTATGGGAAACCGGCGGACCGTCGCCAGGCCGCGGCGTTCCTGCGGTCCCTGTCGGGGAGCAGGCATCAGGTCTACACCGCGGTCCATCTGATCGACGGGCGCTCGGGGCGCGAGGCCCACGGCATCTCGCGGACCGACGTCACTATGCGTGAACTTTCGGCGCGCATGATCGAGAACTACGTTCGGAGCGGTGAACCGCAGGATAAGGCTGGTGCCTACGCTATACAGGGCGAGGGCCGCCGGCTGGTCAAATCGATCCGCGGGCCCTACGACAACGTCGTCGGGATGCCGATGCGCCTGCTGACCCGGTTGTTGGGCGAATGCGGGATCCCGCTTCCGGCGAAGAATCCCGATGGGCCCAAAGGTACTAAGAAACGCAAGCAGCGCTCTCGTCGCTAGCTTGGTCGTGCTCAGCCCCCTGGTGCTGGCCGCCTGCGGACCGAGCGCCAGCTCGCGGCTGGTGATCACGCAGAGCACGGATGCGCCGAGCGGCGCCGACCACAAGGGGCACCTCTCGCCTGGTGCCTTCACCGGCATCACGCTGTCGATCCGAAATATCGGCGCCGGCCCCGCTCGCGGCCTCACCGTCGAAGACGTCCTGCCGGCGGGCTTTCATTACTACGAGCTGACGACGCTGGGCGGCAATGCCATCCGGACCGCGACCAGCGATCCTGGGCCCACCGGCAACCCGTCGTGGGGGACCTGGACCATCCCGGCCGGCAATGGCAACACGGTGAGCGGCCTGGTCCTGAGCTTCAAGGTGCAGGTGGCGTTGAACCCCGGTGATTACAAAAACACGGTCAAGCTCACGACCTCGACGGTTACGGAAATAGACCCGGGCGATGCGGTCGCCCTCGTCGTCGAGCCACGCCCGTCGCTGACGCTGACGGCGGCCGCCGCGACCGGCAAGGTGACGACGGGCGGCCTGGCCACCTACGTCATCTCGGTCGCGAATGTCGGCTCGGCGGTGGCGAAAGGGGTGGCGGTCTCGGTGAGCCTGGCGCCCGGCTTCCTTTACTCGACGACGACCGGCTATGAAGGCAACAGTGTGCGAATCAGTGCGGTCGATCCCCCGGCGAGCAGCCTTCTTCCACTCTGGGCTTCGTGGGACATCCCGGGGTCGAGCAATGGGGCGGCCGGGCTGCTGCGACTCACCTTTCAGGCCCGCGTCCTATCGGGTGTGGCGCCCGGCCTGTACAACCTGACCGCGGCGGTGACCAGCACCAAAGACGTGGCCCCGCAGACCATCGGGAACACCGCCGCGGTGTCGGTCGGCAAGGGGACTTCGGTCCCGATCACGATGGCCGTCGTGTCCACCGCGCCCTATGCCCCCCAGAACGGTACGGTCACCTACATGATCACGGTGGAGAACGACAGCAACGACGCGGCCCAGGCGGTGACCGTGACCGACACGTTGCCGCAGGGGTTCGCCTACCAGTTGACCAACGCCATCCAGATCAACGGCAAGGATACGGTCTCGCGCCTGCAGCCGGCCGCCGGCTCGGCTACGCCTCAGTGGGGACCGTTTGTCATCCCCGCCGGTGGCTTCAATGGATCGACTCTCTGGATCACCTTCACGATAAAGATCAACGGGGCCACACTCGGGCCGCATGCCAATGTCGTCTCGGGCAACAGCAGTAACGCCCAGGTCACCGGCGGATCCGATCAATCACCCGTGACCGTCACGGCCAGCTAGCCGTTGCACGGTTTCGTCGAGGGCCGGGTTTGGGAGAATAAGGTCCGTGTCTAGGACCCAACGCGAGTTGAAGGCGCTGCGGCAGCAGCAGCGAGAGGAGGCGGCGGCACGCCAGCGCGCCCGCGATCGCCGGAACCTGTTCATCATCGGTGGCATCCTGGGCACCGTCGCCGTCGGCATCCTGCTGGTCGCGGTCGCGCTCAATAACCAGGCGCAGCAGGTGAACGCCAGCCGGCTGCCGTTCCAGGCGGTCAGCACGCTCATCGGCACGCCGATCGCCGACGAGGGAACGCCCTCGCATATCGACCCGTCGACGACCTGGCCCTACAAGTTCTATCCGCCCACCTCCGGACCGCACTACTCGGTCGCGGGCAGCGCCCCGGCGACCTGGAAAACCATCGACACCCTGGTCGAGGGCCAGTTCGTGCACAACCTCGAGCACGGCGGGATCGCGATCCTCTACAACTGCCCGAGTGGCACCGATTGCACCACCTTGAAGAACCAGCTGACCGATTACATCAACAAGCTGGCGCCGCTGGATCCCACCTACGGCGAGGTCAAGATGGTGATGACCCCCTATTCCAAGAACATGACCAAAAAGGTCGCGCTGGTGGCCTGGCATTACATCGAGTTCCTGGACGGCTACGACCAGAACGCGATCACCCAGTTCTACGAGTCGCACGTCGACAAGGGGCCCGAGGCGGTCGCGTGATAGACTACGAAGTCGCGCCCGGGGGCGCTTTATCCATGTTTGCCATCGTAGCCACCAGCGGAAAGCAGTTTCGAGTGTCGGAGGGAGATCGGATCGTGGTCGATCGCGTCTCCGCGAACGTCGGCGACACCGTGCGCCTCGATTCGGTGTTGCTCGTGGGTGGCGATGGCGGACCGATGGTGGGCACGCCATTCGTTTCGGGTGCGGCGGTCGAGGCGACCGTGGTCTCGCACCGTTCGGGCGACAAGATCATCGTCTTCAAGTTCGAGGCGCGCAAGCGCAAACGGCGCAAGACCGGCCATCGGCAGCAGCTTTCGGAACTCCGCATCGGATCCATCCAGGCGCCCGGCAGCCGGACCCAGGCCCAGCCGGCGAGCGCACGGCCCGCGGCAGCCGAGCGGCCGGCGGCGGCACGGCCCGCAGCGAAAGCTCGCAAACCCGCGGCGAGCTCCAGACCAAAGACCACGCAGGAGTAAGACATGGCACACAAGAAAGGGGCAGGCAGCTCACGCAACGGACGCGACAGCGTCGGCCAGCGGCTGGGGATGAAAACCGGAGCGGGTCAGGCGGTCAACGCCGGCACCATCCTGCTTCGCCAGCGGGGCACGGCGATCTTTCCCGGAACCAACGTTGGCATGGGGCGTGACCACACGCTTTTCGCCCTGGTCGACGGCGTGGTCCGCTTCGAGCGGACCGGTCACGGGCGCAAGAAAGTCTCCGTGCTCGCAGCGGCCGGCTAGCCGGTCGCAGGCACCCCCGGGTTCGCCCGGGCTGGTCAGGCTGTGTTCACGGACCGGGTCAAGGTCTTCGTCAAGGGCGGCGACGGCGGCGCCGGCGCCCTGAGCTTCCGCCGTGAGAAGTACGTGCCGCGCGGAGGCCCCGATGGTGGGAACGGCGGCCGCGGCGGCAACGTCGTCCTCCAGGTCTCGAACCAGTTGAACTCGCTGCAGGACTACCGCTACCGGCATCACTTCCCGGCTCCGAGCGGCGGGCGGGGAGGCGGCAGCCGGCGTCATGGCAAGGACGGGGCCGATGTCGTGCTCCAGGTCCCGCCCGGGACGCTGGTCAAGGACGAGGAAGGCCAGACCCTCGCCGACCTGGTGGGCAAGAGCCAGCAAATGGTGGCGGCTCGCGGTGGCCGCGGTGGCCGCGGAAATGCCAGCTTCAAAACGTCGACCCGACAGACCCCGCGATTCGCCGAGCTCGGCGAGCCGGGCGAGTCGCGCTGGCTGTGGCTGGAGCTGAAGCTGATCGCCGATGTGGGCCTGCTCGGCATGCCGAACGCCGGCAAGTCGACGCTGTTGTCTGCCGCCAGCGCCGCAAAACCGAAGATTGCCGACTATCCCTTCACCACCCTCGAGCCGTTGCTTGGTGTGGTGGAGCTCGGCGAGGACGCGACCTTCGTCATGGCCGACCTGCCCGGGCTGATCGAGGGCGCGCATGCCGGCGCGGGCCTGGGGCTGCAGTTCCTCCGCCACGTGGACCGGACCCGGGTGCTGATCCATGTCATCGACGCCGCGGCGGGCGATCGGCAGAAGCTCTGGAATGACTACCAGCAGGTCCGCATCGAGCTCAAGAAATACAGCGCGGCCCTCGCCCGCCGCCCGCACCTGATCGCGCTGAACAAGATGGACGCGGTCCGCGACTCGGCGGAGGTCGTGGCCTTCCGGCAGCGGCTGGTGAAACTTCGCCGCCGCACCTTTCCCATCTCGGCGGCAACCGGCGAGGGCGTCCAGGATCTGCTCTGGGCCGCCTGGCGCACGCTGGAGCGCCGCAAGGGCGAGGCCGCTTCCGAACCGCTGCCCGCGCTCAAGGTGTATCGCGGCCCAACCTCGGCGCAACCCTTCACCATCGAGCCGGTCGAGGGTGGATATCGGGTCTCCGGCAACCAGCTGGAACGGCTGCTGGCGATGACGGATATGACCAACCCCGAGGGACTGGCGCATTTCCAGCGCATGCTCGACCGCTGGGGACTGAACGACGCGCTCGCCCGCCACGGCGCCCGCGGTGGGGAAACGGTGCGGATTTCCGACGTGGAGTTCCTCTACGATCCCGAGCGATAGCCCCCCCCCCCGACCCTCCCCCGCAAGGGGGGAGGGAGTTTCGGACCGACCCTCCCCCACAAGGGGGGAGGGAGTTGCGCACGGAACCATCGGCATACTGGGTGGGACGTTCGACCCGGTTCACAACGGCCACCTCGCGGCGGCACGCCAGCTCCGCGACGTCGCCGACCTCAGCCAGATCTGGCTGATGCCGAACGCCCGCCCGCCGCATCGGATGGAGGCGCCGGCCGCCAGCGCCGAAGACCGCATGCGGATGGTGGAGCTCGCGACCGCTGGCCAAGCCGGACTTGCGCCGTCGCGCATCGAGGTCGACCGGGGCGGCATCTCCTACACGATCGATACCATCCGCCAGCTGGTCCGGGAGTTTCCCGGGCAACGGTTCGCGATTCTGCTCGGATCTGATGCCGCGCTGAAGATCCGCAGCTGGCGCGACGCCGATGCGCTCCTCGATGAAGCGAGCTTCGTGATCTTCAACCGGCCGGAGACGACGCTCGCGCCGCAGACCCTGCATGAGCTCGGCTTTGCACCTGCCCGTAGCCGGATCGTCCACCTCGACACCCCGGCGATCGCCGCCCACCAGGTGCGTGATCGCCTCGCCCGCGGGATCGCCATCGACGACCTGGTGCCGGCCGCCGTCGCCGATTACATCCGGAGCCACGCGCTCTACGGCGGCTGACGCCGCTCGCGGCACCAATGGGATAATCAGGGAGGTGACCCCACTTCAGCTCAGCCGGCTCATCGCGGATGCGGCTGCGGACAAGAAGGCTCGGGGCATCGTGCGCCTTGATATCCGTCAGAAGAGCTCGATCGCGGATTACTTCGTGATCTGCGAGGGCGACACCGACCGTCAGGTGCGCGCCATCACCGACTCGATCATCGAGGCCGCCAAGGCGAAGGGCGTGCAACCGCTGCGCACCGCCGGCTATCCGGAGGGATCCTGGGTCGTGCTCGACTATGCCAGTGTCATCGTGCACGTCTTCCTCCCGGGCGAGCGCTCCTATTACGACCTGGAGTCGCTCTGGAAGGCGCCGGCGAAGTCCGCGGTCGCGTCCAGCGCGAACGGTGCGAAGAAGGCCAAAGAGCGACCCAAGCCAAAAGACAAGCCGACTCGCCCCTCCCGGCGCCGCATCCGGACTGCCTGAGGGGCCCCCACCCTGCCCTCCCCCGCGAGCGGGGGAGGGACGATGAGCCCGATTTCCGGCGAGCGGGGGAGGGACGATATGCGAGTCCGGCGAGCGGGGGAGGGGCGATGTGCCTGATCCACAGCGTTGTGCGCCGCGTCTGAATGACGCCCGCTCGCCTGTGGGATAATACCGCTGGTCGCGTTGCCTTAGGGCGCGGCGTACGAAGGATGCCCCCCAACAAACCGGTCGCCCCGCCGCATCCCCATGTCACCGTCGAAGACGTGTGGCGCGGCGCCCTACCGAAGGAGACGCAACTCGTCGCCGGAGCCGCCGGCAGCCGCCGTGAGGTGGTCTGGTGCACCGCCCTCCGAGCCCGCTCGCCGGCCTTCACCCCGCTGCGCGGTGGCGAGCTGCTGCTGATCAACCCGCAGGTTCTGACCGCGGTCGACTCGCGGCTCACCCTCGCCCGGCTGCTCGAATCGCTCGCCGGCCAGGGCGTGGCGGGAGCGGCGGTCCTGGGCCGGGTATCGCCCGAGGCCCGCCGGGTCGCCGACGCGCACGGGCTTCCGCTGTTGGCGCTGCCCGCCGTCGCGCTGGACCAGGTGGAGCAGCAGGTGCTGCGCTATATCGTCGACCGCCGGGCCGAGCTGCACGAGCGGGCGCAGGATCTGCACCGCCAGCTGAGCGAGCTGGCGCTGGCGGGCCGCGGTCTCCCCGCGCTGCTGGCACGGCTCCACGAGCTGACCGGCGTGCCGGTGGTGCTGGAGCGGGATGGGGGGCTCGACTACGTTGGCGCCGGAGGCCGGCTGTCCGATAGCACGTCCGCGGCGATCGCCGCGGAGCGCCCGGCGCTGGAGGAATGGCTGCGCGAAGTGCCGCTCAGTGCCTTCGATCCGCCGGTCGCGCTGCGGCCGCTGCTCCACGGCCAGGCGAGGTTGATCGCTCCCATCCTGGTGCAGGGGAGCATTGCCGGATTCCTGTCGCTGCTGGGCTCCGACGGCGAGCTCGGGGAGCTGCACCGGCTGGCGGTGGGCAGGGCGGCGCATGCCTGCGCCATCGAGCTGGTTCGCGCCCGGGCCGCGCGCGACGCCCGCGACGAAGTCGAGGAAGAACTGCTGGACGTGCTCACCGCGGGACGGCCGGGCTCGCATGAGGCCGCCCGCGAACGAGCGAAGCGCAAGGGCTTCGATGTCGATGCGCCCTACCTGGTGATCGCGGCTGAGCCGGTCGAACCAGACAGCGCCTTAAAGATCCGCGCCGCCTGGGAGCGAATGCTCGCCACCATGCGGAGCAGCGCGCTCGTCCGCCAGCGAGGGGATGCGACGCTGGCCGTGGTCAGCCTGGCGGGCCGGCGGGCATTGGAGCCCCGGTCCCTCGTCGATCAGCTGCATCGCGCGGCGCGCGCCGCGGCGGGGGGCGCGGTCGCGCTCGGCTACGCCGCGATCCGCACCGGGACCGCCGAGATCGCGAACAGCGCGCGTGAGGCGGAGCAGGCCCTGACGATGGGCCGTCGCCTCTTCGGTCCGGACAGCGCGACCGCGTTCAAGGACCTGGGCTTATACCGTCTGCTCTACGCGCTGCAGCCGCTGCCGGAGTTGCGCGCCTTTCGAGATGACGCCCTGACGCGGCTGCGCGCCAAAGATCGCGGCGGCGTGCTGCTGCAAACGCTGGGCGCCTACCTGGCAACGAACGGCAGTCCGACCGATGCGGCCGACCGGCTGCACCTGCACCGCAACACGGTGCTCTACCGATTGGGCCGCATCGAGGACCTGCTCGCGGTCGACCTGCGCAACGCCGAGGTGCGGCTGGCGCTCCACCTCGCGCTGAAGATCGGCGACGTCCTGGACGTCTAGCGCTACTTCGGGTGCGTCTGGATCACGTCGGGGATCTGCGGCGCCGACGGCAGTGGCCCGACCACCGGTGCGGGCCCGGCGCCCAGCGCTGAGACGACGGCCGCCGCGATCGCCGCGTGTCCCTGGTCGCCCGGATGGAACCAGTCGGTGCGCCCCAGATAGCTCGAGCCGCCGTCCACGCCGTGGAAATCGTTGACGCCGTAGAAGCCGTCCAGGCTCACGAAGGTCCCGCCGTGGCGCTGGCAGGTCTGCGCGATGATCGCATCGAGGCTGGTGGACGGCAGCCAGCTGCCGATGCAGAGTACGCGCGTGTTTGGCCCGGCCAGGGCGCCGACGATCGTCTCGTACTGCGCGGCGAAGACGTCCGCCGGCGTGTTGAACCCGACATCGTTGGTACCCAGCTCGATCGTCACCAGTGCTGGGTGCGCGGCCGCGACCGCGCCCAGCAGCGGGAGCGCCCAGGCGGCCTTCGCGCCGCTGCGGGCCACCAGGTTCAGGTTCATGCCCAGCTTCTCGGCGACGAGCGCCGGAAAAATATCGTCTTGTGCGGTGGCAAAGCGGCCGGCGCTGATGCTGTCGCCGACGGCAACGTAGACCTTACCTTGCAAGCCCTGATTGTCGGCCGCGGCGGCCGTGCCAATGACCTCGCTCGGTGCCATGACCGGGCCCCGCGCGGCCGGCTGACCGACGGCGAGAACCACCAGCAGTACCCAGAGTAGATATGTCACGACCCTCGGGGTACGCGCAGACATAGCCGCAGACCCCATCCTCCTCCGACTATTGTGCCAGCCACGCCCCGGTGGCGGCCCGCGCGAACCCAGGTCACGCGGCTAAACCAGTCCCGACTCCAGTGTGGTGACCATGTCCGCCAGGGCCCGGACGGCCCAGTTGGGACGGTCGGTCATGCCGAACAGCTGCAGTCGGGCCTCGGCCAGGTGCTCGGCCGCCTGGCGCCGGCAGATCGCCTGCGCACTCGACTGGGTGATGATGGCGCGCGCGGTCTCCATCTCGGCAGCGGTGAATTTTGCGCGGGTCAGCAGCGACCGAAGGACGCGCCGGTTTCCGGCGGCGCCGCCCTTCAGGGCGACGAGCGTGGGCAGCGTCTTCTTGCCGTTCTTCAGGTCACTCCCCACCGGCTTGCCCGTTTGCGAGCTTGAACCCCAGACGCCGAGGATGTCGTCGATCACCTGAAATGCGACGCCGAGGTGGTAGCCGAACTTGCCCGCCCGGTCCAACGAGGTGTCGCCCACGCCGGCGGCCAGGCCTCCCAGCCTGGCGGCGCACTCGAAGAGTGCCGCCGATTTGAGACCGATCATCTCCATGTACTCCTCGGTCGAGACGTCGACGCGCTGCTCGAACTGCAGGTCGATGACCTGACCGCGGCAGAGGGCGAGCATCGCCTCGGTGAGCAGGGAAAGGGCAGGCCGCGTGCGGTCCACGTGGCGGGCAGGCAGCAGGTCGACGACGGCACGGGTCACGAGCGCCTCCAGCGCCGCGCCCGCGTTGATCGCCTGACCGAGGCCCCAGACCTTCCAGACCGACGGCCGGCCACGGCGCAATTCATCATGGTCCTGGACGTCGTCGAAGACGAGCGAGAAGTTGTGCACCAGCTCGACGGCCACCGCCGCCCAGAGGGCATCGGCATAGCGGCGCCCGAACGCCTCGCAGGTGAGGAGCGCGATGTTCGCTCGAAGGCGCTTCCCCGGCCGGTCACCGGCCTTGCGCAGGCCGAGGTGGTACTGCACCATCTCGGTGAGCAGCGCGCTCTGGCTGGAGCCAACCCGCTGCGAGAGGCGCGCCAGCTCGCGGTCGAGCGCCTGGTTCATCGCCTGCAGGCGGTCGGTGCGGCTGGCGAAGGTCTTGGTCTTCACGACCCCCACCCTGGTCCCCCACCCTGACCCTCCCCCAAAGGGGGAGGGAAATTATGGCAAAGGGGGAGGGAAAAACGTGTCGTCATCGGACTTCTTCAGGTGGGTTGGTCTTGAGCGTCGCGATGGTCGGCGCCGCGGCGCAGAACATGGCGACCCGGAGTTGCCAGGCGAAGCCGTCGAGGAGCCGGCGCACCGACTCTTCGCCTTCCGACGCGGCGGCGAGGACGGCGTGGGCGAAACCGGTCAGGTCTGCCCCCAGTCCGATCGCCTTCGCCGCATCGAGGCCGTGCCGCAATCCCCCGCTGGCGATCAACGGGAGCTGGGGCGCCGCCCGGTGCGTCAAGACGAGCGCCTCCGCCGTGGGGATCCCCCACTCGGAGAAGGCGAGCGCCAGCTCGACTTCCTCGGGCCGCTCGCGCCGGAACGCCTCCACCCGGGCGAAGCTGGTGCCGCCCAGCCCCGCGACGTCGATGGCGGCCACCCCGGCCTCGGCCAGCAGCGTCGCGGTGCGCTCCGAGATGCCGCAGCCGACCTCCTTCACGATCACCGGGACGGGTAGCTCCTTACAGAGCGTGGCGATCTTCTCGATCAGCCCCTTGAAGTTGTGGTCGCCTTCCGGCTGCAGCGCTTCTTGCAGCGGGTTGAGGTGCAGGATCAGCGCATCGGCCCCGATCATCTCGATCGCTTCCAGGCACTGTTCCGTCCGCATCCCGTAGTTCAGCTGGACGGCGCCGAGGTTTGCGAAGAGCAAGACGTCGGGGGCGACGCCCCGCACCTGGTAGGTCGCGCGAAGGTCCTTGTGGGTGATACCCGCCCGCTGCGAGCCGACACCGAAGGCGATCCCGACGGTCTGAGCGACGAGCGCCAGCCGGCGGTTGATGTCGCCGGCGGCGTGCGCGCCACCGGTCATGCTCGAGATCAGGAAGGGGAGCTTGAGCGGCTTGCCCAGAAAGCTGGTCGTCGTGTCGATCGCGTCCAGGTCCAGGTCAGGGAGCGCCTGGTGGGTGAAGGCATAGCGCTCGAAACCCGCCGAGCGCGTCGACTGAACGGAGGCTTCCAGCGAAAGTCTCAGATGCTCGAGCTTGCGCTGGGCAATCCGAGAGACGGGGTGACCGGTCGCATCAAGGGCCATCTAGAGCCCCCATCCTGCCCTCCCCCAGAGGGGGAGGGAAACTTGGGCCCTACCTCCGAGCGGTAGGGAAGATTCGGGCAGCATTCAGCTCGCCGCCTCGACCGCCGGCGCGGCCGGATGGTCGTCGTGCCCGTCGGCCTCGAGGGCGTCCGGGTTTTCCGCCTGGCGCTTGCGCATCATCTGGATGAAGTAGTCGACGATGATGGGGTCGAACTGCGTTCCCTTCCCGGCTTCCAGCTGGGCCAGCGCGAAATCGGGCGTGCGCCGCTGGCGGTAGGGGCGGGTGGACGTCATCGCGTGATACGCGTCGCAGACCGACACGATGCGGGCGTGCAGCGGGATGTTCTGGCCCGCCAGCCCGTCCGGGTAGCCGCTGCCGTCGTACCACTCGTGATGGTGCAGGACGACGTTCAAGATCTGCCGGAACGCTTTGATCGGCTGCAGGATGCGCGCGCCCAGGATCGGGTGCATGCGCATGATCAGCTTCTCGTCCTCATCGAGCTTGCCCTCTTTCAGCAGGACCTTGTCCACGACGCCGATCTTGCCGACGTCGTGCAGGATCGCGGCCAGGCGCAGCTGGTTCTTGTGCGCGCCGGACAGCTGGAGCATGTCACCCAGATCCTCCGCCAGCTTGGCGACCGACTGCGAATGGCCGCTCGTGTAGGGGTCCTTCGCGTCGATGGAGGCGGCCAGCGCGTTGAGCGCCTCGAGCGTGGACTCGCTGTTCGGCGAGAGCATGCCTTCGGCGAGCTCTTCCAGGTGGCTGGAGTTGGCGATCTGCCCCAGCCGTTTCTCGAGGGTCGCGACCATGCCCGGGCCAACCGTGTCGGCGCTGGCGAGCTGGGCGACGACTTCGCTCAAGACCGAGTCCAGCGCGGCCACACTCTCCAGTTCGCAGGCACCGCAGATACAGTTGCGGCCGCGCTTCTTCGCCATGTACATGGCGAGGTCGGCGCGATTGAGGAGCTCGTCACGGTTCCGGGCATCGACCGGATAGGTGGCCCAGCCGACCGACGCCGTCAGTGGCGCGAAGATCGTCTTCGGGTTGTACATGAAGACTTTCGACAGGGTGTCGCAGATCTCTTGCGCCCGGTTCGGCGCCGTCTGGATGTCGACGCCCGGCAGGATGGCGACGAATTCCTCGCCACCGTAGCGGGTCACCGTGTCCTCGCGCCGCATCGTGGATGAGATCGTTCGCGCTGCGGCTTTTAACGCCACGTCGCCGGCCGCGTGGCCGAAGCTGTCGTTGTAGACCTTGAAGCGGTCGAGGTCGATCATCATCACGGTGATCGAGCCGCCGGTGTCTTTCGTCTTCTCCATCTCTTCGTCGAACCTGGTGTGGAAATACCGGTGGTTCGGCAAGCCGGTCACCGAGTCGGTGACCGACAGCTTCTGCGCCTGGTCGAGGGCGTGGGCGTTGCGCATCGCAATGCCGGCGCGCTCGGCGAAGGTCAGCATCAGTTCCTGTTCCGTCTCGCGCAGCGGTTGCTCGCGTCCGGCGAAGCCCACGATCATGTCGGCGATGGCACGGGCGCCGTGGAAGACCGGGACCCGGAACCACAATCCGGCCGGCAGCGGCTTGTGCTCGTTGGGCAGCAGCAGGTTCGGGTCGGCGACCGTGATCACCTGCTCGCCGGTCGCCGGGGTGAGCGCCAGCCGCGCGGAGCTCAGGTCCACGCCCTCCTGCTCGGCCTTCAGCTCGGCACTCCAGTCGACGTAGAGCATCGACGCCGGGGGCATCGACTCGTCCTGGCCGATCAAGGGAGGCATCTGGACTTGCATCAGGAAGGCGTCCGCCTTGAGCAGCGCCCGGCCCTTCTCCGCGGTCAGCTGGCAGGTCTGCTCGAACTCGAGGTCGCGGTTCAGCTCGACGGTCACCTCGGAGAGGGAGGCGTGCGCCCGCTCGAGCTCCTCCTGCAGCGCCCGCTCGGCCCGCCGGGCCCGGTCACCGACGAAGCCGACGAAGATACCGGTGATGGCGACGAAGCCGGTGCGCATGGCGAGGTCGGTCAGGTCTTTCAGCGTCAAGGGCGTGCCGCTGGCGGTGTTGTTGTAGTAGACGACCGCGGTGTAGCTGAGCGCGATGGTCAGTACCGCCGTGAGAGCCGCCACGCCACCGAAGCGGACGGCCGAGGTGACGGTGACGACGAAATAAGCGAGGAAGAAGGGCGACTGGAGCCCGCCGGTGACGGCGACGCCACCGGTCACCAGCAGGACGTCGCCGATTGCCGAGATGTAGCCGCCCGTCAACCAGGTTGGCTTTCGGGGGAGCACCAGGACCTGAAGCGTCAGGTTGTAGATCGCGCCCAGGCCGATCAGACCGAGGAGCGGCAGCAGCGACTGTTTGCCCAGGTTCAGAAATGGCAGTGCGAGGGTCGAAACCAGGATCGCCAGCCAGCGGATGATGATGATGCGCCGCTCCATCTCGATCGCGGACGCATCCGCGTTCCCCGCTCGGCCGGGGGGCTTGCGCGCCCCGAGCTTCAGGTTGATGGAGCTGCTCATGGCGTCCGGCCTAGCCTGCCTTCAACAGCCGGTCGGGCCGCGTCTTCTGCCCTCCGGGGACTTCGTAGAAGTCGAGCAAGACCTGGGTGCTGTCGATCAGGTGACCAAGGAATTGCTGCGTGATGCCGGTGCGGCGCTCGCGGGCGATCGCCTTCTTGAGCTGCTCGAACTCTTCATCCATGAGGTGATGGACCGCCTCGCGGGCGCTCTCGAGGGTTCGCTCGCCGGCCGCCCCGAAGATCAGGTCCACCGAGTTGAATCGGCCCTGCGCCGATTCGCGCTCGTGCGTACGCAGGTCGTTCGCCAGCCGGACCACCCGCGACGCCTGGCAGATGTGGCCGAAGATTCGGTTCTTCAGTTCTTGCGAGACGTCCTGGTACGAAAACGCCAGGATCGAGACCTGGACGATCGGGAAGGAACTGCTGTACATGCCGTTCGCCAGGTAGGCGTCGAGGGTGACGCGCTCCTTGTGCTTCAGCCAGTGGTTCTCCTGGAGCATCGTCCAGATCGACTTTTCCCAGACCAGCCGGCGCATGGCGGTCCACTCCTCGGGGACCTCGTCTTCCCGGAACTGCTCCTCGATCTTGCGCGCCACGGTGGCGTTGACCAGGGGCATCTGGCTCAGGTCGCGGTTGGGCCAGAGCAAGAAGTTCTGGCAGACGCGCCGGTAATCGGCCAGGTCCAGCTCGGGGTGTTCCTCTTCGAGATAGTCATCGATGTAGACGATGTAGGCCATCGTCCGAGCCAGCGTCAGCGCTTGCTCGAAGCTGGAGCTGGGGTGGAGCAGGATGGCGGCGCGGCAGACCTCACCCAGCATGTCGTCGCCGCGTGGATTGGCGTCCACCAGATGGCGGACCACCGGGGCCTCGTCCACCTGCCGCAGCAGGTTTTCTTTGAGCTTGTTAATTCGCCGGTCTAGCATGTTCGCTCCTCGCAAGCAGGATCTGGGCCGACAGCACCGCCGAGCGGACAACCTGGGTGGGCCCGTAGAGCGTCTTGCCGACCCACATAGGGATGACGGGCTCGGCCTCGGTTTCATTCAGGTAGGCGGCTGCCCGGCGCAGCTGCTCCTTGATCTCGACCTGGAAGGCGGCCGGCGCCAGCATCAGCGCCTGGACGGCGTAGGCGCTCTCCTCGGGCGTTCCCTTCGAGAACCAACCCCAGGAGCCGTCCTCGCGCTGGGTCTTCGAAAACCACTTGAAGGCCGGCAGGCAGGCGTCCGGTGCCGACGTGGTGAGCGCGAAGACGGCGTGGGCGGTGGCATAGAAGGGGGAACCATGCCACTTGTCGACCCAGTGGTCGCCGTCTACGCGCGCGTCACGCAGGTACTTGAGGACCTTCTGTTGAATCACGTGCTGGCGGGGAAAGGGCGGGACGACCTGGAGCACCTCGAGGACGTGGGCATTCGCCGTCACGGAGGCGTCACGCTCGAGGGGGAACGTGAAGAAGAAATTCACGCCCTCGAAGGGCCGGAGCGGCCCCGCGGAGATCGGGTAGCCGTAGCGATGCAGGACGCTGAGGGTCAGGGCCGTATCGTCGGAGTCCGGGCGAAGGCCTTCGCGGGAGACGCCCACGCCGTCGTCGGTGAGGGCCTGGGCCAGGTAGCGCACGAGTGGCTGGGCCTCGGCCGGCCGCTGGTCGGCCCGAGCCAGGTTGTACAGAACCCAGGCGATCTCGAAGACCTCGAAGGGCGCGACCGTCGGGAGGCTGCCGTCACCGCGGTTCTTGAGCAGCATCGCGATGTACTCGTTCGCCTGTTCGTCGCGGGTCTTTCGCAGGAAATAGGCGGTGGCCGATGGAGAGTTGGCGAAGGAGCCGTGTGGCGAGAGCTGCTTGCGGGCGGCCTCGATATCGAGCCGGTTGCCGAGGTACTCCAGCGAGTGCAGCAAGGGGGTCGCGACGTTGTAAACCAGCCGCGGCGGGATGTGTCCGATCTTGGCGTCGCGCTGGGCCGAAATCCCCATGAAGCGCTCGAACGGCAGTGGCAGCTCGCGCAGCTTGGCCTCATCGAGCAGCGCCGGAAGGACCAGTTCGAAGCCGGCCATGTCCGGGCCCGTCTGCCAGTTGCCAGTGTCCTCGTGGACGAAGCGCAGCGCCGTGACGCGCGCCCGGTGGGCGGCTCCATCCTGGAGGTTCTGCGGCAGGTCGGCCAGCGCGACCAGCGCGCTCAGGGTCGAGATCAGCTTGTCCTTCGGGATCGGGAGGGTGGTCCCGAAGCTCCCGTCGGCGTTCTGGCTGCGCAGCAGCCAGCCGAGTGTCTGGGGATACGCCAGCGCGTTGGGATCGCCGGCCTCCCGCAGGCGGGCGACGAACGCAGTGTCGTAGGCCGCCGCCGAGATCGCGCCCTGCTGCAGCGATGCCAGCAGCTGACGGGTGGCGGCCGGCAGGGGCAGATCGACAGACCGGGGCAGGAGGCCCTGGCTCGAGTGCTGGACGTCGTTGATTTCCGTGTTCCGCCCCCTGTGGATGGCGCTTTGGTTGTGCGCCTCAGGGCGAGGCTACTGCCGTCCCCTTTCGGCGCACGTTTCGAACAACGCCCAATTGGCCGTCACCCGGCCGTGTTGCCGGTGACAGGCCGATGACCGGGGAAAGCGCCCAAGCGTCAGGGCGTTGTGGGAATACGGGGCCGCGGGACCGACCCCGAAGAGAGGGACGACGGTGTTTCGGCCGAAGGCGTTATCGGGCGGGCTGGACCGGCGCGCCAGCTGCATGGTGCTGGTTCACGGCGCTTACACGGCGGCGAACCTTCTGGCCGGCACCTTCCTGGCGATCTTCCTGTGGCGGGCCAGCCATAACCTGGTGCCGATCGCGCTGTACAGCGGGCTGAGCGCCCTGATGATTCCGCTGGCGTTCGTCGCCAACGGTCTCCTTTGGCGGGGGTTAGGCGCCGGCGCCTCGATCCGGCTCGGCCTGTTCGGAAACGGACTCGGCTACCTCGTGATCCTCCTGCTCGGCAATGAGGCGCCGAACTGGGTGATCGCCCTTGGATTGATGCGCGGCATTTCCGAAGGCTTCTACTGGTCGGGCTTCCACCTGGTCAGCTACGACACCACCTCGGACCGGGACCGCGACCGCTATTTCGGCGCCCAGGCGACGGCCAGCTTGTTCCTGACCGCGACCCTGCCGCCGGCGGCGGGGGCGATTATCGTGGCGGGCACCCGCGTTGGGGGCACGTACCGCGGCTATCAACTGGTCTTCGCCCTGTCCGCCGTGGTGCTGATGGCCGCCATGGTGCTGGCCGGACAGCTCCCGTCATCCGCGCGCGACCGCCTGTCGTTCCGTCGGGTGGCCAGCCTGGCGCAGCGAAACCCGGACTGGCGCTGGGTGACCCGGGCGCGGCTGGCCGATGGCTTCACCGGGAGCTTGGTCGGACTGGTGCTGACAATCCTGATGTTCCTGGTGCTCAAGAACGAGCAACAGGTCGGCAACTTCAACGGCTTGATGGGACTGCTCGGTGTCGGGATCAGCCTCGGGCTGGCGGCCTTCATGAAACCCAAGCACCGAATCGCGTGCGCCCTGGTCGGTGGCGCGCTGCTGGTGCTGTCGACCTTCTTATTGCCGCTCTATCTCACGGCCTGGGCGATCGTTGGCTTCGGCTTGCTGCGCGCGGTCGGCGGTCCGTTGCATGGCAACGCGCTGGCCCCGGTCGCGCTGCAGGTGATCGACCGGGATCCAATGCCAAAGGCGATGCGCTACGACTACATCGTTCACCAGGAGCTGTGCCTTGGGATCGGGCGGGTGCTCAGCATCGGCTGCTTCCTGTTGCTTGCGACGCCTCTCGACCAGATGCTGCTGGCCCGGATCGTCGTCGTGGTGGCAGGCGCGGCCCCGATCCTGATCTGGGCGGCGTTTGCCCGGATTCCGCAGAGTGTGGCGGCTGCGGACGCCGAGAATCGCGTGCTTCCGGCTGCGGCATAAGTCCCGTTCCTAAGGTTGGCCTGGTTACGAAGGGTGCGCAGGAGGCCGTAACGGTGGTTGAAACGATTCGGGACGTTTAGTAGGTAGCGGGCAGCCGAGTGGCTGACTGCGTGAGAACAATGAAACAGTGGTTGCGGCATCAGGCGAAGCGGAGAGGCCAATCGATGGTCGAGTACGCGATCATCCTGGTCCTGGTCGGCTGTATCTGCATCGGCGTGGTGGCGGTAACCGGCAACCAGGTCACCATGACCTTTCAGGACATTCAAGAGGCACTGATGAATCCGGGCGACACCGGCACGACCGACGTCATCACCTGCCCCGACGGGACGCCGGCGGTGCTGCACGGTCACAAGTACCACTGCCACCATTAATTTGCGCCTGCCCACGACTTCTGGGACAAACGCCCATGGACCGGGACCCCGATCGCGGTCGGTGTAGGACCCCGATCCTACACCGAGCTCATCAATAAAACTGGTATCAGTTCAGGGTCTTGACTGTTAGCCGCGCACTCATTAAACAGTGCTATTAGGAGCCTCAAGGATCGGCGGAGGGAAGCCCGGTCGGGTTCTTTTGGAGGTGGCGCAGCAGGCGGGGGTTTGGTGGCCTGCGGAGGGAGTCGTAAAGATCAAAGGCCCGTGGGGGGCCGTGGGGGCCGGTAAGCCTCTGGAGATCAAAGCATGAAGAGACGAATCTTTCTCACCCTGCTCGTCGCATTGGTCGCAACGGCCGCGACGGGTCAAACCGTATCCAGGCAGGCGGCCGCCGATACCGCTCCGAACATCAATCTGGCGCTGAACCAGCTTATGCTCGCCGCCATACCGGAGCCCGCCGACGATCCGCTCCTCGACGCCACCGGGGCGCCCG
This sequence comes from Candidatus Dormiibacterota bacterium, assembly GCA_036513655.1. GTDB lineage: Bacteria > Chloroflexota > Dormibacteria > CF-121 > CF-121 > CF-13. The sequence continues at coordinate 14,161 of DATBYO010000044.1, read as the reverse complement.
TGCTCGATGCGACAGGGCACCCTGTTTCGGATCCGAACGAAGGGTTCCACAAGGTCATTGCGCAGGTGTTCGACCCCTCGAATACCCACCTGGCCCAGTCGACCTGGCTCGACGGAATCGGTTGCCCGACCTCGACAAACATTGAGTATTTTGTGCCGCCCCTGTTTGACCACACTGCGGCCGGCACGTATCAGGATGGCGCTTGCCCAACCGGCGACCCGAAGGACAAGCACAACGAGGGTCTGCTGATGGTCAAGACAGGACCGACCAACAACAACGCGTCGGCGGTCGCCGAGCTCAAGAAGGTCCGCGGCATCCATCTGACTGAGCTTGGCTACGACCTGCGAAAGACTGACCCCACCCTGGCGCAAGGATCGCACTGCGGTGCGGGCGCGCCGCGCTTCAATGTCGTGACCATGGACGGCGTGACCCATTTCGTCGGGTGCAATTCCCCGGCCGGCGTCGTGACCGATACGAGCGCCTCGAGCATGACAAACGGCGCACCGTCGGCACCACCCCAAGCCGGATGGGTCCGGCTCCGCTGGACAGCCGTACAGCTCGCAGCGGCGTTTCCGCCCATCTCATCGACGGACACGGTTAAGCGGATCACCATCGTCTTTGATGAGGGCCAGGACACCGGCCCTGACTTTTTCGGTGCGGCGATCCTCGACAACATCGACGTCAACCAAACGCTCGTCGGCCGCGGCGCTCCCGGGCCCGGCATGACTGAGGACAAGTCCAAGGACGACGACGACGACGACTAGTCGCTAATCGTTCGGATGCGTGGCGGCCGGCTGATCGCCGGCCGCCATCATTTTTCGGGTTGCGTGCGAGCGTTGCGACAGACAGCTGTCGCAGTCGTGGCCCACGATGACAGCGTGGCCATTTCAGGCGATCACCGCGCCGGCCCGATGGATGAGCTCGATGCTGCGCTCACACGGGTGGCGGGCTGGCTTCGCGGGATTGACGGCACAGCGCTGGGGGAAGGCTTGATCCAGGTCCGGGAGCGGATCGACCGAACGGAGGCGATGTTCGTCGATGGCGTCGGCCGGTTCGATCGGTCCGGTGAGTATGCCGCGGACGGGGCGCTGTCGGTCATCAACTGGCTGCGCTGGAAATGCCGCCTCTCCGGGGGCGCGGCGGCCGAGCGCGTCACCATCGCGCGCCAGCTCGATCAGCTGCCCAAGAGCGGCGAAGCGTTCGCCAACGGCGATCTCGGGTATCAGCACATGGCGCTGATCGCGCGCACGGCCGAACACGTCGGCGCGGCCGCCGTCCGCCAGGCCGAGTCGACGTTGCTGCAGGCGGCGCAGACCCATGACCCCGGCCAGTTCGCCGGCGTCACCAAAGATTTCGAGCACCGGGTGGACGCGGCGGTCGCGCTGGCCGAGGCCAACCGGGCGTACGAACGGCGTTACCTGCACCTGGGCGAGCCGCAGGATGGCCTGGTCCGGATCGACGGGCTGCTCGATGCGGAAGGCGGCGCCGTCCTGCGGACCGCCCTCAACCCGTTCATTCTGCCGGCCAGAGACGACAACCGGACGCCCGGCCAGCGGCGGGCCGACGCACTGGTCGAGCTCGGCCGTCGTGGTGCCGGCGGGAAAAACGCCGATGGCGCCGGTCCCCGCCCGCAATTGATCATCACGGCCAGCGTCGACACGCTGGCGGGGATTCCGGGGGCGCCCGCGGCACGGCTGGAGTCCGGCGCGACGGTGCCCTCGGAGACGGTGCAGCGGCTCGCCTGCGATTCCGCGATCACCCGGATCACGGGATTGGGCGAGCTGGACCACGAGATCAGCCGCGCCAGCCGCAGCATTCCGGCGGCCACCCGCCGGGCGCTGGCGACCCGCGACCGGCATTGCGTGTTTGCCAGTTGCGACCGGTCACCGGTCTGGTGCGACGGGCACCACCTGGTGTTCTGGACGAAGGGCGGTCAAACGGCGCTGCCCAACCTGGCGTTGGTCTGCCGCCCGCATCATCGCAAGCTGCATGAAGAAGGTTGGACGCTGGCCCGCCACAAGGATGGACGCTGGGTCGCGACCCCGCCGCCCCGCCGAGTCATGCCCAGCGCGCGGTCGGCCTGACCTGGGGGTGGTGGAGCGAAAGGGACTCGAACCCTCGACCCCTGCGATGCGAACGCAGTGCTCTGCCAGCTGAGCTATCGCCCCGGCCGGAATTATAGGATCTGGGCTGGGAATGCCCCGAGCCGCGGTTGTACCCAAGCGCGCTTGTTTTATTTTCATGAAGGCCGCATAGACTAAGCCTATGGCCCAGTTCCGGCCCGATCAGACGCCGCAGCCGCCGAAGGCGCCCCAAACTCCCCGCCAGCCGGGTTCCTGGTTACGCCTGGCCCTGCTCGCCGGGCTGAGTCTCTACATCGTCATCCTGCTGTCGCCCGTCCTGAGCCGCCTGGGTGGTCCGGCGCGGGCCGACATCAGCTACTCGCAGCTCAAGACTGAGATCGCCCAGGGCAACGTCAAAGATCTCGTCGTCCAGGGCCAGGACGCGCAGGGCGACTTGACCCACTCGATTGCCGGGACCAACGGCGTTTCGAACACCCAGTTCGACACGACGGTGCCGGCCAACGTGGGCTTGACCGATCCCTCGCTGATCACCCTGCTCGACCAACAGAAGGTCCCCTACTCGTTCAAACAGGACACCGGCGGCCTGGGGAGCCTGCTGATCAGCGTCCTGCCCTTCGTGGTGCTGATCGCGATCTGGATCTGGTTCATGCGGCGCAGCGGACAGGCGGCACAGGGCATCTTCTCCTTCGGCCGCAGCCGGGCGCGGATGCAGGAACCGGGGACGCCGAAGACGACGTTTCACGATGTCGCCGGGGTCGAGCAGGCGCAGTTCGAGCTGCAGGAAATGGTCGATTTCTTACGCGACCCGGCAAAGTTCCAGAAGCTCGGTGGCCGGATGCCCAAGGGCGTGTTGTTGATCGGCCCGCCCGGCACCGGCAAGACACTGCTGGCGCGTGCCATCGCCGGTGAGGCGGGCGTGCCGTTTTTCAGCATCTCCGCATCCGAGTTCGTCGAGATGTTCGTCGGCGTGGGCGCCTCGCGCGTCCGCAGCCTCTTCGAGGACGCGAAGAAACACTCGCCCTCGGTGATTTTTGTCGACGAGCTCGATGCCGTGGGACGCCAGCGCGGCGCCGGCCTCGGCGGAGGCAACGACGAGCGCGAGCAGACGCTGAACCAGCTCCTGGTCGAGATGGACGGCTTCGATCAGCGTGAAGCGGTGGTCGTGGTCGCCGCCTCGAACCGCGCCGACGTCCTCGATCCGGCCCTGCTCCGCCCGGGTCGCTTTGACCGGCGCGTCGTCGTCGATCGGCCCGATCGTCGTGGCCGGGCGGCGATTCTGAAAGTTCACACCCGGAGCGTGCCGCTGGCGCCGGATGTCGACCTCGACATCATCGCCCGCTCGACGCCGGGCCTGGTCGGTGCCGACCTCGCCAACCTCGTCAACGAGGCAGCGCTGCATGCATCGCGCACCAACCGGACGGACGTCTCCATGGCCGACTTTGAGGACTCGTTCGATCGGGTCGTCCTCGGCTCAGAGCGCAAGATCTATCTCAGCGAAGCCGAACGTCGCGTGATCGCCTATCACGAGTCGGGTCACGCGCTGGTCGCCTGGTACCAGCCGCAGTCGGACCCCGTGCACAAGATCACGATCGTTCCGCGCGGCATGGCGCTGGGCGTAACCCAATCGATCCCTACCGACGACCGGCACAACTTGTCAGAAGAATATTTAGAGGCGCGGATCGCAATGGCGCTCGGCGGACGAGCGGCCGAACAGCTGGGCCTCGGATCGATCACGACCGGCGCGCAGAACGACCTGGAGACCGCGACGGAGCTGGCGCGACACATGGTCGTGAGCTGGGGCATGAGCAAGAAGATGGGCCTCTTCTCCTTCGACGATTCGCCACAGGCCGTGTTCCTCGGCCGTGAGCTGGCTGGAAGCCCGCACATCAGCCAGCGGACGGCGGCCATCATCGATGAGGAAGTGACCCGGCTTCTCCACGAAGGCTACGAGACGGCGGAGAGCATCCTGACCACCAACCGGGCCAAGCTCGACGCGCTGGCCGCTGCCCTGATGCAGGAAGAAGTCATGGACGAAGACCAGATCGCACGGCTGATCGGACCGCGGGCACTCGAAGGCGGGATTGCGACCCCCAGGCCGTGGAAAGCTGCGGTGAGCGACGCGGGGGCTCAGGTCTAAGCCATGTCCCAGTCGCCCGAGTCGCCCGGATCGCCCGAGTCCCCGGATTCCCCGGACTCCCCGGATTCCCCGGATTCCCCAGATTCCCCCGAAACGCCCCCGGTGACCGCGCTGCGGCGCCTGCCGCTGGTCCCACTGCGTGACGACGTCGTCTTTCCCAAGCTGATCGTGCCGCTGTCGGTCGGTCGGCGGACGTCGATCGCGGCCATCACGTCGGCGATGGACCGCGACAAGCAGGTGCTGCTGGTCGCGCAGAAAGACCCGCAGATCGACGACACGGTCGAGAAAGACCTCTACTCGATCGGTGCCATCGCCGAAATCAACGGGATGCGCCAGACCCCGGCCGGCGTCCAGATGCTGGTGGCCGGTGTGCAGCGAGCGCGGATCGTGCGCTTTACCCAGTTCAAGCCCTTCATCGAGGTCGAGATAGAAATCCTCGCCGACCAGGTCGGCGAGGGCCTCGAGATGGAGGCCCACATGCGCTCGGTGAAGAGCCTGTACGAAAAATACGTCGAGTCGGGCGCCGCAGTCGCCCCCGAGGTCGCCGCCACCGTGTCGAAGACGGACGATCCCGTGTACCTGGCCGACCTGGTCTCGGCGGCCCCCGACCAGACGCTCGAGCAAAAACAGCACATGCTGGAGACCCCCAATGTGCTCGAGCGGCTGAGGTTGCTCGCGCTCTTTCTGAGTAAGCAGGTCGAGATCCTCGAGCTCAAAGCCAAAATCCAGAACGAGGTCCAGAGCACGATCGGCAAGCTCCAGCGCGACCAGATCCTGCGCGAACAATTGAAAGCCATCCGCAAAGAGCTTGGCGAGGACGAAGAAGGCGCCGAGCTGCATAACTTACGGGAAAAGATTGAGGCGGCAGGCATGCCCGATGCCGTGAAAGAGCGGGCCCTGAAGGAAATCGACCGGATGCAGAGCATTCCGGCGGCCTCGCCCGAGGTCGGCATCATCCGGACCTACGTCGATTGGCTGATCGCGCTGCCCTGGGGCGCGCCGGCGGCCGAGACCTGGGACATCAAGCTGGCGGCGAAAGTCCTGGACGAAGACCACTACGGGGTCGAGAAAATCAAAGAGCGCATCCTCGAGTACATGGCCGTCCGCCAGCGCTCGCAGAGCCTGCGCTCACCAATTCTCTGTTTCGTCGGACCGCCGGGTGTCGGCAAGACCAGCCTGGGCAAGTCGATCGCGCGGGCCCTCGGCCGCAAATTCGTGCGGCTGTCGCTGGGCGGCATCCACGACGAAGCCGAGATCCGCGGCCACCGGCGCACCTACATCGGCGCGATGCCGGGACGGATTTTGCAGCAGATGAAAGTCGCCGGCGCGCGCAACCCCGTCTTCATGCTCGATGAGATCGACAAGGTCGGCGCCGACTGGCGGGGCGACCCGTCGTCGGCCCTGCTCGAAGTCCTGGATCCCGAGCAGAACCGGGACTTTTCGGATCACTACCTGGAAGTGCCGTATGACTTGTCGCAGGTGCTCTTTATCACCACGGCGAACGTCGTCGACACCATCATTCCGCCATTGCGCGACCGCATGGAGATCATCCGGCTTCCTGGGTACACGGAAGACGAAAAGATGCACATTGCCAAGCAGTTCCTGGTGCCGCGGCAGCTGCGCGAGCATGGCCTGACCGAAGAGAACCTCGAGGTGCCCGAGGATAGCTTGCGGTTGCTCATTCGCGAGTACACGCACGAGGCCGGAGTGCGAAGCCTGGAGCGCGAGATCGCGAACATCGCCCGGAAGATTCCCCGGCGCATCGCCGAAGGTGAAACTGAAAAAGTCATTGTCCAGCCCGGCGACCTGATGGGGTACCTGGGGCCGCCCCGCTTCGAGTTCGGCGTCGCCGAGCTGGAAGACCAGGTCGGCGCCGTGACCGGCGTGGCCGTCAACGAGTACGGCGGCGACGTGATGACGGTCGAGGCGATCCTGATGCAAGGCCGCGGCGAGTTCGCCCTGACCGGGCAGATCGGCAAAGTCATGGAGGAGTCGGCGCGCGCCGCCGTCAGCTACGCGCGTTCGCACGCGCTGGAACTCGGATTGAAGCCGGGCTTCTTCGAGGATCATTTCTTTCATATTCACGTGCCGGCGGGCGCGATCCCGAAGGACGGTCCCTCGGCCGGGATCACAATGGCGACGGCCGTCGTGTCCGTGCTCACCGACCGGCCGGTCCGCCGCGAGGTCGCCATGACGGGCGAGATCACGCTGCGCGGGAAAGTGCTGCCGATCGGCGGCCTGAAAGAGAAACTGCTGGCCGCGCACCGGGCCGGCATCAAGATCTTCATCTTGCCCGAGAAGAACCGCAAGGACCTGCACGAAGTTCCCGACGAAGTCAAGAGTTCGATGGAGCTCGTCCTGGTCAAGCACGTCGACGAGGTGCTCGAGAAGGCCTTGCTGCCGGCGGCCTCGCGGCCGGCGACCCCTGGGCTCGGCTTCCGTCGGCCGATCGGCGACGCGCAACCCGGCACGGTTAATTAACGTGCTGGGCCCCCGCCCTACCCTCCCCCGGAGGGGGAGGGAAATCCTTGCGGGGTCCGCGAGCCTCCTCTTCATCCTTCTGCTCCTGGCTGGATGTACCTTGCAGCCGGACGTCTCGCAGGCGGCGTCCAACGGCCGGGTGGGCGCGGCGGCGCCGCGGCTTTCGGGACAGACGCTCGACGGGTCGGCGCTGACAGTCGACTTCAAGGCGTCGAAGAGCGTCCTGGTCTTTTGGGCCGCCTGGTGCGGACCCTGCCGCAAGGAGCAGCCCGGGCTGAACGCGCTGGCGGCTCGCTACGCCGGCCAGGGCATCACCTTCTATGGCGTCGACATGCTGGACCACGACCGGGCCCTGGCGCGGGCGTTTGTCGCCGAGTTCAAGGTGCCGTATCCGAGCCTGTACGACGATGCCGGCAGCCTGACCGCCGCCTATGAAGTCGACTCACCGCCGTCGTTCGTGCTCGTCGATCAGAAAGGCGTGGTCGTCGGTCGGTATCCGGGAGAAGCCTCGCAGGCGCAGCTGGCCGCGTTAATCGATCAGAAGCTGGCTACTTCGTCCGGCGCTGCCACCGGGTCGCCTTGAGCATTTTCTTGTGCTTGTGTTTGCGCATTTTCTTCCTGCGCTTCTTGATTACCGAGCCCAAGCCCGGTCCCTTGTCGTGAGTACACCGACGGCCATGTCGCGGAACATTCTAGACGATGCCGAAGTTTAGACTGATGAGGGCGATAATCGCCCCAGGGAGAGATACCTAATATGACTCAAGCCGTCATCGTTGAAGCTGTCCGCACGGCGATCGGTCGGCGCAGCGGCAAGCTCAGCCCCGTTAGGCCGGATGACCTGCTGGCGCTCACGCTGCGAGAGCTCGTCACCCGCGCCGGCGTCGATCCCGCCCAGGTCGATGACGTCGTGGCGGGCTGCGTCACCCAGACCGGCGAGCAGGGCATGAACATCGCCCGCGCCGCGGCCCTCATTGCCGGCTTTCCCATCGAAGTCCCGGGGACCACGATCAATCGGTTCTGCGGCTCCGGCCAGCAGGCGGTGAACTTCGCGGCCCAGGGCGTGCTGTCGGGCGCCCAGGATGTGGTCATCGGAGCCGGCGTCGAAAACATGTCTCGCGTGCCGATGGGCTCGGATGCGTCCGGCCCCGGCGAGGGCCCGGTCAGTCCCAAGCTGATGGACCTCTTCGAGATCATCCCGCAAGGCAACTCGGCCGAGATGATCGCCAAGAAGTGGGGATTCAGTCGCGCGCAGCTGGACGAGTTCGCCTACCAGAGCCACGTGAAGGCCGGTCAGGCCATCCAGGAAGGCCGCTTCAAGCGAGAGATCTTCCCCGTCCAGGTCAAACAGAACGGCAGTAGCTATGACTTCGCGATCGACGAAGGCGTGCGGATACCACCGTCCAGGGAGAAGATGTCCCAGCTGAAGCCATCGTTCCAGGACGACGGCGTGGTTACCGCCGGCAATTCCAGCCAGATCAGCGACGGCGCCGCAGCCGTGCTCGTCATGACCGAGGAAAAAGCGCGCGAGCTCGGGCTCAAGCCGCGCGCGCGCATCGTCGCCCAGGCGATCGTCGGATCGGAGCCCACCATCATGCTGACCGGGCCGATCCCAGCAACACAGAAAGTTTTGAAGAAGGCCGGGCTCTCTCTGAAAGATATTGACTTGTTCGAAGTCAACGAGGCTTTTGCCCCGGTGGTGCTCGCCTGGCAGCACGAGACCGGCGCCGACATGGAGAAAGTCAACTACTCGGGTGGGGCGATTGCCCTCGGCCATCCGTTGGGGGCGAGCGGCGCGCGGCTGATCACGACCTTGCTGCACGAGCTCGAGCGCCAGGATGCCCGCTACGGGCTGAGCACGATGTGCATCGGGTACGGGATGGGCATCGCCACGGTTATCGAAAGAATCTAACTTCTCGTCCGGCGATCCGGGAAGTCGATCGGCATGCTCTGCCGGCGACGCTCGACAACGCCCGAGAGGACGAACAAGAAGATCACCTGCACCAGGAAATACAGCGCGACCATGAGGTCGATGACGGCGGTCACGGAGCCGCCCGACTGCCGGACGTCCGCGACGGCCAGGCCAAAGAACAGAAACGAACACAGGTAGGTGATCAAGGCGATGCCGTAGATCGCGTTGATCCAAAGGCGCCGGTTGGCCAGGAGCCGGTTCGGCGTTGACGGGGCGAGACGAAGGGCTGCCTTCATCACTGTCCTACCTGGTGCTGGTCCTGCCAGTTCTGGTCCGAGAGATGCGTGACGTGGTCGACCGCAGTGTTATATGTCGTCTTGATCTGGTTCCCTGCGAGCACGATGACGCTGATGCCAATCGTGGCCAGGACGATCAGCAGGAAGGCGTACTCGATCAACGCCTGGCCGGATTTCCTCCGCTCACGGCGGCGCAGGGTAGTCATGGCGGGTACGACGCTAACACCGGAATTTGGGTACGCCATCGGTCATTCGGACCCTATTGAGAACGGGTCGACTAACGGTCGCCGTTACGAGAGCCGATCGAAGCCCGGGCGCAATTGCTGATAGCTGGCCGTAAGGCTTTCATTAAGGACTTTGGTGCCCGCGGTCACCGGCATGAAATTGGTGTCGCCATCCCAGCGCGGCACGACGTGCTGATGGACGTGGTCGGCGACGCCGGCACCGGCGTTCTTGCCGGCGTTGATGCCCAGGTTGAAACCTTGGGGTGACAGGACCTGGCGTAGCACGCGAAGCGACCGCTGCGTCAACGCCATGACGTCATTCGCCGTGGCCGCCGGCAGGTCCTCCAGGTTGGCCAGGTGCGCTTTCGGCGCGATCAGCAGATGACCGTTGTTGTACGGATAGCGATTCAGCATAACGAGACCAAGGTCGCTGCGGGTCAGCACCAGGTGCTCAGGATCGGCGGCGGCGTCCGCGGCGGCCGCCTCGCAGAAGAAGCAACCGGTGGGTTTGGGCGCTTTGATGAATTCCATTCGCCAGGGGGCCCAGAGGTGCTGCATCGCAGGAATGATAGGCGCCAGCCGCGCCGGGCTTGTCGATGCAGTTACACAAAAACGTGTATATTAGATGCGTGCCCTCGGCCATCGCCCCGTCGGGTTCGCTAAACTTGACGCTCGACCTACGGGCGTGGGGCCGTGGCGCAGCTGGGAGCGCGACTGCATGGCATGCAGTAGGTCACGAGTTCGAATCTCGTCGGCTCCACCACTCCTTTACGAGCATGGCCAGGACTGCTGCCCCCGTCTACGATCCGCAGGCGATCGAGCCCAAGTGGCGGGACGCCTGGAAGAAGGCGGGCCTGTTTCGCGTCAGCGAGGACGCCGGCAAGCCCAAGTTCTACAACCTGGTCATGTTTCCCTACCCATCCGGGCCCTTGCATATGGGGCACTTCCGCAACTACGTCATGGGCGACGCCTTTGCCCGCTACAAGGTGATGCGCGGCTTCAATGTGCTGAACCCGTTTGGCTGGGACGCGTTCGGCCTGCCGGCCGAGAACGCCGCCATCCAGAGCGGCATCCCTCCCAGGGTCTCGATTGAAGGCAACATCGCGATCTCCAAGCACGAGCTGGACCTCATGGGTGTGCTGTATGCCTGGGATCGCGAAGTCACCACCTGCAACCAGGACTACTACCGGTGGACGCAGTGGCTGTTTTTGAAGTTTCTCGAGTGGGGCCTCGCCTACAAGCAGAAGGCCGCCGTCAACTGGTGCCCAAAGGACAACACCGTGCTCGCCAACGAACAGATCGTCAACGGCGTCTGCTGGCGGTGCGGCACCAAGCCGACGAAGAAAGAGCTGGAGCAGTGGTTCTTCAAGATCACCGCCTACGCGCAGCGATTATTGGATGACTTGAAGAAGCTCGACCGCTGGCCGGATCGCGTTCGTGTGATGCAGGCCAACTGGATCGGGCGCAGCGAGGGCGCCGAGCTGGACTTCGCCGTCGAGGGGGACGGGAGCCTCCGCGTCTTCACGACGCGGCCGGACACCGTCTTCGGCGCGACGTTCATGGTGATCGCGCCCGAGCACGAGCTCGTCCAGAAGATCGTTACGCCAAACCACCGGCGCAACGTCGACGATTACATCGAGAAGACCAAAGGCGAGACCGAGATCGAGCGCCTCTCGACCGAGCACGAGAAGACCGGGGTGTTCACCGGCGCTTACGCCATCAATCCGTTTACGGACGAACGCATTCCGATCTGGATCGCGGACTACGTGCTCGCGACCTACGGGACTGGCGCCATCATGGGGGTGCCGGCGCACGACGCGCGCGACTTCGAGTTTGCTCGGAAATATCAGCTGCCGATTCGCGAAGTGATCAGTCCCTCGCTGCAGCCCTCGGGTGGTGCGCTTGACGCGGCCTTCGAGACCTACGACGGCTTCCTGGTCAACTCAGGTCCCTATTCCGGATTGAGCGTAAAGGACGGCATCGCGAAGATCATCGCGGACGCCGAGCGGCGTGGCATCGGCAAGCGGATGATCACCTTCCGGTTGCGCGATTGGTTGATCTCACGCCAGCGCTACTGGGGGGTGCCGATTCCGGTGATCTATTGCCCGGATCACGGCATCGTCCCGGTGCCGTCTGACCAGTTACCGGTGCGGTTGCCCGAACATGTCGAGTTTCGTTCGGATGGGCAGAATCCGCTGCTGCACACGCCGTCATTCGTCAACACCACCTGCCCGAAGTGCGGGAAACCTGCCCGGCGCGAGACGGACACCATGGACACCTTCGTCGACTCCTCCTGGTACTTTCTTCGCTACACCAGCGCTGGTTACGAGCAAGGGCCATTCGATAAAGCGAAGGCCGACTACTGGATGCCCGTCGATCAATACATCGGTGGCATCGAGCACGCGATTCTGCATTTGCTCTATTCGCGTTTCTTCATGAAAGCCCTCTACGACGCCAAGATGGTTTCGGTCGACGAGCCGTTCGCCGCCCTCTTTTCGCAAGGCATGATCCAGCGCAACGGGGCCGTCATGTCCAAGTCCAAGGGCAACGGCGTGGTGCCCGATGACATCGTGGCGCACTACGGCGCCGACACCGGCCGCGTGTATGAACTGTTTCTCGGACCGCCCGATCAGGACGCCGAGTGGAACGACCGCGGGGTTGACGGGGTTGCCCGCTTTCTGCATCGGGTGTGGCGGCTGATCATCGGCGAGGAGGACGAGGTCATCGCCGGCGCCGGCCCGGCATCGGTGGAGGACCTGAGTCGAAAGCGACACGAAACCATCGACAAGGTCACCCGTGACGTGGACGCCTTTCATTTCAATACCGCGATGTCCGCCTTGATGGAGCTGGCCAACGCGATGCAGGACTATTTGCAGGCCGGCGGTCAGCGCAATGAGGCGTGGGACAGCGTCTGCCGCGACATGACCCGCCTGCTGGGGCCCTTCGCGCCGCACCTGGCGGAGGAGTTGTGGCAACGGCAAGGTGGTGAGGGGCTCGTCGTCTTCCAGCGCTGGCCGGAGGTCGATGCGGTGCAGCTCAGGCGGCCCCAGGTCACCGTTGTCGTCCAGGTCGACGGACGCCTTCGAGACCGGATCGAGATGCCCTCCGGAATCGACGAGGCGGACGCCCGGGCGCGGGCCCAGGAGAGCGCCAATGTCCAACGGGCGCTCGGCAGACGGGCGGTCCGGCGCGCGGTCTACGTTCCCGACCGGCTGATCAACCTGGTCACGGAGTAAATCGCTCCGCATGCAGGACGGCGGTTCGAGGCTGGGCACCGCATTAGGCCTGGACAAGCACACAAAGACGTTGCGAACCAGCATTCTAGGCTGGTTGTACCGGCACGATTGGCAGCTCGCCGGCGTATTGGCGATCCTGGTGATCGTGGCCGTTGCGTATGTCCTCTGGCCACGACAGGCGCCGACCGCGGCCGTCACGCCGGCGGCGATTTCAGCCGATGAGGCCGATGCAGCCCAGGAGCGGACCGTCATCATCTACATCAGCGGCGCCGTGCGCAATCCCGGTCTCTACACGGTGCTCGCCACCTTGCGCGTGAGCGACGCGATCGTCGCCGCCGGTGGGCTGACGCAAGATGCTGATCCGGCCTGCATGCCGAATCTCGCCGCCCACGTAAAAGATGCGAAGCAAATTACCGTCCCCTTGCTCGGTCACTGCTCGAAAAGCAAGAAGCCAAAACTCGACATCAACTCGGCCACGCGGGATCAGCTGCTCTCCCTCCCGGGGATGGACGCCCAGCTCGCCGACGCGATCATCACGTACCGGCAGGACTTCGGTGGCTTCAACGCGCTGACGGAGCTCAAGTCGGCGATGGGACTCGATGCGACCACGTACAAGCAGCTGGCGAAGTTCTTGACCGTACCCTGAAGGGAGACCCCCCACCCCGACCCTCCCCCACAAGGGGGGAGGGAGAACGACCGCCCTCCCCCACACGGGGGGAGGGAGATCGACCGCCCTCGCCCACACGGGGGGAGGGGGATCCAGGAGACCGATGGCCCTGGTGGGGCCTGGCCGTTGTCGTCGCAGCCTGGAGCATTGGCGTCATGGCGGGCGTCCTGCTGAGCCCGCTCGTTCCGTGGTTGATGCTGACCGCGGGCCTCGCCGCCGGCGTCAGCCTCGTCCGCCGAAATCTGGCGTTGCTCGCGGGGCTTTCGCTCCTGGCATGTCTGCTCGGCGCCGGCCGCGGTGCCAGTTCGGGATCCGTTCAGCTGCCGGCCGGGCTCAGTGGTCAGTCGGTCGCCGTTTCGGGGACGGTCGACGACGACCCGGTCGAGCGCAAAGCCAGCCGGCGACTGACGGTCCGGCTGGATCACATCGTGACCGGCACCGCGCAGCTGCGCAGCAGCTTGCGGATCGAGGCCACGGTTTATGGCATGACCCCCGTGCACTACGGAGATCTGGTGTTGCTGAGCGGCGAGCTCCGGGAGCCGCCACGGTTCGATCAGTTCGACTACCGGGCCTACCTGGCCGAGCAGGGCATCGCCGGCGTCATGCCGTCGGCCAGGCTGGTGCGAGTCACCGCCCATGGCGGCGATCCGCTCCATGAGCTCCTGTTCAGTGCCAGGCACGCCCTGATCGACACCGTCGACCGGGCGCTCCCGGAGCCACAGGCGGCGCTGCTCCTCGGGGTCGTCTTCGGCTACCGGGCCGCGCTTCCGCCGGCGCTGCAGCAGCAGATGATCGCCAGCGGACTCATCCATATCGTCGTGATCTCCGGGCTGAAAGTCAGTTTGCTGGCGCGGATCATTCACCAGGCGCTTGGACGGCTCCTGCCACGCGCCGCGCCATTGGTTGCCGTGACCGCCATGGCCGGCTATGCGCTGCTGGCCGGGGCGTCGGCGGCGGCGTTGCGGGCGGCGGCGATGGGGATCCTGGTCGTCATGGCCGGCCGCTTGCGCCGCGACAGCCAGGTGTTTGTCGCGCTGGCCCTGACGGCGGCGGTCATGCTGGGGGTAAAGCCGGCGCTGGCTCGGGACGTGAGCTTTGAGCTGTCATTCGCCGGAACGATTGGGATC
>DATBYO010000043.1:0-2675 GCA_036513655.1 Candidatus Dormiibacterota bacterium | reverse complement strand
CGACACTTCACAGCTCGCCGCGTAGGATCTCAGATCTGCCGGTAGCGGAAGCAGCCGACCAGGTGGTCGTTCACCAGGCCGGTCCCCTGCATGAACGCGTAACAGATCGTTGGCCCGACGAAGTTCGCTCCACGCGCGATCAGATCCTTGCTCAGCGCGCGTGACTCGGCCGTTTCGGCCGGAATCGCGCCCATGGTCTTCCACGCGTTTCGCCGCGGCCGGCCGCCGACGAACGACCAGACGTAGCGATCGAAGCTACCCTGCTCGGCGGCGATCGCCCGGACCACGCCGGCGTTTCTCACCGCGCTTTCGATCTTGCGCCGGTTTCGAACGATGGCACTCACCGTGAGCAGGCGGTTGACGGTCGTCTGTCGGAAGCGGGCGACCACGGCCGGATCGAAGTCTTTGAACGCCGTGCGATAGGCTTCGCGCTTCCGCAGGATCGTCATCCAGCTCAACCCGGCCTGGGCGCCTTCGAGAACCAGGAACTCGAACAGCAGCCGATCGTCATGAACCGGCACGCCCCACTCGCGGTCGTGGTAGGCGAGCATCAAGGGATCCCCCTCCGCCCACGGGCACCGCTGAATGGCCACACCTTATAGTCGCATCGTGCCGGACATTCCGCCATGGTTCTTCGAACCGAGGGGTCGCTATGAGGAGCACCTGTTCGAAAGCGAGGTGCTCAAGGGCAATCCGCTCCATGATCCAGATCGCCGCCCACTCTGGGTCTACCTGCCGCCCGGATACGATGCCGACCCGCAGCGGCGCTATCCAAGCATCTACGTAATCCAGGGACTGACCGGCCAAATCGATATGTGGCGAAATCGATCGTCCTTCCGGCGGAACTTCCCCGAACTGGCGGACGCCCAGTTTGCCGCCGGGGGCGCTCCGCCGTGCATCCTTATCTATGTCGACTGCTGGACCTCGCTCGGCGGCAGCCAGTACCTCGACTCACCCGGCACCGGCAAGTACCACACCTATCTCTGCGGTGAGATCGTGCCCTGGGTGGATCGCCGCTACCGCACCCTGCCCGAGGCGCGACATCGCGGCATCATGGGCAAGTCGAGCGGCGGCTACGGCGCGATGATCACCCCAATGCTGCGGCCGGACCTGTTCGGCGGCCTGGCGACCCACGCCGGTGACGCGCTCTTCGAGATGTCGTACGCCCACGACTTTCCCAAGTCGGTCCGCACGCTACGCGACCACTACCACGGTTCATTCGATGAGTTCTGGAAGGACTTCCGCAGCCGCACCGCCTTCACCAAGGAAGGCGACGGTGAGCTGCTCAACGACTGGTGCATGGCGGCCTGCTACTCCGCCGACGAGGATGGCACCGTCCACCTGCCGTACGACACCGCAACCGGGCGGCTCATCCCGGAGGTGTGGGAACGCTGGCTGCGCTGGGACCCGGTGCGGATGGTCCCGCACCATGCCGATTCGCTGCGCAAGATGCGAGCGATTTACATCGATGCCGGCAAGCGCGACCAGTACTTCCTCGACCTCGGCGCCGAGGCCTTCCGACTCGCCCTGGCAGCGATTGGGGTGACCGACATCTTCTTCGAGCTCTTCGACGCCACCCACGACGCCATCGAGTACCGCTACCCGATCGCCGTCAGATACCTGGGCGAGCGGCTGAGCCCCTAGCACTCACCTACCCCAAAGGGGGAGGAAGAGTACCTCGACCCTCGCTAAACGTCCGGGTGGCAGCCCGGCCGTCCGGGTGAAGTCAGGAACCCCGCGCCGGCCATACCGTAGGGGTAGCGGAATTCCCTGATGCGTAAAGGAGCAAGAGTCAAAAAATGAGTTCCCTCAAAGACCTGTCGAAGGAGATCGAAACGCTCGTCGAAACGGCGAGCAAAAGCGTCGTTCGGGTCGATGCTCGCCGGGGGCGGGCAGGCACCGGCATCGTTTGGGACAGCGGCCTCGTCCTCACCGCCAACCACGTGGTCGAGCAGGAGGACGACATCGAGGTCGTGGTCGACGAGAAGAGCTCGAAGGCAACACTGGTCGGCCGCGACCCGGCGACCGATCTGGCGCTGCTCAAGGTCGATGGCCTGTCGGCGCCGGCCATGCCCCGCGCCAAGGTGGAGGGCCTCAAGCCGGGGCAGATCGTGCTCGCCATCGGCCGGCCCGGCAGCCTGAAGGCGACGTTCGGCACCATCAGTGCCGTCTCATCCTCCTGGCGGGGCTGGCGCGGCAGCGAGATCGAGCACCTGATCCAGACGAACGCGCCGCTCTACCCCGGTTTCAGCGGTGGCCCCCTGGTCGACGTCGAGGGCCGCGCCGTCGGCATGAACAGCTGGGTCTTCGGCCGTGGCGACGGTCGAGCGGTCGCGATGGACGTGGCCGAGCGCGTCGTGGCCAGCCTGCGAACGGACGGCCGGATCAAGCGACCCTACCTGGGCATCGGCACCCAGCAGGTCCCCCTGCCGGACGCGGTGAAGGCGCGGGTCAACCAGGACAGCGGGCTGCTGGTCGTCGCCGTTGAGCCGCAGAGTCCGGCGGATAAGGCGGGCGTGATGCAGGGCGACACGTTGGTCGCGCTGGACGGGACCGTGACGAAGAGCCTTGAAGACCTCTATTCGGGGCTTCGCAACATCAAGGTGGGCGCCACCCAGACCGTCAAGGTCGTTCGCGCCGGCGAGCTCAAGGAGCTCCAGCTGACGGTGGGGGAA
>DATBYO010000042.1:0-9192 GCA_036513655.1 Candidatus Dormiibacterota bacterium | reverse complement strand
CGCCGTTGGCGTCGGCGTCGCTGCGGGTCTCGGCGTCGACGTCGGCTGGGGGCTCGGCGTGGCCGGGAGGCGTAATGCGGTGACTCTGCCGCCGGAGTCCCGCTGGGCGTCGTCGAGCAGCTGGAGCGAAAGCGGTGCCGGACGCTGGGCCGAGTCCCCCGCGTAACTGGCCAGCCCGAGTCCGTGGACGTTGACGCCAAGGATTGCCAGCCCCGTGATGTCCGAGGCCGCCATCGCCGCGACACAGAACACTAGTCCGAACAGGGGAAGCAGGGCGATGATGCCCAGGCCGCGTAGGATCCGGGATTTCATGCGGCCTCTGCCTGGGCCGCGGGCAGGACGGTCTTTCCCATTTTGCGGAGCAGGGCCTCGATGGCGGAGCGCCGCTCCAGGAACGCGGTGACGACGTCCGGGTCGAACATCAGCCCCGCATCCTGATGGATCGCGGCGGTCGCCGCCTCGAAACTCAGGCCGCTGCGGTAGGGTCGATCGGATGTCAGCGCATCGAAGACATCGGCCACGGAAAGGATCCGGACCAGGAGAGGGATCGTCGTGCCCGTCAAGCCGTTCGGATACCCGCCGCCGTCCCAGCGCTCGTGGTGATGAAGGACACCCGGCAGGCTCGGGTGCAGGAACCGCAGGCCCTTGAGCATGTCGTGGCCGATCTGCGGGTGCTCGCGCATCTCATTCTTCTCCGACTGATTCAGCGGACCGGGCTTGCGAAGCACCCGGTCCTGGACGCCGATCTTCCCGATGTCGTGCAGCAAGGCGGCGCGGCGTAGCGCCTCGCGCTCCCTCAGCGGCATCTGCATCTGGTCGGCGATTTCCATGCTCACCGCGGCGACGCGAGCTGAATGCCCGAATGTGGACGGGTCGCGCGCGTCGATGGCGCGAGCCAGAGCTTCCATGCTGGCGAACGTGGTTTCCTCCAGCGCCGCCGTCTTCTCCTCAAGGCTGGCGGTCATCTCGTTGAAAGTCTGGGCGAGGTAACCGATTTCGTCTTTCGACGTGACCGTGGCCCGATGGTGGAGGTTGCCGGCGGAGACCGTGCGCATCGACCGGACGAGCCGATCGATGGGACGGGTCAGGAGCGAGGCCGTTGCCGTACCCACGACCAGCGTCAACAGCGCGGCCGCAGTGAAGACCAACGTCAGGATGAGGCGTAGCTGGGTCACAGAGCTCAGAAGCGGGTCGGCCTTCGTCTGCACCGCCAGGAACCCGAACTGGGTGCCGCGCATGGCCCAGGTGCTGAAGAGCGAGCCGTACGCATGGCCGGCTTTTGTCTCGATGACCGGGGCGGTGTTCTCCGGTGTGACCTGGTGCCGGACGGCATCCGTCGCAACCGGCGGGCTCGACAACGCGCTGGCCAGCAGCGTGCCGGAGCGGTCGTAGAACGCGGACCCTTCGATTCCGGCCGCGATTTCGGCGAGCGATTCACCGACCAGGACCGCGCCGACGATTCGTTGGCCGGCCGTGCGCACGGCGCCGGTCCAGAAAAGCATCGTTGGGGAGTGTTGGCTGGAAAGGAAGACCCGGCGATCGCCCGCGACGGGGTCACCTTCGCCGGCCAGCACCTTGACGAGGGCAGGCTCGGCTGCGAACGCGGAGGCGTCAGTGACAGCAACCTGGGCAGGCCCGTTCCGGGTCCCCTGGATGCGCAGCACCTCGGTGCCGTGAAGGTCGACCACGCGAAGCTGGATGCTGACGGTTGTCACGTTGCCCGCGATCGGCGTCAGCAACGGCACCAGGCCCGCGATGTCGCCGGCGGCCAACGACTCCGGCACGCCGATGGTGTCGGTCGCCAGCCGCAGGTCGGCCAGCCGGGCCGCTTCGATCTGCGCCATCGATTGATTGGCGAGCAAGCTGCTGTGCAGCAGGTTTGCATCGAACGCGGCCCTGGTCGCGTCGGTCATCCGAGCCGTCGCCACCGCACTGCCGATGATCCCGACGAAGACCAGCAGTACCGCGAACGGCAGGATGATCTTGTACCGGATGGGAAGCCGCATGGAGCCTACTCGATGATCTTTTGGCTACATTGCGGCGACCGTTGCAGTCGCGGCGCCTCGCCGGAATGGGCCGTTCGGACCCCTGAACTGGGCCTTTTAGCGCGACTCCCAGAACGCCAGGCCGCGCCGAAGTCGCTCCATCTCCGCCTGGAGAAACGGGATGTCGATCCCACCCAGCTCCTTGTTGGTTTCAGGAACGTTCTGGATGTGCTCGTGCGTCTGGCTCAGGAGCTGCTCTTTGAAGTTGACCAGGTCCGAATACACCGCGCGCCAGTGGGTGACGTCGTCGGGGGTGTAGTTCGCCCGGTTTTCGCCGTCCAGCAACCGGCTGAAGTCGATGATCCGCTTGGTGAAATGGGGCGGTTCCACTGCCGCCCATGATAGGGAGTTGTTTAAGCCGGCCCGCGCTGGGTACGACCGACCAAATGGTCTCCGACGTCCAGCTCCTCGACGCCTATTCCCAGGCCGTGATCTCCGTCGTCGAGTCGGTCGGCCCGGCGGTCGTCGGTGTCAGCGGAGTGGGCACCGGCATGCTGATCACGCCCGACGGCTATGCCCTCACCAACAGCCACGTCGTCAGCGCGGTGAAGGCCTACGAGCTCACCCTGCGTGACGGATCGTCCCTGAAGGCGGAGCTGGTCGGTAAGGACCCCCATACCGACCTGGCCGTCTTGCGGGCATCCGGCGCCAGCCTCCCCCACGCGCGCCTGGGTGACTCCACTCAGCTGCGAGTGGGACAGCTGGTGGTCGCGATCGGGCATCCGTTCGGGTTTCAGTCCACGGTCACAACCGGTGTCGTCAGCGCCGTCGGTCGCACCATGCGCGCCCAGAGCGGCCGCACGATCGAAAACATCATCCAGACCGATGCAGCCTTGAATCCCGGGAACTCCGGCGGGCCGCTCGTTGACTCCCGTGGACAGGTGGTAGGAATCAACACGGCAATCATCGCCATGGCGCAGGGCATCTGCTTTGCGGTGCCGAGCAACACCGCCCAGCGCGTCGTGTCGCTGCTGATCCGCGATGGCCGCGTTGTGCGCTCGTACGTGGGCATCACCGGTGAGACCTGGCCGATCCACCGCCGTGTCAACCGCTACTACCAGCTCGACCAGGACAACGCCATCCGGGTTGCCAATCTCGACCCCAATGGACCGGCTCAGGCTGCCGGACTCAAGAAAGAGGATGTCCTGGTCAGCCTCGCGAATCACCCGATGAAAGGTGTCGACGACCTCCAGCACTTCCTGACCGACTGGCCGGTCGGCATCCCGGCCGAGGCGCAGGTGCTGCGCGGCACCGAGCTGCTCAAGCGCACCATCATCCCGGTCGAGCTCAAGAGCTAAGCGCCGATCCCGCGGCCACCATTCCAAAGCCGATCAAGGCTAGCCCGGCAACGATGCCGATGCCGCGCGTGATGTCTGGCGTCAACCGCTTGCGAAGGATCGACGCCGCCGCAGTCAACGCCACCCACCAGACCGCCGATCCGAGCATGACGCCAACCACCAGCCCGATGGCCGGCAGCCAGCCTGAACCCACTCGCGACCCGAGACCCATAAAGACCGCGATAAAGGACAGGATGGTCGGCGGATTGCCAAGCGTCAGCGCGACCATCGACCCGTACGCGCCGATGACTCCCTTTGCGGCCCGCCGGGGAGGGTCAGCGCGCCACGTCCCCTCCCCCTCTGGGGAAGGGTTACGGTGGGGGCCGTCCCGACTCAACATGATCTGAATTCCGATCAGGGCGATTGCGATCCCGCCGGCGAGGCCGATCCAACGCCGCTGTTGAAGCAGGATATTGGTGATCGTCCCGACGCCGAAGGCCGCCAACGACGCGTAGATCGCATCGCCGGTGGCGACCCCGAGTCCGGAAACGAGCCCGTTACGCCAACCGCGGATGAGGGTACGGCGGAGCGTGAGCAAGAAGATCGGGCCAGGCGCGGCCGCGATTGGGAGTCCGACCAGGAATCCGAGCGCCAGAGCACTGGCCATCCGAGCTCACGTGCCTAATCCTAGGCAAGTACACAGGTCTGCCGGGCTCGGGAAGGCAAAGCCGGCAGGACCTGTAGAAAATTGAAGCGACCCGTCGTTACGGTTGATAACCCGCCGGTGTGACCCAACGAGCCCTTACCGCCGCCCAGTCCACCCGTTTCCGGGAGGACCTTCGCTCCGTACTGACCGAGTCCTTGCGGGCCCGGGCTTCGGGAGCCCATCGATGTCGTTTCCGTCATCGACTGGCTTTCTGACAGGTCGCGGGCGTAGCGTAGAGTCCGTCGTCACCTGCCGCAACTCCAAACTGCGGTTCGCAAACGGATGATCGTTTAATTTCCGTCCGTTCTGGGGGACGGCAGGGTGGGGGCTTCCTACGACGCCTTGCGCGCGGTCAAGATGTTCGAGACCATTTGCGTTCGAACCTGACCATCGACGACCAGCGGGGCCAGGTGTCGTTCCGCCGCGCGGAGTAGCCGGGCGCGGGTTTCCGCGTCGAGCTGGGCGACGGTCGTAGCGACAGGCGAGGCGCCGAGTGTTGCGATCACTTGCGCAATGCCGCCCTCGTAGACGAGCGGTCGCCGCACTTCGACGACCGACACGTCGCTGAAGCCCTGCTCACTGAAGACGGCGGCGAGGTCCTCCGCCTTTGGCCATCGGAACGGCATGCCGTAGGGCTCCGCCCGTTCGTCCGGCAGGCATTCCCGCAGTGCCGCATCAACAGCGGCGAAGCTCGGTTGGAGTGCGATCTCGCGCCACACGGCGGCCACCACGCGGGCTTGCGGCTTGAGGACCCGGCGCATCTCGCGGACGGCCCAGGCTCGGTCGGGGAAAAACTGGAGGCCTTGCTGGCAGGTGACGACGTCGAAGCCGCCGTCTTCGACCGAGAGTGGCGCGGCTGGCGAGACGAGGTATTCCACGCTGGCGGCCCCGGCCGCGTGCGGCTTCGATCTGGCGATTGCGATCATCGCCTCGCTGAAATCGGCCCCGACGACCCGGCCCTGCGGTCCTACCCGCTCCGCCGCCAGCCGGGCGACCGTTCCCGGGCCGGTAGCGACGTCGAGGACGGCTTCACCCTTCTGCAGTCCGGCCCGCTCGAGAAGCACGCCGGCCCACGGGATAAAGATCCGCGGCACGTAGATGTCGTCGTAGGTGCCCGCCACGCTGCCGACTGAGAAGCAGCTTGCGGCTCGCTGGTCAGCCACGTCGGTAGTGTCGCTTAACAAAGGCCGCGATCCGGTCTGCCGCCTCCACCAGCCGATCCTCAGGCTCGTTCGTGAAGATAAATCGAACGTGGTGATCGCCGAAGTCGTCAGCGCCCCAGGCATTCATCGGCGTAATGGCCACATCGGTTTCTTCCAAAAGCTTGCGGCAGAAGTCACCGGCGCCGACGCCGAGCGCTTCGATGTTGGCGATGAAGAAGTAGCCGCCGTCGGGAACGACCAGCCGGATGCCGGGAATCGTCTGTAGTCGAGCGATCAGTGCGTCGCGACGGTGCTGGTAGGTGCGCGCGGACTCGGCGACATACTCTTGTGGACCCGTAAGCGCGGCGGCAGCGCCCGCCTCGGAGTATCCGCTTGCCATGATCCCATTGAAGATATGCACGTCGTGCACCGGCTTCATCAACGCCCTCGGGCCGGCCGCCCATCCGATCCGCCAGCCGATCATGTTGTAGTTCTTGGTTACGCTGCCGGTCAGGATCGTCCGCTCGCGCATCCCCGGCAGGGTCGCCGGGTTGACGACTGCCTTGCCGTCGAACACCAGGTGGTCGACCGCCCCGTTGAAGAGCACCAGCGCGTCGTGGTCGACCGCGGCCTGGCAAAGGCGCTTGGTCTCGTCCATCCGGAAGACCACGCCGGTCGGCATCGACGGCGAACCGTAAAAGATCACCGAGCAGCCGCGCGCCCTCTGATCGACGTCCGAAAGCTTCAGATGCCAGCCATCGGCCTCGACCTGGTCGGTGAACACCTGGGTCCCGCCGGCGAGGCGGACGCGCTGGGCCATCCCGTTGTAGGTGGGGTTGGTCATCAAGACCCGATCGCCCTCGTTGACATAGCTCAAGAGAACGTCGAGCATCGCCTCCCCGATCCCGGACGTGACGACGATCTCGCCGTCAGGGTCATATTGCAAGCCGAGATCTTCCCGATAGCGATGGGCAATCGCCGCGCGCAGCTCGGGCAATCCGTGTAACGGCAAGTAGCTGTTGTAGCGGTCTTGGCCAAGGGCATCCCTGGTGGCTTTGACGGCGTGCGCGGGAGGCTTCAGGTCGGAGTCCGCATTTTCCAGCCGGAACGCATCGGGCCGCTTATCGGCGAGCTCAGCCATGTCGGCCATCGTCATCCGGACCATCGCGCGCGCCCTTGCCGAGATTGCTGGCGGCATCTCCGCGTCCTCCTCAGTACTTAATGGCTTCGTAGAAGCTGCCGCAGGCGCGGCACTTGCATTGCATCGTCATCACCTGGGATCCGAAGAGCGAGATGATCTCGGTGTCTGTCGATCGGCAGAACGGACAGCTCGGCGACACTTCCCTCCGCTCTTGGAGGTTTGAATTTCCCTCCCCCTCTGGGGGAGGGTCAGGGTGGGGGCTAGCGTTACCCACTGGTCGGCATGTATCGCTTTTCCGCCAGCCCCTGCATCATGTCGAGGGTCTCCTTATCGATGCCACCGGGCGCTGTTCGGCGGCGAACCGGGTCCCAGGTCGACCAATCGATCCCTCCGTCAGGCGCATGGCCCCCGATCCGCTCTTCCAAAAGGCGCCGCAGCTCCAGCACACCCTGAGCCAGCTTTCCTTCGCGCTGCAGCTGATCGACGTCGCCATTCTCGGGACCGAACCACTCGAGGCACTCGCGCCAGGCGTGCGCCACCGCGTCGTCGGCCTTCGCCTCGCGCATCCAGCTGCGGCCGTGCATCGCATGGTAGCGCTCCTCCTGCAACATCTTCTTCAGCCGGCTGCGGAGCACCTCGACGTTGCCGTTGGCCAGTGCCTCGATCATCAGTGAGAAGCCGCTGTCGAGCACGGCGTTGGCAGCCACGAACTCGCTCCAGTCCGTCCAGGACCTGTCCAGGTACGCGACATTCGCGTAGCCGCTCTGGTCGGTGGCTCCATCGGGGGCGCCCAGCTCCTTGAGCGACCCGTACAGCACGCGGCTGTGGCCGATGTCGTCGAGCCCCATCGCCGCGGCCGCGATATCCGCCTCCAGGCTGGGCGCAGCGATGCACCATTCCGCGTAACGCATGCCGAGCAGCTGCTTGTTGTCCGCCAGGCTCTTGACGAGCGAGTACAGGCTCAGCTCTCCGACTCTCCCGGTCCCCAGAGCCGGATAACGGCATCCCGGGGAACGATCATCATCTCCACCCAGCGTTCCTCGTCGTAGGTGGCGCGGGCATACGCCATGGCCAGGTCATCGTCCGGCGCCACCACGCTGCCCACCTGCCGGAGCGGCTCGACCCTCGCTTTGCGGGCGAAGACGTCGTACTCGCGGACACTCGCGTGGACGCGACTGTAGGCCATCAGACGGAGAGTCCCCACGCCAGGAGCGCTTCCCGACCATCTGGCGTCAACCGGGCGGAGCTCCACGGCGGATCCCAGACGATGTCGATCGCGACCGATTCGACCCCGGGCTCGGCGAGCAACCGATCTCGGATGTCGCCCATGAGCATCTCCGTGGCCGGGCATCCCATGGCCGTGAACGTCAAGCGCAAACGAACCGTTCCCTCGTCGACGTCGAGACCGTAGACGAGACCCAGGTCGACCAGGTTGATCGGCATCTCCGGGTCGTCGATTTCCGCCAGCGCCGCCCAGACCCGCGTCTCGAGCGTTCCCTCGGCTGGCTCGGCGCCGATGCTCACGCGCGGACCTGGAACTTCGAAAAACTCTCCTGGAACAGCGCCACCATCTCGGCGTTCCGCGGCCCACGTCCCCGCCAGCGGACCATCACGTCATCCCAGGTGCAGGCGTCGTTGAAGTCCCAGCGTTTCTGCTCCGCGTCAAAGGTGCAGGGGAACGGGTAGTCGAGCACGTACTGGGTGTCCTCGCGATGGGCCGGCACCGTGATCCCGATCGACTCCATGAACGGCACCACCGTCGACAGCCACTGCTGACGCAACTGGTCGTTGGTAAGCCCCTTGAGCCGATAGTCCAGTTGCGCGCTGTGCTGCTTGAGGTTGTCCGGCAAGCCGAACCATTCGACCGTCAGGGGAAACATCCAATCGACCGCCTGCTGGAGTTCCCCCTTCGCGGCGCCGCCGGCCTGGCTGATCCGCTTGGACCAGTTGCGACCGTTCCGGAGGTGAAAGTTCTCCTCCGCCATGACCTTCACGAGTCCTCGCTTCCAGGGACCGTACGAGCATTGCTCGTGGATATCACCCAGCAGGCAGAAGCCGGCCTGGTCGTACATCGCGTTCGCGACCACCAGCTCGGTCCAACTCTCGAGTGGCACGTCGAAGGCATAGGGATAACGAAAAGCTTTCGGATCCCGCTTGAAGATCAGCGCTTCCTGGCTCTCGCCCAGTTCTTCAAGAATGTGGTACGCGATGTGCGCGTGGGCCAGCTCGTCCTGGATGATCGCGATCCCGGTCATGAAGGCATTGACGCTGGGAGCCTTGCGCGCCGCCAGGTAATAGGCCGGCGCCGAGATCAATTCCGTGTCGCCGGAGACGATCAGGGTGTGCTTCAACTCCCGCAGGTAGTCGGGCGTCATCTCCGAGGGCGACTCGATCAGCTCACCACGCTTGAGCAGCGCCTCGAACGTCCCGGAGTCTGCCGGCTCCATCCGCCCTGATTCTAAGATGGTGCCGAGTTGATCGAGGCCAACGGGCTTCAGTTCCACGTCCGGGATGACGGATCCGGCACGCCGGTCATCCTGCTGCACGGCTTTCCGGACACCGGCGACTTGTGGCGCAACCAGGTGCCTGCGCTCGTCAAGGGCGGCTTTCGAACGATCGTGCCTGACATGCGTGGGCGGGGACGCAGCAGCAAGCCAGAGAACGTCTCCGACTATCGGCTGTCTACGATCGTCCGGGACGTCACCGGCATCCTCGACGCGCTCGGTATCCAGCGGGCCCATGTCGTCGGGCACGACTGGAGTGCCGCGGTGGCGTGGCTGGTCGCGGCGCTTGCTCCCGAGCGGGTCGATCGCCTGGTCGCCATCTCCGTCGGCGCTCCCGGAACCGCGGCCAAACCAACGCTCGAGGGACTCCAGAAAGG
>DATBYO010000041.1:0-5665 GCA_036513655.1 Candidatus Dormiibacterota bacterium | reverse complement strand
GCCGATGACCACCGATTCGAGTCGGGATCGTAGACCTCGGCGGTGGCCTGGCCGTCGCCCCTGCCCGACCGGATTCCGCCGCTGATCAGGACGCGTCCGTTCGCCAGCAGCACCGCGGTCGCGCTTGCTCGTGGTGTGCTCATGGAGGCCACGGGAGACCACCGGTTGGTTGCCGGGTCGTAGAGCTCGGCACTGGCCAGGATTCCGCCCGGCCCGGTGCTGCCTCCCGCGACCAGCACTCTCCCATTCTTCAGTAGGGTCGCGGTGTGCAGGTGGCGCATGCTGCCCATGGGCGCTACCAGGGTCCAGGTATTCGAGGCCGTGTCATAGAGCTCGGCGGAGGCGAACCGTGTTACAGAGTTATCGCCGCCGACGACCAGCACGGCGCCGCTCAGCAAAGCGGTGGCAGTGTGATTCCCTCGGGGAAGATGCATCGGTGCCGCGGCCGACCACTGATCGGGTGCGGCAGACACCGACGTGATCCCGGCCAGCATGAATGTCGCCGCCAGAATGGGCGCCAGGCGAGTCACGTCAGGCGGCAAACGCCAAACCACGCCCGAACGTTACAGCGCCCGCCCGCTTTACGCTCGCCGGTGCCCGACCGGAGAACGGAGGATTGTAATCGCGCCGGCGAGCATGGCCAGCGCCCCGACCACCAGCGTCGGTCGGTAACCGACCGTTTGCGCCAGGATGGCGCCGACGACCGTTCCAAGGAGGGTCATCCCCAGTGCGGCGAAGCGGATGCCGGCGTTGATCCGTCCGAGCAGCGGCGCGGGGGCGATCGCTTGCCGGAGACTTGTCTGCGTGATCTCGTAGACCGTGGCTCCGCCGTCTCCCACCACCTGCTGCGCCAGCAGCAAGAGCAATGCGACCACCCCGGCGCCGCGCGCCAGGGGCATGAACAGGATGCCGATGGTCGCAAGCAACAGGCCGCCGATCATGGCGGGCCCGATGCCAAAGCGCCGGGTCACGCGAGCCGCCAGCACCGCGCCCGTCAGCGAGCTGACCCCGCCAACCGCATAGACGACACCTAGCAGGCCGGGCATGAAGCCCAGGTCGCGGAGGGCGTACAGCGAGTAAATCGTGCCGACGATGCCGAAGGCGCATTCGAACGCCGCGACGCTGAGCGCGATCGTGCGCAACGCGGGATCCGCCCGCAGCGCCGACAAGCCCTCGACCATCTCCCGCCACAGACTGCGAGGTTCGGTCCGCGGCGCCGGGGGCGGCTCCGGCGCCCGGATGCTCGTGACGAAGACGGCCGAGACGACAAACGTCACGGCGTCGATCGCGATAGCGACGGGGGCGGTGAACAGCTGCACCAGCCAGCCCGCGATCCCGAAACCGCCGACTTCGGCGATCGACTGGGTGGCAGCGAGCTTGCTGTTGGCGTCGAGGAGCCGGTCACGACCGACAACCGCTGGGATGTAGGACTGCTCCGCGACGTCAAAGAAGACGGTCAGCAGGCTGGCCAGTGCGGCCACGAGGTAGAGCTGCTCGATGCGGGCGTGGCCGGTCAGGGCGACCAGCGGGATCGACCCGAGCAAGAGGGCGCGCCCGATGTCGGCGGTGATCATCACGGGGCGTCGCCGCAGCCGATCCACCCACACGCCGGCCACCAGACCGACGAGGAAGCCGGGCACCAGGTCGGCCGCCCGCAGGAACGCGATCTGCGCGGGGGTGGCATTCAGCACCAGGATTGCCATGAACGGGAGCGCCACTCGCGTGATCAGCGAGCCGAAGGTCGATACGGTTTGGGCGGTCCACAGCCCGACGAACGCCGGATTTCTGAGGAGGCTGGCGGGCGGGATCGCGGGGGGCGAGGCTACGAGCTTGAGGCCGGCAGGCGCAAGACGAAGGTCGAGCCCTTGCTGCTCTGGCTCGATTCCAGTTGCAGGGATCCGCCCATCTGCTCGGCGAGGCCGCGGCTGAGATAGAGGCCGAGCCCGGTCCCCGGCCGCTCCGTGACCATCGGGTCCGTCCCCCGAGCAAAGCGGTGGAAGAGCCGGCCCTGGTCCTGGCGCGAGATCCCGATGCCATCGTCGGCGATCGTGAGCGCAACCTGCGGGCCCTCCCGTCGCGCCCCCAGCCGGATGGTGGGTGGGTGGTCCGCATACGTAAGCGCGTTGTTCAACAGGTTGTCGAGGATCTTGCCCACGAGCGCCTCGTCGGCGAGCATCGCAAGAGCGGGGCCATCGTTCACCTTGAAGGTCGCCTTGACCAATTCCGCTCGGGGACGTGCCCGCATCAGGGCCTGGGCCACCGCTTCGCTCACCGAAACCGGGTCCGCCCTGGGGGTCAAGACCTTGCCCTCGAGCCGCGCCACCGTCAGCAGTTCATTGGCGAGCGTCTTGACCTCCTCGGTCTTTCCCTGCGCGGTCTCCAGCACGTCGCGCAATGGCTTGGGCAGTTCGCCGAAGGCGCCCTCGAGCGCCATGGACACGTAACCGCCGATCACGGTAAGCGGGGCCCGCAGCTCGTGAACGGCGATACTCATGAACTCGCTTTTCGCCTGCTCCGCATCGCGGGCCTGCTCGATCAGTCGCGCATTGCGAAGCAGGAGAGCGCCGAGTGTGCAGAACTGCTGGAGCGATTGAACCGCCGCCGGATCAAACGGCTCATCGGCCACCTTGCCCATGGCCAGAAGCCCAATCGTTTCGCCGCCCGCGACCAGGGGAGCCACGAGGAAGCGCCTGTACGGTTGCACCACCGACTCCATGCCAGGCGGTGCACCGGTATACTCCGCGGCGCTGAGCTCCACCGCGCGGCCCGCGGCGACCCCGCCCAGCACCTTGGGCATCAGCGGCCAGCGTGTGCCGACCAGCTGCCCAGTCGGCGTCGACTCGATCACCATGTCGGCGCCGTCGAGCCGAGCCAGCGATGTGCCATCGGCCCCCACCGACGCCGTCGCGCGCTCGATGAGCCTCCCCAGCACCTGGTCGAGGCTGACCTGGCTCGCCACGTCTTCCGCGGCATCAACGGCCGCGCGCAGCCGGGCGGCAGTCTCGTCCGCGCGGTGCCGCGCCGCTTCGACTTCCTCGTACAGCCGGGCGTTTCGGAGCGCTAGGCCGGAGATCGTCCCCAGCAGGGTGAGTGCCGACCGGTCTTCCACGGTGAATGGCCTGTCCTCGTAACGGCTGAAGACCAGCATTCCGATTGCCCGCCCACCGTGGACCAGGGGCAGCACCGCGACCTGGCGCACGTTGGTGAGCGCCTGACGGAACTCGGGCGCTGCTTTCTCGGCTGCCAGGCGCCCGCCGAAGGTCGGCTGCAGGGTTTCCATGGCCTTCTTCACCAGGGGTTGCCCCTCGAAATAATCGAGCGAGTAGCGCTGCCCCACCCAGGTCAGCTCGCCGGCCCGCCCGTAGGTCGCCTCGACCACGATATGGTCGCCGACCAGGCTGGACATGGTGCCTCGATCCGCCTGCACCGCATGGGTTCCGCGCTCCAGGACGCGGGCGATGACTTCCCGTGGGTCAAGAGACCCGGCGACGTCGAGCGCCATCTGGACCAGGTCGCCGCCGTCTTCCTGGGGCTGTCCTTGGAAGGGCGACCGGGCTACCGCCGTGGCTGGCTCCGGCGCCATAACGGCACAATCACGCCGGAAACATTACCGCAAGTGGCGCCGGTGTGCGTTATGACATTGCCGGTGTCACGCAGCGGGTCGGAGTGATCGACGGCGCCCCCACCCTGCCCTCTCCCGGAGGGGGGAGAGAAAGGGCTTAGCGGGTCGCGAAGGCGAAGAGTGGGTTCGGCTTGCCTGTCTCCGTGTATTGCTTGAGGCGCTCGACGATCAGACCCCAGGTGTAGTTGATGGAGCCCAGGTCGTCCTGGGACACGGACGCCGGCCACTCGGCATGGCGGAAGAGCACGGACGTTTCGCCGTTTTCGGCGGGGGAGAGGTCCCAGGTGATGGTCGTCCCATCCCAGTTGGGGAAGTCGGCGAGCCCTGTCCACTTCACGCGTTTGCCGGGCACCAACTCGTCGACGCGCATCCGCTGCGTCGGCCCGCCAAAACCGAAGGTTCCGATCGAGCCGACCTTTGGCTCGGCCTTGCTTTCTGAGGTCCAGAAACCTTGGAGCCCCTGGGCGGTCGAGACCGCCTTGTAGATCGTGTCGGGCGTCGCCTTGACGTTCACCTGGTGCACAAGCGGAGCGGCCATGCTAGCATCCTCCTAAAGGAACGACTTAATTTAGCAATAGCTTAAATAACCCATGCCGAGAATGCAAGCTGCAACTCGAAACACTCCGGTCCCGATCGAGGCCGCAATGACCGCGATCGCTAATTCGCGCCGGCGCCAGATTCTCCGCCTGATCTGGGATGCCGAGCACTCCGCCGGTGAGATCGCCTCAACCGTCGACGACGTGAGCTGGCCGGCGGTCTCGCAGAACCTGCGCCTGCTCAAAAACGCGGGATTGATCACGGAGCGGCGGCAGGGGACCCACCGCTACTACCGTGCGGACAGGCGAGCGCTCGGCCCCCTCGAGGCGGTGCTACGACAGATGTGGACACGCGACCTGGGCCGGCTGCGCGACCTTGCGGAAGCGGAAGCTCGTTTCCGGAGAAGGCGCCGTGATTGAGGATTTGACCGGCGCGATCGAGATCACCCAGCGGATCGAAGCGCCACCTGAGATCGTTTTTGCGTACCTGACGGACAGCCAGCGGTTCGTACGCTGGATGGGCGTCGGCGCCGAGCTCGACGCGCGTCCGGGCGGCCGCTACCGTATCGACGTCGACAGAGTGCACGTCGCCAGTGGTGAGTACCAAGTGGTGGATCCGCCACGACGGCTGGTGATGACGTGGGGCTGGGAGGGCCACCCGACTGTCCCACCGGGGTCGACGACGGTCGAGATCACGCTGACGCCGGAGCAGGATGCAACGGTGCTGCGGCTTCGCCATCTCGGCCTGCCCGACGAGGGCGAGCGCCGCCAGCACACCGCGGGGTGGGAGCTCTATGGCGGTCAGCTTGCCCAGCTTGTGGCGGCCAGACCGCCAGACTAGCGGCCGTCCAGCCGGGGGCCGGGCGAGCATGGGAACCTTTCGGCAGCCCATCGAGTACTCACTGCCATGAGGGCGGCAATCGCTCCGATGATTGCGCTCGTGCTGGTTGCATGTTCGGCCGAGGCGACGACTCGGCCGACAGCCGCATCGGCGACGTCGGCTGCCCCGACCGCCGCCGTGACTGACGGCTGCGGATCGACCAACGTGCTGAAGGGCGGCATTCCCGACTGGCTGGACGCCGCCGGCGGGCACAACAACCCGACGAGTCTGCGATACGTCATCGCGCACCCGCCGCTCGTGGCCGGCTTCCTCTTCAGCGACCCGTTGCACGCCGGACGCGCTCAGAATCCATACAACAAGATTCTCTGGGTCGTCCGAACGCCACGAAATGGGTCGAGCTTGACGATCGATGGACATCCTCTTGGTGCCGTGACCCCAACAGTCCACGAGGTACGGCCAGCAGACTCCGGCCCTGGCGAGATTTATCCCGACGGTGTCGATGTCCCAAGCGCGGGCTGCTGGCAGTTCGACCTGCGGTGGGCGACGAGTCACGCCCAGGTCGAGCTTAATTACCTTGCCCAATAGGCGCGGATCTCGCAGGAGCACCAGCCGAGGCGCGTCGTTCTTGCCATGGGCAGACGTCGCTGGCTGATTCTGGCGAGCAGC
>DATBYO010000040.1:0-2535 GCA_036513655.1 Candidatus Dormiibacterota bacterium | reverse complement strand
TGTTGCACCTCGACGAAGTCGGCGTGCGAGAACCAGCGGGCTGAGCAGGGAACCGTTGTCGGCGACGGCGCAGCGGGGCGTCCCGCGCATCTTGTACCTCGGCCCCTTCGCGACCATGGCCGATCGCTTCGCGGTGGCGCCCCTGCTCATCCCAATGGCCGTCAGCTACCACGTCTCGCTTGCGGCCGTTTCCGGGGTCGCGAGCCTCTACTACCTCGCCTACGGGCTGTTGCCGCCTGCCTACGGTGTTCTGGCAGATCGCTTCGGACGGGTGCGCGTTATCAGGGCGGCGCTGGTGGGAACCGCGGTCGCGGACGTGCTCTCCGCTCTATCGCCGAATCTCACCGCCTTGCTGGTGGCTCGCTTCATCACCGGCGGCATCGCGTGCGGCGTCATGCCCACGACGCTGGTCTATCTTGCGGACCGTTTCCCGTTCACCGTGCGCCAGCAGGCGATCACCAACGTGCTCGTCTTCGTCGCTCTCGGCACCGCGGCCGGCACGCTCGGGGCGGGTCTGACCGCCCACGCACTCACCTGGCGCGTCTTCTTCCTGTTCCCTGGTGCAATCGCGGTGGGGGTGGCGATCGCCCTTCGCCGAGTCCCCGAGTCGCTCGTCACTCGGTCGAGTCAGAATCCGCTGCGGCAGGTGGCCGGCGTGTTGCGGCACGGCTGGGCGCTGTTTTTGCTGGCGGTTGCCGTCCTGGTCGGTGCCGTGATGTTCGGCTTCATCACCTACCTGGCGCCCGCGCTCGAAGCGACCGGACAGAGCCCGGCGATTGCCGGCGTCGTAGTCGCAACGTACGGCCTCTCCGTCCTGATCTGCACCCGCGCCTTTCGCTACGTGGCGCGGCGGACACCGGCGGCGTTGATCCTCGCCGGAGGCGCCACCATGTTGCTGATTGGATACCTGGTTGCGGCAACGGCCCAGAGTGTCCCCGCCATCCTTGCGGCCAGTGTTCTCGCCGGCGGTGCCTACGCGTTCATGCAGTCGACCTTTCAGACGTGGGCGACCGACGTCGTGCCGGAGGCTCGTGCAACCGCCACCTCGTTGTTTGCAACGGCGATTTTCACCGGCGCCGCGGTGGCCACGTCAGGGGTAGCGGGGCTGGCCGGCGCCCATCGATACTCGAGCCTGTTCACCATTGCCGCCATCGTCACCCTCCCGGTATTGATCATCGGCAGCCTCGCGCGCTGGCGCTATCCGGGATCTGACGCGATCGATGAGGCACCGCCCGGCAGCCAGATCGGTTGATGCCGCTGGGCGTCGATCGCCCATTTCAGGGTCTCGACCACGTGGCGGAGATGCTGGCGCATGGCGGCCTCACTGGCATCAGGATCCCGGCCGGCCAGCGCTTCGACGATGGCTTCGTGCTCGCGCAGCGAGCTTGCGGTGCGCCCTGGTCGCAGGATCGTCCGGTACTGAAACCGGATGCTCTGAGATTTGAGGTTAGCCAGCAGCCGGCCGGCTGTCCCGTGATCGGCGATCGCCCAGATCCGCTGGTGGAATTCGGCGTTGAGCCCCGAGTAGCCCATCGGATCACCCTGGGCCAGCCGTTCCCGCATTCGGACGATCGAGCGGCGAAGATCCCGAAGGTCCGTGGCGCTGACGCGCTGGGCGGCGTGACGGACGATCAGCTGTTCGAGGATTACGCGGACCTCCTCGATCTCCAGCGCCTCGCGATCGGACACCAGGCGGACTCGGGCGCCACGGTTAGGCTCGCGGGTGACCAGCCCCTCCTGGTCGAGCCGGACGAGGGCGGCGCGGATCGCGCTGCGCCCGGCGTCCAGCCGAATCGCGAGGTCAGCTTCGACCAGGCGCTCATTGGGGTGAAAGCCGCCGCTCACGATCTCATTGCGCAAGCGTCGGTAGGCGTCGGTGCTGCGGTCCTGGACTGCCGGGGTCTCACGACCTGGGGCGGCGGGCGACGAGCGCCTCGGTGGGTGGGCGACGACGGGAGTTTTCAATGCGGCCCCTCTTGTGCGATTATGCCTAATATTGTCGACAATCCCGCGAACAATCTCGCTTACGGAGGGGAAGACGTCATGGTAGATAGGCGCTTGCGTCGGTTCCTCGCATTGCCTGCGTCGGCCTTGGTTCTGGCGCTGACAGCTTGCGGCGGCAGCAGCGGCGGCTCCACGGGGACTGGGCTTGGTTCAGGGGATCTTCTCGTGGGCGTACTGGCGCCCTTTAGCGGCGTGGACGCAAACCTGGGTCCCGCCTATTACGCGGCCTGCCTGGCGGCGGCGCCCGCGATCAACAACAACGGAGGCGTTGGCGGTCGCCACGTCACCTGTCAGAAGTTCGATACGCGCGGCGAGCCGGCAGACGCGGCGCCTGCGGCCAATCAGATGATTGCCAGCAACTCGAACTTGATGGCAGTCGTCGGCTGTACGTCGGACGAAGCCTCTGCCGTGGCGCCGATTATGGACAGGGCGCATACCCCGATGTTCTGCATGACCGGACAGTCCGAGTTCAACAAGACGAAACTGGCGTACTTCCACCGCCTGGTGCCGGCTGACATCTACGACGCCTAC
>DATBYO010000039.1:0-3423 GCA_036513655.1 Candidatus Dormiibacterota bacterium | reverse complement strand
ATGAAGTCCTGGCTACCAAAGGAGCCGATCACCGAGTCGATCCCATGGTTGCCCGCCGAGCTGCCGCTCTTGCGAAGGCGCAGCCGGCCGAAGGGATGATCGAGGTCATCGTGAATGATCAGCGTGCGTTCCAGCGGCACGGCGTATTTCGCGCGCAGCGCCTTGGCCGCCAGGCCCGACAGGTTCATCATCGTCTGCGGCTTGGCCAGCACCAGCTCGCGCTCGCCGACCCGGATCCGGCCGGTGAGCGACTTGGCGGCTCGGTCCGATACGCGGCCGCCGAGGCGGCGCGCCAGCTCGTCGATGACCAGGAAGCCCATGTTGTGCCTCGACCGTTCGTACTCCCGGCCCGGGTTGCCCAGGCCGATCACGAGCCAGCGATCGGATGCCGGCGGCGGGGCCGGTTTGCGGCGGAACATCGCACCGTAGCGTAAAGCACCCAAAAGGGGCCCACCCGCGGCACGTTGCATTGGGGCCAGCCGTGGACGCCCATGAACGTGTAGTCGACCCCCGATCGATTCGCGCCCGCCTGTGGGCGGCGGGCTTGCTCGCGCTGCTAGTCGCGATCGTGGCGTGGTTCCTGCCGGCCCAGCCCTACCAGGCACCCTGGGCCTGGATCAGCTTCATCGGCATGTGCGTCGTCGACGACTTCCTGCTCGGCTCCCGGGAGGAGGCGAGCTGGGGCGAACTGCCGAAGGTCGCGCTCCTGGCGGCGGTCATCGTGTTCCGCCGGCATCCGGAGATCACGGTGCTCGTCGCGGTCGTCGCTGCGCCCCTCGGGAGCCTGCTCAAGGGTCAGACGTGGATGACCCAGCTAACGGCCACCGCGCAGTGGGTGCTCGCCGCCATCATCGGAGCCGCGACCTTCCGGCTAATTGGGTTCGGGGACACGCCCCACTTCCTGATGGCGACCGTCGCGCTGATGGCCGTCTACTTTGCCCTCGGACCGGTGCTCAGTGCCTTCATCCAGGCTCGCCTCGCCGCGACCACGTTCGACCGGGCGTTCGCCGGACATCGCGGACTGGCCATCCTGCTCGAGCTGGTGGCGGTGGGGCTCGCGCTCGCCTGGCGCACCCCGTCGCTCGAACCGGCCGCCTTGAAGGTGGCCGACGGCGCGCTGGTCGCGGTCGCCGGCCTCTTCGCCGGCTACGTCCTCGGTGGTCGATCCAGCCGCGTCTTTGCTGCCGGCCCTCCGGTGCCGATTCGTCCCATGGTGGCCACCGGAGCCCTGCTCCTGATCAGCGCGCTGACGCCGTCACCAATCTCGTGGCTGCTTCCCCTCGGCCTGGCCGTCGTCGTCGGCGTCTGGGCGGTCTGGCGTCGGGTCTATCCGGTCGCATGCGGCGCGCTCGGTGCCTACTGCAACGAGATCGTGCGGGCCGCCAACGGCGGCAGCATGCCGGTGGAGGGGCACGGCGTGATGGCAGAGATTGGCAGCCGCACGGGTACCTACGTCCTGGCCGACGCCCACACAAACTTCGCCTGGTTGGATGATCGCTTCCATCTTCCGGCTCCGTTTCCGGGCATCGCCAGCGTGGGCGACATCCTGATCGCGATCGCGATGGCCTGGCTGGTCGCCAGCCTGATGTTGCGCCGCGCCGCGGCCGAAACGGCTGAAGTGGCGGCCGACGACGCGGGCGCGCCGGCAGCCGAGGCCGAAGCCGCCGCTTAATCTGACGGCGTGGCCGCCCTCGGGACCAGCTTTGCCAGGTGGCGCGCCGAGGGCCTCGGGCTCGACTACCGCACCGCCTTCGAGCGAATCTGCGCGATGGGATTCGGGCGCATTCGCCTCTCGGCCTCCTGGCGGGAAATCGCGCAGTTCGGCTACGGAGACCTCGATTGGTTGCTCAGCGAGGCGGAGCGGTTGAGTCAACCGGTGCTGCTCACGGTCGGGATGAAGGCGCTCGGCTGGCCGGAGTTCTACCTGCCGGAGGGCGTGCGTCCAGGCGACGCCGCCGTCCATCGCCGGGCGATCATCCACGTGAGCGACGTCACCCGACGGTACCGCGACAACGAGATGCTCATCGCCTGGCAGATCGAAAACGAGCCGTTCAACCGATCAGGCCCGAACGCCTGGTCCATCCCTCGGAGCGTGGTCCGAGCCGAGGCCGAGGCGGTCCGCTCACTCGATCCCAAGCGGCCGCTGGTCGTCACCAGCTTCGCCCATTTCGACGACGACCTTGATCGCTCGTCGAGCCGGCATCAGTCCGGGTGGAAGCGCCGGCTGGGCCTCGCGCTACCCGCTGAGCGGGAAGCGCTATCCGTGCTGCATCGCGGCGATATTCTGGGGCTGGACGTCTATCCATCGATCGGTTGGCTCGATGCGGGGGGTCGCGAACGGGTGGCCCATGCGGCGCCCGACCAGCTTGCAGCAGTAGCTCGATGGCAGCGGATCGCGCGAGAGCAGGGCAAGCGGTTCTGGGTGACGGAGGCCCAGGCCGAACCCTGGGAGGCGCGTCGACAAACGCATGCCGATCCATTGAGCACGCAGCCCGAGGCGATCGCGGAGCTGGTGGACCGCCTGAGCGGGATGGACGTCGAGACGATCCTCTTGTGGGGCAGCGAGTACTGGCTGTGGCGCGCGGACAATGGCGACCCGCGCTGGCTCGATGCGGTGTCATTGGTCAAGAAGGCCCTTGCGTGAACCTTCCGCGCATGGTTCCGTGGGTCGCGGATGGGGATCTGGGTATTGCTGCTGGCGCTGTTTGGTTCGGTCGTGGGAGGACCGGGCCTTCCCGCAACCGGCTCAGCACCGCAACCGGTCGTGGTCTACGAGCTGGTCAGGCCAGCGCCGACGCCGCCCACCATCAAGGCTCGGTCGGCGATCCTCATGGATCGCGACAGCGGCGCGGTGCTCTTCCAGCTGAATGCCCACGGCCGCCACGCCCCAGCCAGCCTGCTGAAGGTGCTGACCGCGCTGGTGGCGCTCGAACACCTGCGGCTCGACCAGGTGGTGACCGTGCCGGTGACGATCAATCAGATCCCGTGGGACTCGACGCGCATGGGGCTGCGTCCGGGTGAGCGGCTCACCGTGCGCGAGCTGCTTTACGGCCTCTTTCTGAACTCGGGGAATGACGCCGCCATCACGCTGGCGGAGGCCGCCATGCCACGCGCGAACTTCATCGCGCTGATGAATGCGAAGGCCGGGCAGCTCCGATTGGCCGACACGCACGCCGTTAACCCCATCGGGCTCGACGACCCGGCTCAGTACACCTCCGCGGCCGACCTGGCGAAGGCATCGATTGAGCTGACCACACGGTTCCCGGAGGTTGCCGCCATCGCGTCGACTCCAAGCATCACGCTCCCCGCGACCGCGACCCACCACGCGTACGGGCTCTACAACCTGAACCAGCTGATCCGGACCTATCCCGGCGCCACCGGGCTGAAGACCGGCTGGACCGGACGGGCGGGTGGCTGCCTGAT
>DATBYO010000038.1:0-3100 GCA_036513655.1 Candidatus Dormiibacterota bacterium | reverse complement strand
GTCGAAATCATCGTTCCCTAGCCGGCTTGACGAACAGCTGCGGCAAGAACATCGACGCCCTCGTCCAGCTGGGCGTCCTCGATCAGGATCGATGGCAGGAAGCGGATCACGGTGCCGCCGCCTGGGAGCGCGAGCACGCCGCGCTCTTGCATCGCCTTGATCACGGGGGTGGCGGGTTTCTTCAGCTCGACCGCCAACATCAGTCCTCGTCCGCGGACTTCGCGGATCTGCGCGAGTCCCAATCCGCGAACGCGTTCCTGAAACCGCTCGCCGGCCTGCCTGGCTCGCCCGTGCAGGGTTTCGTCGGCGAGAACACGTAGGGTGGCGGTTCCGGCGGCGCACACCAACGGATTGCCGGCGAACGTGCTGCCATGGCTGCCCTTGGGAATCCGATCGCTGACGGCTTCGGTCGTCATGGTGACGCCAAGCGGCAGGCCGTTGGCGATCGACTTCGACAAACAGAGGATGTCGGGCATGATGTCCTCGCGGCTGAAGGCGAAGACCGCGCCCGTGCGGAATCCCGTCTGGATCTCGTCGCAGATCAGGAGGATGCCGTGCGCGTCGCAGCGTTCCCGGATGCCTTTCAGATAGCCGGCGGCAGGTACGCGGACGCCGCCCTCGCCCTGGATGGGCTCGATGATCACGGCGCCGACCGAATCATCCAGTACCTTATCGAGCGCGTCGAGGTCATCGAACGGGACGTGGCGGACGCCTTCGAGCATGGGTGCAAACGGATCGCGGTATTTCGCGTCGGCGGTGACGGCGAGAGCGCCAAAGGTTCGTCCGTGATAGGCGCGATGGGTGGCGACAATGCCGGTTCGGCCGCTGGCGACGCGGGCATATTTCAGCGCGGCCTCGATGGCCTCGGCGCCCGAGTTACCGAACGAGATCCTGGTCAGTGGCGGCGGCAGGAGCGCGCCCAGTGCCAGGAGGAATTCTTCGCGGGCCGGGTTGTCAAAGCTCTGGTGGGCGTTCGTGAGCCTGGCTGCCTGCGCCGTGATCGCCGCGGTGACCGCTGGATGGGTATGGCCGAGGAGATTGACGCCGTAGTTCGTCATCAGGTCGAGGTATCGACGGTCGCGGTCATCCCACAGATACGAACCCTCACCACGAACGAGAGTGAGTCCGCGGCCGGCATGAAGCGGAATCGGGCTCAATCTCCCTCCCCCCTTGTGGGGGAGGGTCGGGGTGGGGGGCGCGCTGGCTGTCAGGTCGTGACCCACGTACCGGCTCCTTCAAAGGCTCGGGTCAGTGGATGCTCGCCGCGGCCATCGAGCAAGCCGACCGCCTGGATGCCGCGACGGATTGCCTGGGCGGCCGCCAGCAGCTTGACCCGGGCTCGGCCTTTGCCGTATTCGGCGACGCGCTCGACCTCGTCGAGGCGGATCTGCGGGATCACGCTCCGCTCGTCGCTGACGTCGCGCATGAAGCCCGGGGTGTCGGCAAAGATCAGCAGACGCTCCGCGTGCAGCGCGGTCGCGATTTCCATCGCCAGGCGGTCGCCGTCGACGTTGATGGCGATGCCCTCGTGGCTGATCGCGGGCGGGGTGATCACTGGCAGATAGCCATTGTCGAGCAGCAGTCGCAAGAGCTTCGGCTCGACCCGTTCAATACTGCCGCTGTGATCGCCGTGCAGGATTTTGACCTTGCCACCTTCCTTGATGCGCAGGTCGGGCTTACGCCGGCCGATCGCGATGCCGCCGTCCATCGCCGTGAGGCCCACCGCGTTCGCGCCCAGGGCACGTAGCCGCTCCACGATGCGCTTGTTTTGTTTGCCCGCGTAGGCCATCAGGAAGTGATCCATCGTGGTGGCGTCGGTGAAGCGGCTGACCTCGCCCCGCTCGGAGGTCACCATCCGGGGCGGATGGCCCAGTCGCGTCGAGAGCTCGTTCAATTCTTTGTTGGCGCCGTGCACCAGCACCAGTGGCTCGCGGCAGCTGGCGACATCGGCCAGCAGCGGATCAAGGTCTGTCAGGCTGCCGCCGATCTTGATGACCAGCACGACTAAATGGGGTACAGGCCGGGGAAGTCGAGGCCCGTTCGCTCGTCCCACCCGAAGCGGATATTGAGTGCCTGCACCGCCTGCCCGGCGGCGCCCTTCATCAAATTGTCGAGCGCGCTCATCACGACCACGCGGCGCGAATGCGGGTCCCGCTCGAAGCCCACGTCGCAGTAATTCGTGCCGGACAGGATCTTGGGGTTGGGATAGCGGTGGATCCCCTGTGACTCCTTGATGATCCGCATGAACGGCTCATCGGCGTAGGCCGCACGGTAGATCTTCCAGAGATCTTTCTCGGTGAGATCGTCGCTGAGGAACACATGGGCCGTGACCAGA
Organism: Candidatus Dormiibacterota bacterium; assembly: GCA_036513655.1. Taxonomy (GTDB): domain Bacteria; phylum Chloroflexota; class Dormibacteria; order CF-121; family CF-121; genus CF-13. Next base: position 765 of record DATBYO010000038.1, on the reverse strand, counting down.
ATGCCACGGACTGCCTCCACGGCGGTCGCTGAGAAGGCGATGTTGGGTCCGTGGCCGTTGGGCGACTGGAGACCGAGCTCCTGGATGATCTCGGCGGTGTGTCGATGCGCGGTAGGGGCGAAGGATCGCATCTCGCCGCTGCGGTGCGGATGGTGCGATGCCGGCCCCGACTCCGCGCCGCCGGCCGATGACCCGGTCTTGCCTTCGATCACGATCGGCATCGAGGGGTTGATGACGCCCGCGCGGGTAAGGGGATAGAGGCCGAGAATGGCGGCGGTCGCCAGGCAGCCGCCGGCGGCCAGGCGATTGGCGGTGCGGATCTGCTCACGGTGCAATTCGGGAAGCGCGTAGACGAAGTCGTCGAGCAGGGCGGGCTGCGGATGCTCCCAGCCGTACCAGGTTGGGTAACCGGCCTGGTCTCGCAGGCGGAAGTCCGCCGAGAGATCGATGATGGTTGGGGCCAGCGCCTGGAGCTGGTCGATCTCTTTGCTGGTCTGCCCGTGGGGCAGCGCCAGGAAGAGGACATCGGCCGGCTGGAGCGATGCCCGCGATTGGAACTTCAACTCGGTCCGCCGCCGGAGGTGCGGGTGCACCGTGTGCACGAACTTCCCGCCCAGGCGCTCCGACGTCACCTGCGTCACCTCGACCTCCGGGTGGGACAGGAGGAGACGAAGCAGCTCTCCGCCGGCGTAACCGGCCCCGCCGATGACCGCGGCTTTCATCGCGCCAGGTGGTTGAGCGCGCAGGTGAGCACGTCGACCCCGC
>DATBYO010000037.1:0-5574 GCA_036513655.1 Candidatus Dormiibacterota bacterium | reverse complement strand
GGGCAGTACGAGGCCGTGCTGGCGATCGGCGACGAGATCCTCAAACTCTGCGCCGACGCCGGCGGCTCCGTGACCGGCGAGCACGGCATCGGCCTGGAAAAGCGCGAGAACATCCGCTACGTCTTCTCGGATGACGACCTGGAGGTGATGGACCGGGTGCGCCGCGTCTTCGATCCGCAGCTTCTGATGAATCCGGGCAAAATTTTTCCCGGCAAAGGCCTGCAACCATCAGCGCTGCGCTATCCGCCCGGCTATCCGCGGCGCCAGGCGGCGGTCGCCGGAGGCGAAGACCTGTGGGTGTGAGAGCCGGCGCCACGCTGTTGCCCGGGCACCAGATCACGGTTGACGATCAGCGCCGCCTGAGTGTTGACGACCTCCTGCCATCGAAGATCATGCATCCCGGCGACGCCGAGGATGCGGCCCGCGGGCTGCGCCTCTGCGATCTCACCCCCGCGGCGGTCGTGGTCTGGGGCGGTGGCACACAGATGCGACTCGGCGCTCCGCCACGTCGCTATGACATTGCCTTTTCGACCGAACGGATGACGCGGCTGCTCGAGTACGAGCCCGCCGACCTCACCTGCCGGGTCGAGACCGGGATGCGACTCTCCGACCTGCAAGCCACCCTGCGGGCGCAGGGTCAGCGGCTCCCACTGGACCCGCCACACCCGGATCGGGCGACCGTCGGCGGCATGGTCGCAGCCAACACCAACGGGCTTGGCCGCGCGCGCTACGGGACCGTACGCGACTGGGTGATCGGGATCGCCGTCGCCTACCCAACGGGAAAGGTTGCGCGCGCCGGCGGCAAGGTGGTAAAGAACGTCGCCGGCTACGACCTGATGAAGCTTCACATCGGGGCATTAGGGACGCTGGGCGTCGTCGCGGAGGTCAACTTGAAAGTCCAGGGGATTCCCGAAAGCGAGGCGACGGTGCTCGGTCACTTCGAGGCGGCGACGCCGGCGGTCGCGGCTGGACTGCAGTTGGCCCGCTCCTACCTTGCCCCCGCGGCCGCCATCGTCCTGGACCGTCGGGCGCTCTGGGAATGTGGCCTCACGGCCGACTGGCGCTGGACCCTTTCGCTCAAGCTCGAAGGCTACGCCCGCGAAGTCGACGCGGCACGCGACCAGGCCACCACCGTGATCCGCGATGCCGGCGGTCGCGTCGAAGGCGCGGATCTGCCGGCGACCTTCTGGGACGCGGCACGCGATTGGTCGGCGCCGGACGGCGATGTCGTGCTCCTGCGGGCGATCGCTCCCATCGCCTCCATCCCAACGCTGTCCGGCGCGGTTCCGTCTGAGGCTTCCGTCATCATCCAGCCGGCGGCCGGCATCGTCGATCTGCGCGTGCTGGCATCGTCGGCCGCGCCCGCCCTGCAGCGCATGCGATCGATGGCGGGCGATGAGGGCCAGGTGGTCGTGGCATCGGCGCCGGCGTCGGTGAAGTCGTCGCTCGACATCTGGGGCCCGCCGCCGCCGGGCTTTGCGATCATGCGCGCCCTCAAACAGGCACTCGACCCCAACGGGATCCTCAACCCGGGCCGCTTCGTCGGTGGCATCTAGCCGTGGAGTGCTGATGCCGAAGCTCGCCACCCTCGATTTCAACCGGCAGATCAAGCGCGATGGAGTGCCCGCCGCCGCGGCCGGGATCGACATGGACCTGGTGAGGGACTGCATTCACTGCGGCCTGTGCCTGCCGAAGTGCCCGACCTTCCGCGTCCTTCATCACGAGGGTGACAGTCCCCGCGGCCGCATGTGGCAGATCAAAGAGGCAACGCTGGGGCTGGTGGCCTTCGACGACCCCCGCTTCCAGGCGCACATCTACCAGTGCTTCAACTGCCGGGCCTGCGAAACCGCCTGCCCGTCCGGCGTGCAGTTCGGCTCGGTGATGGAGATGGCGCGGGCGATGACGCCGCCCCAGAACCGGCGCGACCGGATGGTGCGGCGGGTCCTCCTCAACGGGCTCCTGCCCCATCCGCGACGGCTCCGCATCGCCGGATGGCTCTACCGGGCGACGCGCGCCGCACGGCTGTCGGCGCTGCTACGCCGCAGCGGGGCGTGGAAGATCCTGCCGCTGGGGAAGTTTGCCGCCTTTCCGCCGGTGGGTGACACCACGCCGGGCAAGGCGCCACTGCCGGCGGTGACCCCGGCGCACGGTACGCGCCGCGCCCGCGTCGGGCTGCTGACCGGCTGCATCCAGGACGAGATGTTCCACGGCACGAATCGCCGGACCGCGCTTGCGCTGGCGCAAAACGGCTACGAGGTCGTCATCCCCTCCGCGAGGGTGTGCTGCGGGGCGCTCCCCTCTCACGCCGGCGAGGCGAAGACCGCGGAGCGCCTGGCGACCCAGACCATGGATGCGTTCGCCGGCCAGGGCCTGGACGCGGTGATCGTCAACGCCGCAGGCTGCGGCTCGAACATGAAGGACTACCAGCTTCAGCTCCGCAGCGATCCGCAACGGCAAGAGGCGGGCGCCGCCTTCTCGCGAACCGTCAAGGACGCCTCTGAATTCCTGGTCGATAAAGGGCTCCGGCCGCCGACGCGAGCGATCCGCCTCAAAGTCGCCTACCAGGACCCGTGCCACCTGCTGCACGGCCAGCGGATCCAAGCGCAACCGCGGCAGGTCCTCACGATGATCCCGGGCATCGAGCTGGTGGAGCTGAAGGAGTCCGACTGGTGCTGCGGCTCGGCCGGCGTTTACAACCTCACCCATCCGGAGATCGCCGAAGAGGCGCTGGCCTGGAAGCTGCGGAACATCGTGGAGTCGGGGGCGCAGCTGATCGCCTCCGCCAATCCCGGCTGTATCTTGCAGATTTCGATGGGCCTGCAGCGCGCCGGCCATGATATCCCGCTGGTCCACGTGATGGACCTGCTTGGCTGGGCGTACGGCGACGATGACCAGCGTCCCCCCGTCGTCCGTCGGGCGATGGCGTGAGGCAGGCGGCGCTCGACCGGCGGCCCGCCTTCGACGATCCCTGGCTCGATGACTTGTCCGCGAGCATCTGGTCGAAGCCCGAGTTCTCGATGGTGCCGATCGACCTCGAGGCCGTGCCTACCGGATCCTATGCTGGTCCCCGCCTCGATGAGCAGGGCCTTCGCGTGGTGTTCTGCGGCATCCCCTCGGACTATGGGACGGCGTTCCTGCTCTACCTGATCGAGCAGCGGGTGAACCTCGTGGCCGCTGTCTGCAGCACCCGCTGGCAGCGCACCCATCCCAAGCCCGACCTGGTCGCGCGGATCGCCGGGCACCTCGGCCGGCCGGTCGAGGTCACCGCCAACGCCAACGCGGAGCCCTTTGTGCGCTCCCTTCGAGCCTACCGGCCGGATGTCGTGGTCATGGCGAGCTTCGATCAGATCCTCACGGCAGAGACGCTGGCCGTGCCGACCCGCGGGTGGCTCAACATCCATCCCTCGCTGCTGCCACGGCACCGCGGGCCCGAACCGATCTACTGGACGATCGTCAACGGTGATGCCGAGGCAGGCATCACCATTCACCAGACGGTGCCACGCATCGATGCGGGACCGATCCTGGCCCAGCGTCGCGTGGCGGTGTCGCAGGACGATAACGCCGGCACGCTCAGCAAGCGGCTGGTGGCGGAGGGCCTTCCCGCGCTGGGCGAGACCCTGGCGCGGTTGGACGCGGGCGCGGTCCAGGTCGTCTCCCCCCACCTCGAGCAGGGAAGCTACGAGCCGCCGGTGCGGCAGACAGAGCTGAATTGGGATCAACCGTTCGAGCACATCGATCGGCTGGTGCGGGCCGGGCACCCCGATCAGCCGCCGTACTTTACCTACCGCGGCCGGCGACGCTACGTCTTCGCCATGCGGCGGGTCGGGCCGCGAGCCGGGGAACGGCCAGGGGTGGTCGGACCGGGGCGGGACGGCGAGATGCCGGCGGCGGTTCGAGACGCGGTCGTGGCGGTCCGCTGGCGGCCGGTGGGGCATACCCATGCGGTGCGCCCGCTGGCGAAGCAGCAGTTTCCGTAAGGCTCCCGCCCGGGGAGGGAACGTGACGGGGCTGTTACAACTCGAGATTGGCCGACTTTGCTAGATCAGGCCGTATAATGGCGTCACATGGCTCAAGAAATGATCGAACACGAGTACAACACCCAGATCGCAGACGACACCCAGCTGATCAGCATCACGGATTCCGCGCTCGGCCAGCTGCGTGACCTCTTGCAGAAGCAGGGACGCCCCGAGATGGGGCTGCGCGTCTTCGTCCAGCCAGGCGGTTGCTCGGGTATGTCATATGGCATGGGTTTCGAGGACCGGCCGGAAGAGGGCGACGCCGTCAGCGAGGTCGGTGGCGTTCGGCTGTTCGTCGACTCGGTCAGCGCTCGGTACATCAAGGGCGCCGAGATCGATTTCGTCGACAGCCTGATGGGTGGCGGCTTCACGGTGCACAACCCCAACGCGGTCTCGAGCTGCTCCTGCGGTAGCTCGTTCGACACCGGCGGCGACGCGGGCACGGCCCACGGCTGCAGCCACTAGGACACCGCACCCAACCGCTTCGCGGCCCGTCTTTCGGCAAACGATCGCGCATAAAAACGTGAGTCGGGTGTGGGTGCATTTGTCCCCCAAAGGTATGCCTTGACCGCCTCCCCACTCGGCAGTAGCCTAAAGGCCCCTGAGGGAGTTCATGCCAGCCCAACCCCGCGTCCTAATGGTTGAAGATCATCCGGATATTGCGGATCTCTATCAGCTCAAGCTGCAATTGGAAGGCTACCGGGTGGCCGTGGCAGCGGACGGCGTCGCCGGACTCGAGTTGGCACGCTCGCTGAAGCCGGATGTCACCCTCCTCGACGTCCACCTGCCGCACCTGGACGGGCTGCGGCTGCTCGCCGCGCTCCGGGACGATGAGGCGACGCGCGACCTGCTGGTGATGGTATTCAGCGAGGATGACAGTCCGAACCTGATCGAAGAGGCGAAGCGCCTCAGTGCCGCCGCCTACTTGATCAAGGCACACCTCTTGCCGCGCGGCCTCAGTGAGGCGGTCGCCGAGGTGCTGCGGAATCGCGGCCGCTTGGTCGCGACGGGCGACGGCAACGGCCACGCGGCGCAGCAAGCGTCCTAAAAGCCAAAGTCTTAGCGCCGTCTTAGCTCCTCGTCATCTATCCGTAAGGATGGGCCGCGCATGATGGGGGCATGGTGACCGGGCCGTTCCCTTACGAGCCTCCGGAACCGCCGCCCGCCTCGCCGCCGCCGCCGACCAACGCCGGCCGGCCTGCGAGTCCGCTCACGCTGGCCGTCGCTGCGCTCGTCGTGGCCGGGGGAATCGCGGGTGGCGCGCTTGGCGCCGAGGCGATCCTGAACCGGACGCCGGCGGCCGTCCCGGCCGCGGTGACCCGGTCGACCTCGACCTCCAGCGTTGCGCAGGCGCAGACACCCATGGCCGCCCCCGCCATTTATCAGCAGTCGGCGCCGGGCGTGGTCACCATCACCACCTCGGTCGCGGGCCGCTTTGGCCGCGTCGGCGAAGGGACCGGGTCGGGGATCGTGCTCAACACCAATGGGGACATCCTGACCAACGCGCACGTGGTCGCCGGAGCCAACCAGATCCAGGTCACGTTCAATGACGGCCGCA
>DATBYO010000036.1:0-2630 GCA_036513655.1 Candidatus Dormiibacterota bacterium | reverse complement strand
CCTTTTGGTGCAATCGTCCGTGGCTTGTAGCGGCGGTAACCGATAGCGTCACTTGCTGGAATCTTGCGACACGCAGGCTTGTACGACTCTCGCTACGAGCACGACGCCTGCGGGATCGGTTTCGTCGCTGACGCTGGAGGGCGAGCCAGTAGAGGTATTGTCGACGCCGCCCTCGCAGCGCTGCATCGTGTCCGCCATCGAGGAGCGGTGGCCGCGGATCACCGTTCGGGCGATGGCGCTGGTCTCCTGCTGTCGATCCCCGAGGTCCTCCTGCGCGACTGGATGCAGCGCGCCGCCATCAACGTCGAGCCCGACGTCAAGCTCGGGGTCGCCGTTGTCTTCCTGTCCAACGCGCCGGCGGCGGATGGTTATCAGCAGCGCCGGCTCACCCGCCGGCTCTTCGATGAGGCCTGCCGCGCAGAACAGCTCGACTTGATCGATTGGCGCCCAGTCCCGGTCGAGCCTGCTGCAATCGGCGACCTGGCCCGCACCACGGCGCCGGTGATCGAGCAGGCCATCATCGCTGCAGAGCGCTCGGTATCGGGCGCCGAGGCCGAGGCCCGCTGCTATCGCGCGCGCAAGCGTGTCGAGCGGGCGATCCGAGCGGCGGGATTGCGCGCCTACGTGGCGTCGATGTCGTTTCGCACCGTGACCTACAAAGCGATGTGCGCCGCCGATCAGCTGGCGGCCTTCTATCCGGACCTCCGCGACCCGCGATTCGTCGCTCCCTTCGCCATCTTCCACCAGCGCTACAGCACGAATACCGCCCCCTCGTGGGAGCGGGCTCAGCCGTTCCGCATGCTTTGCCACAACGGTGAGATCAACACCATCCAGGGCAACGTCAACCGGATGCGGGCCCGCGAGGGACGTCTTGGCGCCAGGGAGTGGGCCGACGAGGGCCTGCTGGTTCCCGTCATCGATGAGACCGGCTCCGACTCGGCGATGCTCGACAACTCGCTCGAACTACTGGTCCAGGGGGGCCGCGATATCCGGCAGTCGCTGGCGATGTTGGTGCCGGAGGCCTGGGAGGGCTTCGACGTCGATCCGGCCGTCCGCGATTTCTATCGGTACCACGCCTGCCTGATGGAGCCGTGGGATGGGCCCGCCGGGCTGGTCTTCACCGACGGGATCCGGGTCGGCGCCGTGCTCGACCGCAACGGACTTAGGCCGCTGCGCTATGCGGTGTGCGAAGACGGCCTGATCGCCTGCGCCTCGGAAGCCGGCGCGATTGACGTCAATGGCCACGGCCGCGTCCGGCGGGGAAAGTTAGGTCCCGGCGAGATGATCTGCGTCGACCCCGAGCGCGGTGGCCTGGAGGAGAACGACACCATCAAGGGCCGGCTCGCGGCGCAGGAGCCGTACGGTCGGTGGCTGGAAGACAACCTGAAGTCGCTCGACCCAGGGGAACCCAACGAGGAGGTCATACCCGACCTCGTGGCGCGCCAGGCCACCTTCGGTTATACGAAAGAGGAGTTCACGTACGTCCTGCGACCGATGGCGACCCAGGGGAAGGAGCCGATCTTTTCGATGGGTGACGACACCGCGCTCTCGGTGCTGGCCCAGCCGCCTCGCCTTCTCTACAGCTATTTCAAGCAGCGCTTCGCGCAGGTGACCAACCCGCCGATCGACCATCTGCGCGAACGGCTGGTGATGTCGCTACGGAGCTATCTCGGGCCGCCGGCACCGCTGCTCTCGGGCGGACCAGCCGCGGCCCGCCTGGTGCAGCTGGATTCATTCGTCCTCTATCCGTCGGGGCTAGAGGCCGTGCGGGCCATGGGCACCCCGTTTGCGTCCAGCGATCTCGACGCCACCTTCCCGGTTGCCGACGGACCGGCTGGGCTGCGGGCCGCCTGCGAGCGGCTGGCGGAGGATGCCGAGCGCGCCGCCCGCTTCGGCGCCTCGATCCTGATCGTGTCCGATCGCGACGCCGGCCCCGAGCGCGCGCCGATCCCAGCGCTGCTCGCGGTCGGGACGGTGCACCACCACCTGATGCGCCGCGGGCTGCGCGGGCTGACGAGCCTCGTAATCGAAACGGACGAAGCCCGGGAGGTGCACCACGTCGTTTCCTTGCTCGGTTATGGGGCGCAGGCCATCTGTCCTCGGCTCGGCCTGGCATCGATCAGCGCGCTGGCGTCGGCCGGCCATCTCAAAGGGGAGGCCGATGCTGGTAGCGCACAGGAGCACTACGTCAAAGCGCTCGAGGATGGCACTCTCAAGGTGCTCGCCAAGATGGGCATCTCGACGCTCGATGGGTACCAGGGGGCGCAGATTTTCGAGATCGTCGGGCTCGATGAGGGCGTCGTCGACTTCGCTTTTGCCGGAACGCCATCGCCGGTCGGCGGGGCGACCTTCACCAATCTTGGTGAGCAGGTGCTGGCGCTTCATGCCGAGGGGTTTGCCGCAGCCGCGCCAGCACTCAAGAGCCCGGGCTTCTTCAAGCATCACAAGCAGGGCACCGAATATCACGCGACCAACCCCGACGTCGTCGACGCGCTGCACGAGGCGGTCCCTGGCGAAGACGTGGGGGCGCCACTGGAGCTTGCCACCGCATCGGTGAAAGAGATGTCCGCGGCGCACGCGCTGCAACGCGCCGTGGCGACCGGCCCGGACGGCAACGGCTATGCGTCCTA
>DATBYO010000035.1:0-25567 GCA_036513655.1 Candidatus Dormiibacterota bacterium | reverse complement strand
GCCGCCGCTGCTCGGCGAGGATGGCGTCGCTGAAGTCCGGCAGGAGGTCGAAAAGCCGCGCCTTCTCGATATCCTCGGCGGGTCCCACCGCCAGGCGGGTCACCCAGCTTCGCTCCGCCAGCCGAATCCGCTCCGGCCCAGGCGCGCTGGATCGCCGGGTGAAGACCTCGGTCGGGATGCCGCGCCGGCTGAGCTCCTCGCAAACCGCCCGGACGTAGACGTTCATCCCGCCGTTCTCGCCCGCTCCGAGGGCGGCAACCGGCGAGGCGTGCAGACTGACGATGGCCAGCGGTTTCAGAACGTTCTCCTTGTTGCGCGGTCGACCAACATCTCATGGTCGCGGTTTGGTCACCACGCGGTCAACTTCAAACGAGTACGAGCGAGCCGCGAACCCGCAGCAATGTTGCGGCGGTGGCGCCACGCCCCTTCTGCCACTCTTAGCCACCCTGAGGTGAACCCAAACCTGCGATCCGGCCGGTGTCTCCCCCCGGGTGCGCTAGCATGCGCTCGGCCGTGTCCGCCCCCAAACGCCTGCTCTTCCTGTTCTCGGACACCGGCGCGGGCCATCGCGCCGCCGCCGAAGCCGTTGCAGAGGCCCTGCGCCGACGATATCCGAGCCGCTTTCAGGTAGACCTTTACGACCCGATGGGCGGTCAGCGCGTCATCGCCGGACGCCTGACGGCGCTCTATGGGCCCATCACCCGCCGGCTGCCGTTCCTCTGGGGCGCGGCGTACCACCTCACCAACCTGCAGCCGACTGTCCGCGTGATCCAGCACGCGATCGGGCGCGGCCTGCGGCGCAAGCTGCGGGAGGTGGTGGACCCACGCCCAGCCCTCGTGGCGAGCTTCCATCCGCTGCTGAACCACGTGGCCGTCGACGTCATGCCGTACGGGGTCCCGCGCGTCACGGTGATCACGGATTGGATCGACTTTCACCAGGCATGGACCGACCTCAAAGCCGACTGCATCATCTGTCCGTCGGATGCCGCCCTCGAGCTCTGCCTTCGCCGCGGGGTGCCGGCCGACCGTCTCGTCAAGGCCGGCCTGCCGATTCATCCGCGATTCCAGGACGCCATCCGCGGCTTCAGCGACAAAAAATCGATGCGGCTCACGCTTCGCCTGCGCCCGCACGCGCCGACCGTGTTGCTGGCGGGCGGGGGTGACGGCACCGAACCGCTGCGGAAGTACGCGGCAGCACTGGCTCGCTCGCCGCTCGACGTCCAGGTGCTCGCCATCTGCGGTCGCAACCAGGCGTTGGCGGATCGGATTCGCGAGGACAACCACGCCGGTGTTCACGTCTTCGGCTTCGTCGACAACATGCCGGAGTTGTTGCTCGCGTCAGATCTGCTCGTCACCCGGGCAGGCCCGGGGATGATCGCTGAGGGGCTGGCCTGCGGCTGCCCGCTGCTGCTGACGGGCTATCTGCCCGGCCAGGAGGAGGGGAATGTCAGCGAAGTCCTTCGGAGCGGGCTGGGGCGCTATGTTCCGCGCCCCAACGACCTGGTGGAAGCTGTGACCGCATGGTTTGCCAAGCCGGAAGCGGAGCGACTGGACGACGCGAACCGGGCACGGTCGAACGCCGACCCGGCGGCGGCTTTTCAAATCGCGGACGTCCTGGTGCGCCTGAGCGCCTGACTAGACCGCGGCGCTGGGGCAGAGTAAGCGGAAGTCGCAGCCGCTGCATTTCATGCGGTCCGGCTTGGCCGGAAATCGCTCCGCGCGAATTCCTTCGGCGACGCTGATGATCGTCTGCCGGTCTTCTTCCAGGCGTTCCTGCGGCTTGTCGACCGTCACTCGCTCGCTGGTCTCGAGGTAGTAGTAGGAGAGGCTGAGCGGGTCGAAGCGGAACACCTCGCGTGCGGCGAGCGCGTAGACGCCCAGCTGCAGGTCGCGCTGGAGCTCCGCGGCCCGGCGTGCCGAACCCGTCTTGTAGTCGATGACCTCGTAGCTGCCATCGGGATGACGGTCGACCCGGTCGATCCGACCGGTGACCCGGAGCCCGTCCACGCGCAGGCTGAACGGCTGCTCGAGCAGCAGCGGCTTGCTCAGGTCGCCCGCGTCGAAGGCCCGGCGCAAGTAGCTGCGGCCCAGGTCCTGCAAGGAGGGCGCCTGCTCCGGAGCGCAGAACCGCTCCCTCGCCCAGGCCGCCACGTAGGCGGAGTCCACCATCGCCCAGGTCAGCGGTTTTTCACGTTCGATGCTGCCCAGCGCGTCCTTGAGCGCCTCGTGCAGGATGCGTCCGAACTGCATCTGCGGCTTCGGCCGGGTCGGCAACCGGAAGACGAAGCGGTACTGGTACATCTGCGGGCAACGTAGGTAGGTGTCCACCTGCGTGTACGAGAGGGCGGCGATCGGTGGTGCGTCGTTGAGCGGCAGCTCGACCTGGCGGGCGACTTCTACGAGGCCGCCGGCCGATGACGCGAGCAGCTGCGAGGCGGCCAGCTCGCGCGCGCCATCGCCACGGATCGGCGTCAGGAAGCGCGACGGGCGCCAGTCCTTGACGCCTTCGTAGCGGCCGGCCAGCGTGCAAACGATTTCCTCCCGAGCGCGCGTCAAGGCGACGTACGCCAGGCGGCGTTCCTCTGCGAGGTGCAGTTCGGCCGGAGGCAGCTCTTCTTTCAAGAGCTCGTTCGGCAGCGTGAGCCCTTCGCCACGGCGGCTCGCGGGGAAGCGGCCCTCCACCATGTGCGGCACGATGACGAGGCCGAACTCCAGCCCCTTCGCCTGGTGCACCGTCATCAGGTGGACCGCGTTGACCGTCTCGTCGAGCGGCGCAATTTCCTCGTCCGCCTGTGCCGCCTCGGTGGCGTCGAGGTGCTTGAGGTAGGCGGACAGATGGTGGTCGGCGTGCTCGTCGCAGTACGCCGTGATCAGCTCGGCGAGCTTCTGCACGTTGGCGCTGACCTGCAACCGCTCGATCGGTCCGAGGAACCGCTCCAGGTCGAGGTAGTGGGTTTGCTCCATCACCTCGTAGAACAGATCGTCGACACCGAGCCGCAACGCCAGCTCGTTGAAGCGCCGCAGGTCCTCGGTGAGGCGGCGGGCTCCCTCGTCGGTCGATTCCTGGAGGAGATCGAAGAACCGCCGTCCGTCATCCCGCGCCTGACGCGCCCAGCGGCCGGCCTGCACCGAGTCGGCGGCGTAGCGCGGCAGGCTCAGCAACCGCATCAGGCAGACGGTGTCGTCCGGGCTGTCGACCGCGCGCAGGTAGGCGAGGCAGTCCTTGATCTCCGGCTGTTGGTAGAAGCCGCGCCCACCGCTGACCTGGTAGGCGACGCCGTGGCGCTGCAGCGCGCGGGCGAAGTTGTGCAGGTGCGCATTCGCCCGAAGCAGAATCGCGATCGCGTTTGGTCGATGCCGCCCTTCGTCGATCGCGGTTTTGACCACGTCGGCGACGGCGTCGGCTTCCTCGGTGACGCTGGTAGCCGTCAGCACGCTGACCGGCCGCCCTTCGCCGCGGGTGGCTGTCAGCCGCTTTTCCAGCCGGTCGGGATCCTCGCTGATGAGGCGGCCGGCGGCGCGAAGGATGGGACCGCGGCTGCGGTAGTTCTCCTCCAGCCGGATGACGGCCGCATCGGGATACACGGCGTGGAACCGTCGCAGGTTGGCGACCGAGGCACCGCGGAACTTGTAGATGCTCTGGTCGTCGTCACCCACCACGCACAGGTTGCGATCAGCTCCGGCGAGCAGCTCGAGTAGCCGGCTCTGGGCGAAGTTGGTGTCCTGGAACTCGTCGACCATCATGTGGACGAAGCGCCGGCTCTGCCGGGCAGCCACCGACGGTTCCTGGGTGAGCAGCTGGACGCTGAAGTAGATCGTGTCGTCGAAATCCAGGCGTTCCTCCGCCAGAAGGCGCGCCTGATACTCGCCGTAGACCACGGCCGCCTCCCGCTGGGCAGCGACAACCGGATCATCGGCCGTCGCGTCGGCGTCCGCCCAGGCCGCGAACTCGAGGGGTGAGACCAGCTCCTGCTTGGCTCGCTCGACGAGCTTGAGCAGCTCGCCGATGCGCTCGTAGGGCCGCTGCGCATGAAAGAGGTGCGGCGGCCGCAGCTCTAGCAAGACGTCGCGCATCACCTCCCACTTGCGGACCTCGGACACGATTCGGAACCCCTTCGGGATACCGCACAGCCAGCCCTCTTCCTGCAGGAACCGCTGAGCGAAGGCGTGGTAGGTCAGGACGAATCGCTCGCCCGCGGGGAGGTAGTCCTCCAGCTCGACCCGATCCAGCACCTCGCGGGCCGCTTTCTCGGTGAAGGTCAGGAGCAGGATCCGCTCGGCCGCCACCCCCTCCTGGCGGAGCCGCCGGTACCGCTCGACCAGCACCCTGGTCTTCCCGGTGCCCGCGCCGGCGACGATCAGGAGTGGTCCGACGGTGTGGGCCACCGCCGACCGCTGGGCGGCGGTGAGGGCGGCGGCCCCGTTGCTCATCGCGACGGCCCGGACTGGCGGAAGCGGATCTCGCGCACGGCCGGTGCGCCAATCCGTTCGTTGATCCGGTCGATCAGAAGGCCTCGTTCGAGGTGGAGTTGGTGCGCGAGTGCCGGGCTGCTGGCGCTGACCCACAAGGTGCCGCCCGTCAGCTTGAGTGCGGCGGTCTCGCGCGCGAGGTGCTCGCCGACCAGCTGCGGCCAGAGCCAGAGCGCCTGCGCCTCCCGCGTGCGGCGAGAGATGCCCAGAGACGCGAGCGTCTTCGGCAGCGCGGCTCCGATGCTACGCACGGATCCCGCCTTGCTCCACACGGAAAACGGCGGCCCGCTCCAGGATGCTCTTCGGCAGGTCGTTCAGGTCAGCCGCCGTGATCAGCGCCTGGGGTCCTGGCTCGAGGGCGGCCAGCAGGCGTTCGCGGCGCGCCGGGTCGAGCTCGGACATCACGTCGTCGAGCAGGAGCACCGGTTGCTCGCCGGTCACCTCCGCGAGGTAGTGCAACTCCGCCAGCTTGAGACTCAGCACCACGCTCCGCTGCTGGCCCTGGCTGGCGAACAGCCTTGCCTCGTGGTCGTCGAGCCACACCTCGACATCGTCGCGCTGCGGTCCGACAGCTGTCTGTCCGCGCCCGATCTCTTCATCGCGGGCGTCGCGCATAGCGGCCTTCAGCTGTTCGACGACCAACTCCAGCGGTGCCTCGCCGATCCGGGCACCCGCGGGACGGTAGCGGAGTTCCAGTCGCTCGCGATCATCGCTCAACTCCCGGTGGAAGGCGGCCGCGATCGGCTGCAGTTCGAGCAGGCGGCGCTGCCGCTCCACCATGATGGTCGCTCCCGACTCGGCCAGGGCCGTGCTCCAGACTTCGAGCCCATCCACCGGCTGGCGCCCCTCCCGAATCGCCCGCAGCAGCGCATTGCGCTGTTCGAGCAGGTGCGAGTACCGGTTCAACTCGCGCGCGTGGTCGTGATCGATCTGCGAGAGCAGCGTGTTGAGGAAGCGACGGCGGCCCTCGCCCGGCCCTTTGACCAGCTGCAGGTCGTCCGGCCAGAAGAGCACGACGCGGAGCGACCCGATCATGTCGCTCGAGCGCCGGGCAATGCCGTCGACGCTGAACCGGCGCGATGCCCGGGAGGACGTTGCGCCGGAACTGACCGTGATCCGCACCTCCAGCTCCCTGAGGCCGGTGTCGGTCTGGACCCCGCAGGTGACACGCGCGGCCGGCTGGCCAAATCGCACCAGCTCCGCGGCTTGCTGGGTGCGCGGGGAGCGGGTGAGCGCCGACAGCGCGACGGCCTCGAGCAAATTGGTCTTCCCCTGGGCGTTGCCGCCGAAGAACACGGTGGCGGAGCGCTCCAGTGCCAGGTCCAGCTCAGCGTAATTGCGAAAGTCGAACAGTGAGACGTTAGCCAGGAACACGCGGTCTGGGCGCTGACTACATCGCCACTCTGACCGGCATGATGATGTAGAGGTAGTTGTCCTTCCCCACCGGCTTGATCAGCCCGGGATTCAGCGGGCCGGTAAAGCCCAGCGTGACCTCATCGCTGCCGATGATGGCGAGCACGTCGAGAAGGTACTTGGAATTGAACGCGACTTGAAGGTCCTGGCCCTCGATCTTCGCCTCGACACCGGCGACGTTCTGCCCGACCTCGCTGGTGTTGGCGGTCAGGGTCAGTTTGCCCGCCTCCGCCTTGAACTTCACGACGTTGGCGGCGTCCTTGGAAAAGAGCGAGACCATCTTGGTCGTGAACAACAGGTCCTGGGTCTTGGCGGTGATGGTCGTCGTACTCTGCCCCGGGATGACCTGCTGATAGTTGGGATACGTTCCCTCGATCAGCCGGCTCATCAGTTCGACGTCACGTGTCTTGAAGAACACCTGGTTCTTCTGCGCGCCGACCGTGACCTCGACACCGTCGTCTCCAGTCTTGAGAATGCGGCTGAGCTCGCTGAGTGCTCGCGCCGGGATCACGATCGTCTCGCCTTCGCCAGGTTCGGCCTGGACCGCGAGGGTCTTGACGGCCAACCGATGCCCATCGGTGGCCGCGAAGGTCGCCTTGCCGCCGTTCAGATGTACGTAGACACCGGTCAAAACCGGCCGGCCCTCATCACTGGAGGCGGCGATCACCGTCTGCTCGATCGCGTCCTTCAGCTCGGCCTGGTCGACCTTGACTTTGCGACCCTCCATGCCGGACGGCACCGGCGGGAAATCGGCCGGATCGATCCCGCGAATGTTGGCGTCGAACCGATTACTCTTCACCGCCAGCGATTGCGTCTTCTTGTCCAACGTCATGGAGAGCGGCTCGTCGGGATGGGAGGTCACGAAGTCGGTCAGCAGTCGCGCCGGGACGGTGATGCCCCCTTCTTCCTGGACCTCGGCGGGGATCACCTGCCGGATCCCGATCTCGAGGTTGGTCGCCGTCAGTTGCAGTCCGGTTTCGGCCGTCTGCAGCAGGACGTTGTTGAGGATCGGTAGGGTGGTTCGGGACGAGACGGCGCGGGAAACAACCTGCAAACCCTGACCGAGGTTTCCGGCGGCGATGGTGACCTTCATGATGCTCCTTGTCTACACGGCCCCATTAATCAGAAGCCTTAATTGAAAGAAGAGACGTAGTCGTAGGGCGGTGCACAACAGGGAAAACCCCCTTATTCGGCTTCGAATCGGCCCAATTATAGCTTTCAAAAACTGTGCACTCGGGACCCGGGTATCCCCACCCAACCGGGATTCGAACAGCATCCACGTCCCTTGCGGCACTCTTCCACAGGCTCAATGGGTATAAAGGATTTCCCGAAGTTTCCGCAGGTCGGCCTGAAGTCGCTGGTCTTCTTTCGCGTCGGTCGAGATCTTCTCGTAGGAATGAAGGACTGTCGTATGGTCCCTTCCTCCGAATGCCTGCCCGATGGCCGGCAGCGAGGACGCGGTTTCCTCCCGGATCAGGAACATCGCGACCTGGCGCGGGAACACGATGTGCTTGTCGCGCCGCTTCCCCTTCATCTCCTCCAGGCTGATGTGATAAAAGTTTGCGACCGTCCGCGAGATGGTGTCGACCGACAGCGTGCGGTTCTCGGTCGAGGGGATCACATCCTGAAGAAGCTTGGCCGCCATGTCGACATTGACCGGGCTCCGGTTCAACGACGCGTGCGCGATCACACGGATCAGCGCCCCCTCGAGTTCACGGATGTTTCTCTGGATCTTGTGGGCGATGAAGGAGAGCACGTCTTCCGGCACCAGCCGCGCGTAGGGACCAACCTTCGACTTCAGGATCGCCACCCGAGTCTCGAAGTCGGCCGCTTGAATGTCCGCGATCAAACCCCACTGAAAGCGGGAGCGCAGCCGGTCCTCGAGGGTGGGAATTTCTTTGGGTGGCCGGTCGGACGAGATCACGATCTGCCGGTTGAGCTCGTGCAGCGAATTGAAGGTATGGAAGAACTCTTCCTGCGTGCGGTCCTTGCCGGCCAGGAACTGGATGTCGTCGACCAGAAGAACGTCGACGGTCCGGTAGCGGGTCCGGAAATCGTTCATCCGGCCTTCCTGGATGGAGGAGATCATCTCGTTCATGAACTTCTCGCTGGTCACGTAGGCAACCCGACGGCGGTGATGCTTCTCCAGCACGGCGTGGCCGATGGCGTGCATCAGGTGGGTCTTGCCCAGACCGACCCCGCCGTAGAGGAAGAGGGGGTTGTACGCCTTTGCGGGAGTCTCCGCCACCGCCCGACAGGCGGCGTGGGCGAAGCGCGAGTTGTTGCCGACCACGAAATGCTGGAACTGGAATTTCGGATTCAGCTGGGAAGCCTCGTGGAGGACCGGCTCCTCGGCTTCGGGCGGCGGCTCCTCGGCGACGGCTACCGCGGTGCCGCGACCGGACGCCTCCGCCTGGACGACCTCGAAGGCGACGCTGACGTCGCCGGAGACGATCGCCGACAAGGTTTCTTTGATCATTGCCGAATAGCGATCTTCGAGCCAATCTTTGGCAAGCTTGGTCGGCACACCAATCTTGAACGCGTTCTTCTCGCGGCCGACGAGCGAGGCATTCTTCAGCCAGGTCTCGTAGCTTGGCTTACTGAGCTGGAACCGAAGTTCCTCCTGCGCCGCCTGCCAGATTTGTTCCCCGTTCATCGGCTCCTCCACGCACGCGTAACTGTTTCAGTGGAGAGCAGAGCCGGTTCTGCGCGTCAGGCCGCGAAGTCGGAAACGAGGCCCATGGACGGTGTCAGCGGGGACGGAACTTATGCACAAGCTTCCCACAACAGTGGACAACTCTATCGAGGTCTCCCCAGCCTCGTGTGCATAAGCTGTTGATGTTAGTTGCCGTAGCTCTCCAGGGCAGCGGAATAATAGCAAACGGCCCCTGCCCGCGCAATCCGAAATTACGTACGAACGTCGCAGCCGGCATGGTATGGTTAGGCGCCGAAAAACGTTGAGGTTTGAATGAAGCGTACCCATCAACCGAAGAAGCGCCAGCGGGTCAAGGTCCATGGCTTCCGCGCCCGGATGTCGACCACCGGCGGCGTCAAGGTGATCAAGGCCCGCCGTCTCAAAGGCCGCCGTCGCCTGACGCCAACCTCCAGCCGGCGCTACCGGTAACCCCCCTTCCGGGGCGGGGTGAAACGACAGTCTCGGCTGCTCCGTTCGGCCGACTTCGACCGCACCCTGCGCTCCGGTCGCCGGGCCGCCTCCGACTACCTTGCCCTCTTCGTAAGCGATAATGAGCTTGGTCGACCCCGAGTCGGCCTGGCCGTCAGCCGGAAGCTGGGAAACGCCGTGGTCCGCAACAGAATCAAGCGGCGCTTGCGTGAGCTCGTCCGGCCGTTGTTGGAGCGGGCAGCGGGCGGCCGGGACGTTGTAATCGTGGCACGGTCTCGGGCTGTCGACGCGGAATTTGCGCGGCTGCGCCAGGAGATGGAAATGTTATGGGTGAAGGGGTGGGGATCGTGACGGCGATATCCCTCGCGTTCATCCGCGTCTATCGCGTGACGCTGGGTCCCGTCTTTGGCCTGGTCTCCGGCTGCCGCTTCACCCCAACCTGCTCGCAATACGGCTATGAGGCCATCCAACGTTACGGCTGGTGGCGTGGCTGGCGAATGGCGCTGGGCCGGATCGGCCGCTGCCACCCGTTCCACGCCGGCGGCTGGGACCCGGTGCCATGAGCTCGATCGGTCAGCTCTGGCATCCAATCTGGCTCCTGTGGTGGACGGTCATCGGGGTTCCGATCCACGCCATCCTCAGCTGGCTGCTCTCGGGGCTGAACGGCAACCCGATCGCCGACGCCGTTGGCCCGTTCGGGATCGCGATCGTGCTCCTGACCATCGTGATCAAGCTGATCCTGTCGCCCGTTTTCCAGTACCAGCTCACCACGTCCCGCCGGGTGCAGGCGGAGCAGCGCCGCATCGCTCCCCAGCTGGCCGCCGTCCGCAAGAAGTACAAGAAGGATCCGCAGCGCCTGAACCAGGAAACGATGGCGCTCTACAAGGAGCACAACATCAACCCGCTTGCGCAGATGAGCGGCTGCCTGCCGGCGCTCGTGCAGTCGCCGATCCTGATCGCCCTCTTCTACGTCATCAGGGACGCCCACCAGACGCTGCCCATCCACAACTTCCATTTCCTTGGCATCGCGCTTGACAAGACCGCGCTGGCGCCTGGTCAGTTCGTGCCGCTGGCCATCCTGCTCCCGATCCTCGCCGGCCTGACCACCTTCGTGCAAACGAAGATGATGACCCCTCCGGGCGCGGTTCAGGATCCGACTCAGGCGGCGATGACGCAGAACATGACGCTGATCATGCCCGTCTTCATCGGCTTCATCTCGCTCAACTTCGCGGCCGCCCTCGCGCTGTACTGGGTGGTCAGCAACCTGTTCAGCATCGGCCAGCAGTACTTCATCACCGGCTGGGGATCACTTTCCCCCATTGCCGAACGCCTACGTAGGGGGAATGCCGCATGAGCACCAGCAGCGACAGCGTGGAGACCACCGGAGCCACCGTCGAGGAGGCCATCGAGAAGGCCCTCGAGGACCTGGAGGAAGCCCGCGAAAACGTCGAGATCGCGGTCCTCGATGAAACGGAGGTGGAAGCCCGGGTGCGCGTGACGGTACGCGAGAGCTATGCCGTCAAGGCGCGTCAGGTTGTCGCCGAGCTCCTCTACAAAATGGGCATCACGGCCCAGGTCCTGATCAAGAAGGCAGACGACCCGGTGATGATCGATGTCGCGGGCGACAACCTTGGCTTGCTGATCGGTTGGCGGGGCGAGACGCTCCGCGCGTTTCAGACGGTCGTGAACCTGATCCTCAACGAAGGCCGCGCCGACCGTCGCCGTCTGGTCGTCGATGTCGAGCACTATCGCAATCGGCGCGAGGAAACCGTGAAAGAGATGGCGCTGCGGCTGGCGGAGCGCGTGCGGCGCACCGGCGAGCGGGTGATGATGGATCCGATGCAGTCGTACGAGCGACGCATCGTACACATCACCCTCGAGAAGGAGCCGGGCATTCGCACCGAGAGCCAGGGCGAAGAACCCAATCGACGGGTGGCGATCCTCCCGGACGGCGTGACGGCCAGCCGTCGACCGGCGGAGCGCCCGGCCGCCCCGTCGCCGCCGCTCTCGCGGCAGAGCACCGGCTATGGCGACCGCCCGCGCTACGGCGACCGGCCGCGCTTCGGTGATCGCCCCCGCTTCGGCGAACGGCGCCCGGGCTACCCCGAGGGGGAGGGCGGCGGGGGCAGCTGACCGGCGCCGGCGTCGAGCTTGGTCCTGACCCCGTAGAGGGCGGCGGCGACCGCTTCGGCGGATAGGCCATCGTCGAGCGCATCCTGGGCGCGCCGTACCCCCTCTTTGAGCGCCGACGACGGTGCGGTCGAGGCGAGGGCCTTGAGCTCGCGGGCCACCTCGACGGGCAGCCCCGCACCCGCGTCCGAGTCGCCGTAACTCCAGGCCTCGACTCGCCCGATGAGCCGGTTCAGGCGCTCCCGGAATTCCAAACGGTCTTTCACGCTTGTATCTTATCCACCATCTGGTCGCCCACAATCTCCATCAGTCGACTGTCCTAAACGGGGGATGCGCGAGCACCCCTACGATATACTCAGCTCGTGCCCCAGGCTCGTCCTCCCTATCGTCTTTCCACCTTGCCGACCGGGGCCAGAGTGGTCTCGACCGAGCTGGCCGACCGCCCATCGGTGACGATGGCGATCATGTTCAAGGTCGGCTCGCGCTACGAGTCCGACAAAGAAGCCGGGATCAGCCATTTCCTCGAACATATGTTCTTCAAAGGCTCGGCTCGTTATGGCGGAGCCAAGGAGATCGCCGAGGCGATCGAGGGGGTGGGCGGCGTCCTGAACGCGGGCACCGACAAGGAACTGACGATGTACTGGGCGAGAGTGCCCAAGACCAAGGCGCAGCTGGCGATCGACGTCCTTGGCGACATGCTCTTCCAGCCCCTCATCGATCCCGCGGAGCTCGAAAAGGAGCGCCTGGTGGTCCTCGAGGAGCTGCGGATGTACCAGGATTCGCCCCAGGAATACGTGCACAGCCTGTTCGAACAGATCAGCTGGCCGGACCACCCATTGGGTCGTGACGTGGGTGGGACCGAGGCGTCGGTGCGCGCCCTGACGCGCGATGACATGATGCGCTACCTCGAGGAACATTATTTGCTCCGCAACCTCGTGGTGACGATTGCTGGTCCGGTGACCCACGATGAGGCGATCGCGCTCGTCCAGCCGTACCTGAAGGCTCGCGGGAATGGTGCCGCACCACCCTCGTTCTTGCCGTCGATCGGGAACGGTCTCAAGCCACATGTGCTGCTGAAGGCGAAGAAGACCGAGCAGGCGCATCTCTGCCTCGGCGTGCACGCCCCGTCCTACATGGACCGCGACCGTTACATCATCGACGTTCTCAACTGCGTGCTGGGTGAGGGGATGAGCTCCCGGCTCTTTCTGGAGGTCCGCGAGAAGCTCGGCCTGGCCTACGACGTTCATTCGTACGTCAACAAGCTCTACGACACCGGCGTCCTCGGCATCTACGCCGGCACCGAGCCCCGCCAGGCGGCGCGTGCGGTCGGCGCCATCGTCGGCCAGCTGCGGCGGCTCTGCCAGGAGCCGGTGCAGCGTGCCGAGCTGACCAAGGCCAAGGAGTTTTACAAAGGCCGGCTGCTGCTCCAGATGGAAAGCACCAACTCGGTCGCCACCTGGTACGGCGGGCAGGAGGCGCTGACCGGACGGATCCAGGGCGTCGACGAGACGATGGCGGAGATCGACGCGGTCACGGCCGACGACTTGATGCGGATCGCCAGGGAGCTGTTCAGCCAGGCCCTGCAACTCGCCGTGATCGGGCCCTTCCGTAGCGAAGCACCCTTCCTCAAACAAATCGTCTGAACCCGCGACGGGCGAATGCCGAGATTGGGGCGCTAGAATGAATCGCCCTCGGATGAAGTTGAACAGCTAAGGATGGCGCAGCCGCAGATGGCGCAACCCCCGGCGCCGGCGCAGTCGCCGCGCCAGAAGTCTTTCCTCAGGGACACGCTCGAGATCGTTTTTCTCGCGCTTGTCCTCTACGTGGTCATCCAGTACGCGGTGCAGACCGTGCACGTGCTGGGTTCGAGCATGTACTCGACGCTGCACGACAATGACCTGCTGGTCGCGTCGAAGATTTCCTACAAGCTTCACCATCCGCAGCGCGGCGACATCATCGTATTCAAGCCGCCCGATGAAGCCAGCCGCGATTTCATCAAGCGCATCATCGCGCTGCCGGGGGAGCGGATCCACATCACGAACAGTGTCATCTACATCAACGGCCAGGTATTGCACGAGCCCTATCTGCCGGAGCGATGGACCTACAACAACAACTGGCCGGCAACCGGGCAGGACCAGCTGATCCCACCCGATCAGTACTTCGTGTTGGGAGATAACCGAAATCATTCGAGCGACTCGCGCAGCTTCGGCCCGGTCGAGCTCGATGCGATCCTTGGCAAGGCCGAGGTCCGCATCTGGCCGCTGGGACAGGTCGGCTTCCTCGGCGCCAAGCCGACCCTCGCCGCCGGAAAGTAGGCGATGCAGCGCACGCTCGTCCTCGTCAAGCCTGACGGTGTGCAGCGCGGACTCGTCGGAACCATCGTCGGGCGGCTCGAGCGTCGCGGCCTGAAACTCATCGGCCTCAAGATGATGCGGATCACCAAGGACGTCGCGGCGCGACACTACGCCGAGCACCAGGGCAAGCCGTTCTACGACGGGCTGATCGCCTTCATCACCTCGGGGCCGGTGGTCGCGATGATCTGGGAGGGCCGCGAAGCGGTCGTCGTCGTCCGCAGCATCATGGGTGCGACCGATCCGTTGAAAGCCGCACCCGGCACAATCCGCGGCGACCTCGCGCTGGACCTCGGCATGAACCTGATCCACGGGTCGGACTCGCCGGATCGGGCGGAAACCGAAATCGCCCTATTTTTCGGAAAGGGCGAGCTCCACGACTACGAGCGTACGGCCGACCGCTGGATCCGCGAGTAGCAGTCCGCCAGGCCGTTGTTACACGTTTTACATTTCGCTCGTGGCGGTAGAGCGCCCGATACGAGATCGACTAGTTTCCAGCCAGGCGCCGCCTGATCGTCTCGAGCTCTTCGTTGCTGTAGAACTCGATCGTCAACCGCCCGCCGTGCTTGAGGCGGGTCAGGATGACCTTGGTGCCCAGCGCGCGGCGAAATTCTTCCTCGAGCGCACGGGTCTCCGGGTCGGCCGTCGACACCTTACGCGGGCGCCGGCTCCCGGCTTCGGTGGCGCGCGCCCGAACCCACTCCTCCGTCTGCCGGACGCTCCAGTGCTCATGGGTCACCCGCTCCAGCCCAGCCAGTTGCTGCGCCGCTGTCGCCAGGCCGAGCAGCGCGATTCCGTGCCCGGCGGTGATCTCGCCGGACTCGATAGCCCTGACCGCCGGTTCCGGCAACCCAAGGAGCCGCACGCTCTGCGCGATCGTCACGCGGTTTTTCC
The DNA here is from genome assembly GCA_036513655.1 of Candidatus Dormiibacterota bacterium. Classification (GTDB taxonomy): domain Bacteria; phylum Chloroflexota; class Dormibacteria; order CF-121; family CF-121; genus CF-13. The sequence continues at coordinate 11,185 of DATBYO010000035.1, read as the reverse complement.
CGATCCGCTCACCGAGCGCTTCCTGGGTCAGACCGAAGTCTCGCAGCAGCCGCTGGATCGCCCGCGCTTCCTCGATGGCGTTCAGGTCGGTGCGTTGCAGGTTCTCCACCAGCGCCAGCTCCAGCCGCTCCTCGAGGCGGCCGCCGCTGCCGGGGTGGACGATGACCGGCACTTCGGCAAGACCGGCGATCTCGGCGGCGCGGAGCCGCCGTTCGCCCGCGATCAGCTCGTAACCGGCCAGCCCCTCGCGGACGAGCAGGGGCTGCAGGATGCCGTGCATCCGGATCGAGTCAGCCAGCTCCTGCAGCGACACCGGATCGAAAGCGCGGCGCGGCTGCTCCGGGTTCGGCTTGATATCGGCGATCGGGAGCTGCAGGGCGAAGCGCCGCCGGGCTCCGCTTTCGGTACCCAGCTCTTCGATGTACTCACCCGAAGGGATCAGGGCCTCGAGACCCCGCCCCAGTCCCCGCCGTTTGTTCATCTGGCGATCAACTCCTTCGTGAGTTCCTGGTAGGCGACCGCGCCGCGCGACGTCGGGTCGTATTGCGTGATGGGCATCCCGTGACTGGGTGCCTCGCTGAGCCGCACGTTGCGTGGGATGACCGTGTGGAACGTCTTCTCCGGGTACTGGGCGCGGACCTGCTCGGCCACCTGGAGCGCCAGCGTCAAGCGCGGATCGAAGAGCGTCAGGACGATGCCGCCGATCTTGAGTCGCGGGTTGAGCTCGCGCTGGATCAGCTGTGTGGTGTGCGTCAGTGCCCCGAGACCCTCCAGCGCGTAGTACTCACACTGGATGGGAATCAGCATGTACTCGGCGGCCACCAGGCAGTTGATGGTAAGCAAGCCTAGAGACGGCGGGCAATCGATGATGATGTAGTCGTAGGCGATGCGCAGCGCCTCGAGCGCGTACAGCAATCGGCGTTCGCGTCGAGGAAGGTTGATCAGCTCGATCTCGGCGCCGGCCAGTGAGCGGTGCGAGGGAAGGATGTCAAGGCCGGGGACCGCGGTTGGCCGGATCACCTCGTTGATGTCAGCGGCATCGATGATGACGTTGTAGACGCTACGGCTGAGCTCGCTTCGGACGATCCCGAGCCCGCTGGTGGTGTTGCCCTGCGGGTCCATGTCGACGATGAGCCCGCTTAAGCCGAGCTCCGGGAGGTTGGCAGCCACGTTGATGGCGGTGGTGGTCTTGCCGACTCCGCCCTTCTGGTTGACGACTGCATAGACTCTTGGCACTTTGCTGGCTAGGACGCAGGACGGGCTCTGGCCGGATTATACGGTGGTGTGTCGCGAACGCACGTTTGTCAAGGCGTGGGACATGTGGATAAGCTGCGGATAACGCGACGTTACTTCGCGATCAGCGAGAGGAAACCGACCGCGATGTCGTAGCCGGCATGGGTGACCATGCATGGGAGCGTGCTGCCGGAACGAACCCGGAGCCATCCCAACCCAATGCCGAGCACAAAGACCTCCAGCGTGGCGAAGCTGACGGCGTACTGCGTGTGAAGAGCGGCGAAGAGGAGGGCGCTGATCAGGACGCCGAAGCGGGGCACCAGCGCGCCCCGAAAGAGCGTCTCCTCCACGATCCCGGCCAGCAGCCCCAAGAAAACGATGGCGGCCGGGTTGTTGAAGCCGCTGAAGAGGACCGTGGTCACGTCGCTCACCTGCTTCTGCTGAGCCGGCGACACAGCGTTGGCGACGGCCTCGATCCCGAAAGCCACCGCGATGAAGACGCCGATGCCAAGAATGGCGACCAGCCACCAGCGCCTCTGGCGCGGCGGTAGCAAGCCGAGTCGTTCGATCGCCTCACGCGGAGACCGCCGCACGAAGACACCGACCCCGATAAAGGAAAGGATGAGCAGGGGGATGTCCTGGGCCAGCAGATCGGCGATCGTGAGCGGCTTGCCCGGCTGGACCTGCGCGCCGATCTGCTGCGCGACCAGCAGCAGGCCGAGCACGACCGTGACGTAGACGACCGGCGAGCCTGGCCGGATCGGGATGACGCGGGCGATGGCACGCTGCACGGGAGGCCACAGGTAGAGCAGCCCGAGCGCTCCCGCGATGGTCAGCGGGATGCCGAGCAGCTCGGCGGTCCGAAACTGATCTGCCGGCTCCAGACCGGCGGAGTACTGAACTAAATGGATGATGGCAATCAACAGGCCGATGAGCAACGACAGACCGGCCAGGACGCCGCCGGCGATCAGCGCCAGGATGCGAGGGGTCGAGAACCGTTCGCCGAAGTTGGCGAGGACGTAAAGGCCGGCGATGACGCCGAGGATGACGACGGTCGCGACGTCGAGCGCGGTATCCCCGCGCGCGGTCAGGAGCGTCAGGTTTTTGCCGGTGACGCGCTCGGGCGCTCGCGTAGTTCGATGAGCTGCTGGACGAGGTCGATCGGCACGGGGAAAACGATCACCGTGTTTCGCTCGACGCCGATCTCGGTCAGGGTCTGCAGGTAGCGGAGTTGCAGGGCACTGGGCTGGGTGGCAATCACGCCGGCGGCATCGGTCAGCTTCTGCGCGGCCTCGAACTCGCCTTCCGCGTGAATAATCTTCGCCCGCTTCTCTCGTTCGGCCTCGGCCTGCTTGGCCATGGCACGCTGCATCGTCTGGGGGAGCTCGACGTCCTTGATCTCGACGGTCGAGACCTTGATTCCCCAGGGTTCGGTCTGCTCGTCGATAATTTTTTGCAGGCGGGTATTGATCTTCTCCCGATTGGCGAGGAGCTCGTCTAGCGACGACTGGCCGAGCACGCTCCGTAACGTAGTTTGTGCGATTTGTGAAGTTGCGTTGATGAAGTTGGCAACCTTGGTGACGGCGTTGTTGGGATCGACCACCAGGAAGTAGATGACGGCGTTGACCTTGATGGTCACGTTGTCCAGCGTGATGACTTCTTGCGGGGGGACCTCGAGGGTGACGGTGCGCAGATCGATCTTCACCAGCCGGTCGATGCCGAAGGGAATGATCAGCCGCAGCCCCGGTCCTTTCAGCGCCATCAAGCGGCCCAGCCGGAAGAGCACGCCGCGTTCGTATTCGTTGATGATCCGAATCGCCGAGGTCAAGCCGATCAAGACGACGACGACGATGATGCCCAGGACGATCAGTGCGAAGATGCCCACCGGTCCCTCCTCGTGAATCCGCTGCCTACCATGTTACGGCCGGCAATTACGACGACGCCGCCTGAGGTCCCTCAATCCCGGAGGGTTGCTCGAGAGGTTCCACGCTCAGGCGAAGACCATCGACGGCAACCACGCGGACCGGTACCCCAACATCAACCCGCCCGCGGCTGGACGTTGCCTGCCAGAGCGCGCCGTTGACGAACACCATTCCGCTGGGATCGAGCGGCTCGCGTACCGTTCCGATCGTGCCGACCATGGCTTCTTCGCCCGCCGCGTATGGGCGGCGGCGGGCGTCGATGATCTTGCGAAGGATGAAGAGGAAGATCCCGGCGATGATCAGCACGGTGGTGAGCAGCAGGGGGATGTTGACGGCCTCCGACAGGAAACTCGTGTTTACCAGCAGTAGGCCGCCGAGCGTCATGGCCACGATCCCGCCGGTCGTTAGCACGCCATGCGTCACCGCTTTGAGGTCGATGATGAAGAAGAGGACTGCCAGCAGGATCAGGAGCACGCCGGCGATGTTGATCGGGAGGTTGAACAGCGATAGCGCCGCCAGGATCCCCGCGATCACGCCCACCACGCCCGGCAGGAACATTCCCGGATGCGTCACCCAGAAGCCCAGGCCAATAATCGCCAGCAGAAAGAGGAGGTAGACGAGGCTGGGATCGGCGACGGCTTCGAGCAGCTGGTCGAAGGCGCTCAAGTCGTAGCGGTCAATCGCGGCGTGGGCCGTGACCAGCGTGTAGGTGTGCCCGCCTTTGCTGACCTGCCGGCCGTCGAGGTCGGAAAGCAGCGTGTCGAGGTCACGGCTCTCGAAGTCGACGACGCCGAGCTTGACTGCTTCGTCGGCGGGGACATTGACGCTCTGCCGCACCGCTTTCTCCGCCCAGTCGGCGTTGCGGTGGTGCAAGGTGGCGAGCGCGCGCACGTAGGCCGCCGCGTCATTCTCGACTTTCTGCATCTCGATGTCTGGGGCGGTCGACGTGCCGCCGCTTGCGCTGGGGCTGGCGGTCGGCGCCGGGTTCGACCCGCTCAGGCTGACGGGGTGGGCTGATCCTATGTTGGTTCCGGGTGCCATGACGGCGACGTCGGCGGCCTCGGTGATGTAGAGCCCAGCCGAGGCTGCTCGCGCTCCGGACGGCGAGACAAAGATGACGACCGGCAGGGGCGCGGCCAGCATCTTCTTGATGATGTTGCGCATGGATGTGTCCAGGCCGCCGGGTGTGTCCATGGCGATGATCAGCGCCGTATCGTGGTTCGAGACGGCCCGGTCCACCGCGTTCGAGATGTAGTTGTCGGTGATCGGATTGATGACGCCATCGAGGGTGGCGACCAGGACATGGGGTTCGGCAGCTTGGGCAGGAAGAACGGGCATCAGGCCCGCCAGCGCGACGGTCGCGAGAAAGAGCCGAACGGCCCTCTTCACAATCTGATCATAGCCCCAGTTCCGAGCGCGGCCGTTCGTAGAATAGGTAGGTGGCCAAGCGTTATGAGCCGCGCACGGCAAACGACGAGGAGGACGACTACCGGGCGCAGGTCGAACTCTATCCACGACTGTCCAACGGGGAGGAGCGACGGCTCCTTGCCACGCAGGGGCCGGAGCGGGACGAGGCGAACCGGATCCTGATCGAGCACAACCTCCACCTGGTGCTGGAGGCTGCCCAGGCCCGCCGGGGACGCGGGGTGCCCTTTGGCGACCTGTTCCAGGAAGGGACAGTCGGCCTGATCTCGGCGGTCGAGCATTACAAGCTCGGCGACGGCGCCTTTCACGCCCGGCTCGTGTACGCGATTGCCGCCACCATGGACGACGTGCTCGCGCAGACCGACGAGGCCCAGCGCAATGACGAGGCATTCGTGATCGCGTGCCGGCTGCTGGAATCGGCACAACGCCTCCTGTCCGAGCGGCTGAGCCGGGTGGCGACGCCTGCGGAGCTCGCTAGGCTCCTGCAATGGGAAGAAGCGCGGGTCCAGGTCATCCTGGGAATGCTCGGTGAGGCGCGCGAGACCCACGACCAGGAACTCCTCGACTATCTCGACGATCTCGACGACCTGAGCGATCTTGACAACCAAGAGGCGTAGCGTTTGGTCGTGACGGCGCAGCGGACACCGCTTCACGGGGAACACGTCCGCCTCGGCGCCCAGATGACCAACTTCGGCGGTTGGGTGATGCCGCTCCAGTACAGCAGCATTCGCGAGGAGCACCGGGCCGTACGGGAGGGCGTCGGACTGTTCGACCTCTCACATATGGGTGAGCTCCGCCTCGACGACAAGGGCCTGGGCCAGCGTGTCATCAGCCGCGACCTCACGCGTCTCGAGAGCGGCCGCATTCAGTACGCGCTGCTCTGCAATGAGGAGGGCGGCATCATCGATGATGTCCTCGTCTATGCGATGGCAGACGGTGGCTATCTCCTGGTGGTGAATGCCGGCAACCAGGACAGTGACTTCGACTGGATCCAGACGCAGGCGCCCTCCCCCAGCTCCCTTCGTAATGTCGGGCGGGAGTGGGCGCTACTCGGGGTGCAGGGCCCGCGCGCGGTCGGCCTCGTGCAGCGGCTCACGAAATCCGAGCTCGGCGGCGTGAAGTACTACACCTTCATCGAAGGCCGGGTTGCGGACGTGCCGTGCGTGATTTCGCGCACCGGCTACACCGGTGAAGATGGCTTCGAGCTCTTTTGCGGCAATGGCGATGCCGTGCGGCTGTGGCGGGCCCTCCTCGATGAGGGTCAATCCGATGGCATCCGGCCGGCGGGCCTCGGCGCCCGCGACACCCTTCGGCTGGAGGCGGGGATGCGCTTGTACGGCAACGACATGGATACCAGCACCAATCCGCTCGAAGCGGGGCTGGAGTGGACGGTGAGCCTCGATAAGGATTTCATCGGGCGCGACGCCGTCGTCCGTGCCCGCGAGCAAGGCGTCTCACGGCGCCTGGTGGGGTTCAAGATGCTGGATCGCAGCATCCCTCGTCATGGCTACGCCGTCGTCAGCGACGGCCAGCGGGCTGGTACCGTGACCTCCGGGAACGTTGCGTTCACGCTTGGCTACAACATCGGGATGGCCTATGTCTCTCCGGCGCTCGCCGAGCCGGGTTCGCGTTTTGGCATCGACGTTCGCGGCACAGCAGCCCCGGCCGAGGTGGTTGCGCTGCCCTTCTACAAGCGGCCGCACCCGAAATAAAGAAAAGGGAGAAGCGATGCCAGACCTGAGCGGCATGCGATTCGCCGAGAGCCATGAGTGGGTCCGAAAGGAGGGCGACAGCGCGACCGTGGGGATCACCGAATACGCGCAGTCGCAGCTTGGCGACGTCATCTACCTCGAACTGCCGAACGTGGGCCAGCAGCTCGATGCCGGCGGCCGCCTCGGCGTGATCGAATCGGTCAAGGCCGCCTCGGACCTCTACAGCCCGGTGGGGGGTGAGGTCGCCGAGGTCAATCAGGAGCTCAAGGATCATCCCGAGTACGTCAATCAGGATCCCTACGGCAAGGGCTGGATCATCAAGCTCCGCGCCCCCAAGGACAATCCCAAGCTCCTCGACCAGAAGGCTTACGACGAGTTCGTGAAAGGCCAATCCAGCTAGTGACGCTGCCCCTGTGACCTATCTCCCGAACGCGGAGGCCGAGCGCGCCGAGATGCTGAAGGCGCTCGAGCTGAAGACGGTTGACGATCTGTTCAGGCACCTGCCCGAAAAACTGCGCCTCGATCGCATCGAGCTGCCGGAGCCACTTTCCGAGGTGGAGCTGGTCCAGTACCTTCGCGAGCTGGGCCGCCTCAACGCGCGGATCCCGGCCTCGCACAGCTTTCTGGGTGCCGGAGCATCGCGGCGGTTCAGTCCCGCCATCGTGAACCAGGTGATTTCGCGGCCCGACTTCTATACGACCTACACGCCGTACCAGGCGGAGGCGAGCCAGGGCACGCTGCAGGCGACTTACGAATTTCAGACCATGATTACGCTCCTCACCGGACTCGATGTGTCCAATGCCTCGCTCTACGACGGCGCGACCGCGCTCGCCGAAGCCACGGCCATGGCGGTGCTGCACACGAACCGTCAGAACGTCGTCGTAGCCGGCGCACTGCAGCCCGAGTACGCGCAGGTGCTCAAGACCTATTCGGAAGCGCAGGATTACGAGATCCTCCGGGTCGCGCCGGGAGCTGACGGCCGCGTCGACCTCGCGAAGCTGGAGCAGGCCATCACCGGCACCACGGCCGCGGTCATCCTGCAGCAGCCCAACTTCTATGGCGTCCTGGAGGACCCGCAACCCATCAGTGACCTGGTCCACCGGTCGGGCGCGTTGCTGATCGCTTGCGTGGACCCGATCTCACTCGGGATTCTGGCGGCGCCCGGCGAGTACGGCGCCGACCTGGCGGTGGGTGACGGACAACCGCTCGGGATTCCACTATCGTTCGGCGGGCCGTACGTCGGGTTCATTGCCTGCAAGGAAGCGCTGATGCGTCGAATGCCGGGCCGGCTGGTGGGAGCGACGGTCGACGCGCAGGGCCGGCGTGGCTACGTGCTTACCCTCCAGGCCCGCGAGCAGCACATCCGGCGGGAGCATGCGACCTCCAACATCACGACCAACCATGCGTTGATGGCGCTCGCCGCCACCGTCTACCTCGCGCACATGGGCGGCGACGGGCTCAAACAGCTCGCCGAGCTCAGCGCCCAACGGGCGCATCATCTGGCGGCCCAACTCGTGGAGCGAAAGGGGTACCGGCTCGCGTTCGACGGCCCCTTCCTCTGGGAGTTCGTCATCCACACGCCATATCCCGCCGAGCAGACCCAGGCCTTCATGCTCGAGCGTGGTGTCCTGCCCGGCCTTCCGCTTGGACGATTCTTTCCCGAGCTGTCGGACGCGTTGCTGATTTCGGTCACCGAACTCAACCATCCTCGCGCCATCGAACGGTTTCTGGAGGCACTCGCGTGAGCGAGCCACTACTGTTCGAGCTCGGCAGCCACGATCGACCGAGCCCGCGACTGCCGGCGCCCGGGGTCAAGACGCGACCGATCGATGAGCTGGTGCCCATCGGCCTGCGGCGGCAGTCTGCGCTGCCGATCGCTTCGCTCAGCGAGCCTGAAGTCGCCCGGCATTTCGGCCGGCTCGGACGCCTGAACTTCAATTTGCACCAGGGTCTGTACCCGCTGGGGTCCTGCACCATGAAGTACAACCCCGCCGTCAACGAGGCGCTCGCTCGCCTGGATGACTTTGCCGATCTTCATCCCTACCACCCGCCGGCGCGCGCGCAAGGCGCGCTGCGCCTCATGTGGGAATTGGAGCGAGCGCTGCTGGCATTGACCGCCATGGACCGGATGAGCCTGCAGCCGGCCGCCGGCGCGCACGGCGAGTGGACCGGATTGCGCATGATCCAGGCCTACCATCGCAGCCGCGGTGAGACCCGAGACGAAGTCCTGGTCCCGGACAGCGCCCATGGCACCAACCCGGCCAGCGCCACCCTCGCCCACTTGAAGACCGTGACGGTGAAGTCCGGGCCCGACGGCCTGGTCGATCTGGAGGATTTCAAGAGCAAGATCTCCTCACGAGTCGCGGCCGTGATGCTCACCAATCCCAACACGGTCGGCCTCTTCGAGAAAGACATCATGGAGATCGCGCGGCTCTCCCACGAGCAAGGGGTACAGCTCTACTACGACGGGGCGAACCTCAATGCGCTGGTCGGGGTCGCCCGGCCTGGCGACATGGGCTTCGACGTCGTCCACCTCAACCTGCACAAGACGTTCTCCACCCCACATGGCGGCGGCGGCCCAGGCGCGGGTCCGGTCGGCGTCAGGTCTCACCTGGTTCCCTTCCTCCCGATTCCCACGGTCGAGCGGACCGATGAAGGCTTCCGCTTCGAGTACGAGCGGCCACAGTCGATTGGAAAGGTGCGGTCGTTCTATGGCAACTTCGGCATGCTGCTCCGCGCCTACGCCTACATCCGGACCTACGGCAACACCATCAATGAGGTGGCGCAGAACGCCGTGCTCAACGCCAGTTACCTCCGGCATCATCTGCGTCGCTCCTTCGATGATGCGTTTAGCGGGCCATCCTTGCACGAGTTCGTGCTGACGGCGAAAAAGGCGAAAGCCCAGGGCGTGTCCGCGAAAGACATTGCGAAACGGCTGATCGACCTCGGCTTCCACCCGCCGACGGTCTACTTCCCGCTGATCGTTCCGGAGGCACTGATGATCGAACCGACGGAAACGGAGTCCAAGGCCACCCTGGATGCCTTCGTTGCCGCGGTCGAGCAGATCGTCGAAGAGATTGCGAAGGACCCGGAGGTGGTCAAGACCGCGCCGCACAACGCTCCGGTGGGACGGCTCGATGAGGTGCGCGCCGCCCGGCAGCTGGATTTACGCTGGCGGCCACCGGTCACCGAGGGCGCCCCGGTCGTCGCCTCCTGAGGACGTGCACAGGCGGTGAAACACAACGCTCCGACACATCCCGTAAGCCCGTAAGTCGGCGCCCCCCGCGGCGACCTCATCGAGCCTCGGACGACCCGGAATTTAGGTCCCAACATAGGTCAATTTCAGTACCCAAATTGGGTATAATTTGAATACGCGATTTGCTAAATCCTAAGGAAAAAACGACGGCTGCCTACGACGCCAAGGCCATCCAGGTTCTGGAGGGTTTGGAGCCGGTCAGACGCCGTCCCGGAATGTACATCGGGTCCACCGATAACCGGGGTCTCCACCACCTCATCTACGAGCTTGTTGACAACTCGGTCGATGAGGCGCTGGCCGGCTTCTGCACCCGGATCGAGGTCACGCTCCACGACGATGGCTCGGCATCGGTTGCCGACAACGGGCGCGGGATCCCGGTCGACATCATGAAGGAGCAGGGAAAGCCGGCGCTCGAGGTCGTCATGACCAAGCTGCATGCCGGTGGAAAGTTCGGTGGCGGCGGCTACAAGGTGTCCGGCGGTCTTCATGGCGTCGGGCTCTCGGTCGTCAACGCGCTGTCCCAGCGCCTGCAGGTGACCGTCATGCGCCACGGCAAGCAGTATTCGCAGGAATACCGGCGCGGTACGCCGGTCACGCCCATGAAGGTCACCGGGAAGGCTGATACCACCGGCACGTACATTCGCTTCTGGCCTGATCCCGAGGTCTTCGAGGAGCTCGGCTTTCACTGGGACATCGTCTCCCACCGGCTGCGTGAGCTCGCCTTTCTCAACAAGGCGCTGACCATCCTGCTGCGCGACGAGCGGATCGACCTGGACTACACGTTCTATTTCGAGGGGGGTATCAGCGCCTTCGTGAAGTATCTGAACCGCGACAAGGGCTGGGTCAACCTCCGGCCGCTGCACGTGGAGCGCGAGGTCGACGGGAACACGGTCGAGATCGCGCTGCAGTACAACCAGGGATTCACGGAGAACGTGCTGGCCTTCGCCAACGACATCAACACGGTCGAAGGTGGCAGTCACGTGACCGGTTTCCGGTCGGCGCTCACCTCCGTCCTCAACAAGTACGCGCGCAAGGCCAACCTGATGCGCGAGCAGGACCCCAACCTCACCGGCGATGACGTGCGCGAGGGCTTGACGGCGGTCATCAGCGTAAAAGTGCGGGAGCCGCAATTCGAAGGTCAAACCAAGACCAAACTGGGGAACTCCGAGGTCCGGGGTCAGGTCGAGACGGTGTTCTCCGAGGCCTTCACCCAGTACCTCGAAGAGAACCCGCCCGATGCCCGGAGAATCATCGAGAAGTGCCTGGTGGCCGCCCGCGCCCGGGACGCGGCAAAGCGCGCCCGGGAGCTGGTGCAGAGAAAATCGCTGCTGGAATCATCGACGCTGCCCGGCAAGCTGGCGGACTGCTCGGAGCGCGACCCCAGTCTGTGCGAGATCTACCTGGTGGAGGGCGACTCCGCGGGTGGCTCGGCGAAAGGCGCCCGGGATCGTCGCTTCCAGGCCATCCTTCCATTGCGCGGCAAAATCCTCAACGTCGAGAAGGCTCGCGAGGACAAGATCCTCACCTCCGAGCAGATCCGCAACCTCATCACCGCGCTCGGCACCGGGGTTGGTGAGCGGTTCGACATCAGTAAGCTGCGGTATCACCATGTGATTTTGATGACGGACGCTGACGTC
>DATBYO010000034.1:0-17006 GCA_036513655.1 Candidatus Dormiibacterota bacterium | reverse complement strand
GAACAAGTGGAGCTATTGGCCGGGTTCGCGCTCCTCTTCAGCACCCTGCCGGCGGCCGTCATCGCCTGGAGCGAGCCGGATCCAGTCCCTGATGACCTGACGTAAGGTCGACGCTGACCTCCCAGAGCCTGGCTGTCATGTTGGTGTCATAGGCGAGCTTGTTGGCCGTCTTGGGCTTGCGGTTGACGAAGAACTGCCCGGTGACGCCGGCCATGTCGGGCGACGACACCAGATAGATCGGCGTCTGGGCGCCCTCCGCCGGGGTCTTCAGCAGGGGACGGGCCACTCGGCTGATGACGGTGAAGAACCAGGCCTGGTCTTCAGCGCCGAAGTTCGTGCGCACCACGCCGGGGTGCAGGGAGTTGGCCGTGACGCCGGTGCCCTCGAGGCGGCGGGCCAGCTCGTTGGTGAACATGATGTTGGCGAGCTTGGACTGGTTGTAAGCGCGCTGTCCGGAGTAGTTGCGAGCGCCCTGCAGGTCATCGAAGTCGATCCGGCCCATCGACTGTGCGCCGGAGGAGACGGTGACGACCCGTGCGGGTGCGCTCGCCTTGAGCCGATCCAGAAGCAGGTTCGTGAGCAGGAACGGGGCGAGGTGGTTCAGGGCGAACGTGCGCTCCAGCCCGTCGGCGGTCGGGTGTCGGTGTGCCCAAAACCCGCCGACGTTGTTGATGAGCACGTCCAGCCGCGGGTAGGTATCGAGGACCACGCGGGCGAGCCGGCGTACCTCGGCCTGGGAGGTCAGGTCGGCCGCGAATGCGTCGACGGCCGGGTTTCCTGAAGCGGCACGGATCTCGGCCGCAGCGTGTTCGGCGCGCGCCAGGTCGCGACCCGTGATGCCGACCCGGGCGCCAATCGTGGCGAGCCCGGTCGCGGTGGCCTTGCCGATTCCCCCGGTGCCGCCGGTGATCAAGACGACCTTGCCGGCCATCGGGAGGGCCCGCGCCAATACGGTCATTGACGCGGGCCTTGCATTCCGGCTTAGCCGGTAACGCGCGCGACGCGCATTGTGCTAATCGCGGTCACGTTGAATCCCTTCGCGATAAGCCAGATCGGTAGCAGGAGTTCGAACAGGCCTCCAGGAACGAGCCCGACCAGTCCAACCCCGTTCACGGTGTCGACGATTCCCAGCATGTCTAACACAGCTGCGAGAAACAACACCGGGTAGCCGATCAGACCGAGCACGGAGAACCCTCGCGGAACAAGCCTGGTCCTGAGCAGCATGTAGCTCAGCATCACGCCGCCGACGGCGGTGTAGACGTACACAAGCATGATTGTCCAGTGGCGCAGCGCGACGAGGACGGTGCCCAACTCGCTATTCGCCCCGTTTGCGGCCGTTCCACTCAGGGTCACCAGCAAGAGCCCGCCAAGGCCAAAACCGACGGCAGCGATGGCGAGTTCCGCAATCCTCATGCCCGCGTAGCCAAGGGCGAGCGCTGGATGCTGTCGTTTCAGGATCGGATACAGCGCGAGGGCGATTCCGACGGTGGCGACCCCCTCAATGAGCGCAATCATCGTCGCCGCGATCATGCGCTGCGAGTTAGCCGCGATCGCGGCCAGGACGTCGTGGGAGCCAAGCAGCGGCGTGATCAGCATATTGCTCACGATGAATGTCGCGGTCGAAAGGAGAAACAGTGCGCCCACGAGCACGGCGGTTCTTTTGTTCGCGTCCGTAGTCCGTGTCGCGGGCGTAGCGGGCGTCTTGGTTTTAACCGGGATCGCCTCAACCGGTACCTGCGAAGTCGTGGCGCCGTGGCCGTTGGTCGTCGGCTTCGTGTCGATCATGATCTGCCCTCCTTGGGGAAAAGAGCCCCGATCCGGTCGGCCGGATTCAGGGCTCACCGTGTGACGCGACTACGCTGAGGCGCGAATGCGCGCGTCCGACTTTTTGGTGTTGACGCCGATCACGAGCAGGTATCCGAGTGTCCAGACCTCGGCGATTATTGACGGGATGGTGATGTAGCCGTGAATGGCTTTGCCAAAGTCGGGGACCAGGAACGCCGCGAGGACATCAACCAGGTAGCAGGCTCCCCCAACGATGAGCGCGACGCCCAGGGCCTTGGGGAACCACCCTGACTTGAACGCGAGATACCCGAGCGGCACCAGCCACAGGCCAAAGAAGATCGACGCGATGAGGAGCCCATAGTGCTGGATGTCCACCATGAGCATCGCGAGGACATTCGATCCGGCGGCGCTGAAGCCGGCCAGGTTCACTGCTCCGGTTGCGACCCGCAAACCCTCAAATTCGAAAACCGCGTTGAGCATCGTGATGCCCGCCCCAATTGCGGTGAGGACGACCATGGCCCTCGCGGCGCTCTTATTCACATGCTGGAGCAGCCGGTAGAGGATCAACGCGAGGAAGACCCATATGGTCGCCTGGACGAGGTCGGCAACGACGCCGATCCGCACAAGTCCGGCGTTTGCAATTAAGTTCCCAGCCGTCTTCACCGCATCGCCCGCGACGTAGATCTTGGGGTAGAGAAAGCCCTGGGCAAAGCCGCCGAAGATGCCGACGAGCAGGTAGAGGACGCCGGCGAATCGCGCAAGGCGCTTGGGTGAGGTCGTGGCAATCTGGCCACCAGCCCGAGTCTCCGAGATTGTCGGCGCGTGGCCATTGGTCGTCGGTTTGGTCGCGATCATGATGTGCCTGCCTTGGCGACGGTGATAACGACTTTGCCTTGAGCATGGCCCTTGCCGACATAGCGAACGGCGTCGGCGGTTTCGTTCAGCGAGTATGTCCGGTCGATGACGGGTGTCACCTTCCCCGCGTCGATGAGCTCGCTCAGAGCAACCAGGTTCTGCTGCTTGGGCGAAGCAATGAACGTGCCCAGGCTCTGGCTCCCGAACATGAACGACAGCTTTGCGCTGATGAGACGACCCGAGCCTGCGACCCAGCGATGCTCGAACCCGCCGCCGTTCGGCACGAGCGTCCCCTTCGGGGTGAGTGCGCGTCGGAGGTCGGACAACGACCGGTTCGCCACGTTGTCGAGGATGAAGTCGTAACGTTGCCCGGTCCGCGTGAAGTCGACTTTCGTGTAGTCGATGACCTCGTCTGCGCCGATCGATCGCACCAGGTCAACGTTTTTCGTGCTGGTCACGCCGGTCACGTGTGCGCCGAGCGACTTCGCAATCTGGACCGCGAAGGTCCCGATGCCTCCCGAGGCACCGTTGACCAGGACTCTCTGCCCGGCTTGGACCTTGCCGTGATCGCGAACCGCCAGCAGGGCGACGGTTCCGGCCATGGGAACGGCGGCAGCTTGCTCGAACGTGAGCCTGGCCGGCTTGGGCGTCAGCGCGTCTTCGGAGACCGATGCGTACTCGGCAAAGGCGCCGCCCAGGTGCCCGCACCAGCCGAAGACCTCGTCACCTGGCCGAAACCGGGTCACGCTCGCTCCAACGGCCTCAACCTCCCCCGCCACATCCGTGCCTCGAACCCGATTCTTTGGCTTGCCCATCCCGTACACCGGGCGGGCGATGTACGGCAGGCCGCCGACGATCGCCCAGTCAGCGGGGTTCACGCCGGCCGCCCGAACTCGAATCAGCACGTCACTGGCCCCGATCACGGGCTTGTCGATGTCCCTGAATTCCAGGATGTCGGGTGAGCCGTACCTGTCTTGAACGATGGCCTTCATCGTGGTCACGTGTACCCCGACGGCGGTTGGTCCGTTGCCGAGCGCAACCGGTGTGACACCGGCCGGCGCTGGATCAGTTTCTCGAGTCTTCGTTGAAATCATGGTTCGCACCCTCCTCGCGGAAATTAGGTCCGCACTTACACCGTAAACTTATGCCGTAAGTCTAGCACATACGCCGTAAGCCCGTCGAGACTTACGGTGTATGCTACTGGCGAGGTGACCCGCCGATAGATGGCCCTGAGAGCTAGACGAGAGGCAAAGCGCCGCGCATCCTTGACGAGGGAGCGGATCCTGCGGTCCGCCATCAGCCTCGCCGATCGGGACGGCATCGAATCGCTCAGCATGCGCAAGCTGGGCCATGAGCTCGGGGTCGAGGCGATGTCCCTCTACAACCATGTCCGGAACAAGGTCGACATGCTCGACGGCATGGTCGATGTCGTGTTCAGCGAGATCGATCTGCCCGCCGATGGTGTGGACTGGCGAAGGGCGATGCGCAAACGGGCGATCTCAGCGCGCCAGGCTCTTTTGCACCATCCCTGGGCCATCGGCCTGATGGAGTCGCGGGCCACACCCGGTCCCGCGACCCTGCGACATCACGACGCGGTGCTGGGAAGTCTGAGGACGGCAGGCTTCTCGGTCGACATGGCGGCCCACGCCTACTCGATCCTGGACGGCTACGTCTATGGGTTCACCCTGACCGAGCTGACGCTGCCATTCGGCAACTCCGAGGGAACGGCAGGCGTCGCCGAGATAGCGGGAAACATCATGGAGGGGTTCCGGCCCGGCGAGTATCCCTACCTCGCTGAGATGGCGGTCGACCGCGCCATGAAGCCTGGCTACAAGTACGGTGACGAATTCGAGTACGGGCTCGATCTCATCCTGGACGGCATCGAGCGGGTCCGAGACTAATCCCTCACGCTGCCAGCAGCGCTGGTGGCACCCAGTTCTCGAGCCAGCCTGCGAGATGCTCGGCGGAGAGCGGCCGGCTGAAGAGATATCCCTGTGCCTGGTCGCAGCCCATCTCCTCGAGCAGGTGAAGGGTGGTCGTGTCTTCGACGCCCTCAGCGACGACCCGCTTCCCGAATTTGTGGGCAAGCTCGATGCTCGCCTGCACGATGGTCCGATCCCCATCGCTGGTGCTCATTTTTAGGACGAAGGAACGGTCGATCTTGATTTCGTCGACCGGCAGGCGGCCCAGATAAGCGAGGGAGGAATAGCCCGTGCCGAAGTCGTCGATGGCGAGCTGAAATCCCATCGCGCTGAGCCGTTTGAGGATGTGCTGCGTCCGGTCGGGCTTCGCCATCACGACCGACTCGGTCAGCTCGAGCGCAATCCCGGCCGGAGAGACAGACCCGGCCTCGAGTGCCGCGCCCAATTGAGTCGGAAAGTCGTTGTCATCGAGGATCGACGCCGTGAGATTGATCGCCATCGGCAAGGTCAGGCCCCGGTCATCCCACGCCCGATACTGTCGAAGCGCGAGGTCGAGAACCGCAAAGGTCAGTGGTTTCATGATGCCCGCGCGCTCGGCCACGCCGATGAAGGCGTCCGGGAACACGAGTTCCTGGCCGGGCGACGACCAACGAACCAGTGCCTCGACGCCAACGATGCGCCGTGTCCGCAAATCGAACTTCGGTTGGTAATGCAGGATGAGCTCGCCGTTCTGGATGCCTCTCCGAAGGCGGTTGGCCGCCTGGGTTTCATCGGGGCCCTCTTCGAGCGGGTACCGTCGGACGTCCATGGACCAGGCGATCAACGCGCCGGACCCAACAATCAGCATGAACAGCGCACCAATCGCCGCGACCTGGAGGCTTCCGAGAACGAGCTCCTCCCCGAGTCCGAACACGCACGCGACCGCCAGCACCACCCAACTTCGGTAGAGGGCTATGGAGGCCGTCATGACCACGAAGTAGCCGAATCGCTGGGGTCCGTGATACGAAAATGCCGTCAGGCCCGCACACGCCATCAGGCCGACGGACACGAGCGTGGCACGGAGTGATCGGGGGCCTCGGCTGAGGGTCGCCAGCAAGGCAAAGCCGGCGACCAGCGACACGAGCACGAGACTATCCCGGTCCTGACGGTGCAGCAAGACCAGGAGGCCGGCAGGCGGGATATTCGCCCAGAGGACCAATCGCAGGATCTGGTGGCGATGCGACCACAGCCGCGGCGGAAGCACCGGGGGACTCGCCCAGCGGCGCGCGGCGTCCGATGCCCTCCTCGCCACCCCCTGGCGCCATCGGGCCGGCCTGGACGGGAGATCCACATGGATACATCGGCCGCGGGCCACGGATCACGACTCCCTCAAGCGAGGTAGGCGCTACGCCTTAGGAATGCGCCTGCACCGCCTCGAACGTCTTTTCGCCGGCTCGGATTGGGACCTTGAGCCAGTTCTCCACCGGCGGTACCGGGCAGCTCCACGATGGGTCGTACGCGCAATTGGGGTTGTACGCGTAGTTGAAGTCGATCGCGGCGTCGTCTCCGTGCGCGTGCAGCTCCAGGTAGCGACCAGCTCCGTAGGTCTCGTGCCCTGACGTTGCATCACGAAACGGCAGGAAGAGCTCGTCCGAGTCGTCGGACGCGTACAACGTCAGCTGCGCCGCGTCACCGCCGACATTGAAGCGCACGATGCCGTATCGCTGGTAGACCTGCTCCTCGCCGGTGCTGGTCGACATCCGCACCTCGCCCGGCTCAATGTTGCGATCAATGCTCGCTCTGATGACCAGTCGCGGATTCTCGTCGAAATAGACCAACCCCTTGAAGATGCGACGCTGGTCTGCCGTCAAGGGAGAGTCCGCGTCGTGGGCAAAGACATGATCCTTCTCCGCCCGAAAGCGCTTCAGCTCGTCCCGAGCTATTCCCATAGCAAGTAGAACTTCGGCAGGCCCGCAGCTATTCCTACTTCGTGCGGACTAGGCCGTAGAGGCGGGCTCTGCCATCCTTACAGGGTGAATCTGTTCCCGGGCACCGGGCGCCGCTTCAACGAGTTCGCCGGCACGAACCTCGACCGCCTCGCCGGAATCTCGGACGGGATCTTCGCCGTCGGCATGACCCTGCTGGTCCTGGGCCTGGCGGTTCCAACCTTGAGCGCGCACACCGAGGGGGATCTCTGGCACGCGCTGCTGGGGCTTGGCCCGAATGTGCTCGTTTACACGATGAGTTTCATGACCCTCGGCATCTTCTGGGTCGGCCAGGGCACCCAGCTCAATCTGCTGGCGCGGAGTAATCGCAACTACTCCTGGCTGCAGCTCGCATTTCTCTTCGCCGTGACCCTGGTGCCCTTCTCGACCGCCTTGCTGGCACGCTTTCCAACCTTCCGGGTGGCTCTGGTCGAGTACTGGCTCAACATCGTGCTCCTTGGCATGACCTTATTCGCAGGACTCCTGTATGGACTTCGGGCGGGCTTGTTCAAGCAGACGGACACGCCGGAAGCCGCCGCACTGATGCGCGGCCGGATTTTGATCGCCCAATCCCTTTACGCGGTCGCAACGGCCACCTGCATCTTCTTCCCCACCTGGGTGAGCATCACGCTGATCTTCCTGGTCCAGCTGAACTACGTGATTGCGCCGCGCATCCCGATTCTGCACCGCTTCTGAGATGCCTGACCCGATCGACGATCGAGACCATCTTTCCGACCTGGCCACTGCTCAGCCTCGCGGCCTGAGGTCTCAGCCTTGCTGTATGGCCGCGAGCACGGCGGCACCGTAGCGCTCCAGCTTGGTGCGACCGACGCCGGAAACCGCGGCGAGGTCCGCGATCGACGCCGGTCGAATCCGCGCGATCTCGGCGAGGGTCTTGTCGTGGAAGATCACGTACGGCGGCAGCTTGGCCCGCCTGGCGGCATCGAGGCGCCACTGGCGCAACGCCTCGAAGCGCGCCAACGCTTCATCACTGAGATCGCCGGCGGTGAGGGTCGGCACCCGGCTCTGCGTCGGAGCGGGTCGAGATGGTCCGACCTCGAGCTCGACCGTCAGCGAATGGCGCCCGGCCAGCAGGGCGCGGCCGGTCGGCGTCACCGACATCGTCGGCTTCTCGCCGTGCCCGCGGAGCACCAGGCCGAGCTCAACCAGGGTGGAGACCATGTCCCGGATGCGGTCCACGTCCCAGTCCCGCAGCGCCCCGAAAAAGGCCAGGTCTCGGACCCAAGGCTTCGACGTCGCCCAGGCATCGAGCTGTCCGCGCAGGATCAGCGCGATCCGCGCGGCGCCCAAGTGCCCCTCGAAGCGAGCAACACAGGCGACCGCGGCTTCCACGTCCGCCGCTGCGACGGTGAACGTCTCGCTGCTCTGCGGATCGAGACAGTTGTCGCAGGAGCTGCAGTGTCGCGGCACCCCCTCCTCGCCGAAGTAGTCCGCGACCCGGGCATGGCGACAGCCGCGCGAACGCGCGTAGTCCATTACCTGGTTGACTCGCGCATAGGCATGCTCCTTGAGCTGCGCCTGCTCCTCGAAGTCGACCGGCGGGCCGGTTAGCCTGCGAACGGCGCCGTCCGGCCCAACGACGCCGGCGCGCTCGAGCAGAGCCACGGCGGCCCGGATGGCGCCATCATCGATCGCCGGCAGCCGGGCCTGCCAGTTGCCGGTCCAGCCACTGCCCTCCCGAAGCAGCTCTCGGTAGACGGCGCGGACGGTGTCGCGATCGGGGTAGGCCTGCTCGATGAAGAACTCCTGGAGCTGGCGATCCTGGGCACTGTATAGAAGGATGCATTCCGAGAGCCGGCCGTCGCGGCCGGCCCGGCCCGCTTGCTGGTAGTACTCCTCGAGACTGCCCGGGAAGTCGTAATGGACGACCTGGCGGATGTCGGGGAAGTCGACCCCCATGCCGAACGCCGAGGTGGCGACGACCACTTTGAGGCGGCCGGCGGCGAACGCCCGGTAGACATCCTGCCGCTCATCGCCATCCAGGGCGCCGTGGTACGAGCCCGTGGGAATGCCGGCATCGGATAGGACAGCAGCGACCTCGATCGCGGTCTTCCGGGCGCCGCAGTAGACGAGCGACCGCCCGTCGCCCGGTCGGATGCGGGCCAGCAGACTGACACGCTTGTCCGCCTTGCCGCGGCAGCGTACCACCGACAAGGTGAGGTTCGCGCGGACGAACCCGCTGACCTTCCCCACCGGCTCGCGCAGGCCCAGGCTGGCGATGATGTCGAGCCGCACCCGGGGTGTCGCGGTCGCCGTGAACGCACCAACCGGCGGCCTGCCGCACGCGGCGATGGCGTCGCCGAGGCGCCGGTAGTCGGGGCGAAAGTCGTGTCCCCAACTCGAGATGCAATGGGCCTCGTCGATAACGAAGCGCGAGACGGTCAGCCGCCCCAGCGCGTCGAGAAAGCCGCCCGTGCCGATCCGCTCCGGCGCCACGTACAGGAAGCGCAGCTCGCCGGTTGACGCCCGGGTCATCGCCGTGCGACGTTCCTCCGCCGTCATCTGGCTGTGAACACAAGCCGAGGGCACGCCCAGCTGGGTCAGGCGTGCCACCTGATCGACCATGAGGGCGATCAGCGGTGACACGACGATCGTCAGTCCGCCCTCGACGATGCCGGGCACCCAGTAGGCGATGCTCTTACCCGAGCCGGTCGGGGCGACGAAAAGAACGTCGGCGCCCGACTCGGCCGCGGCGACGACCTCCCCTTGCCCGGGCCGGAACTCGGGCAGGCCGAAGACGTCCTTGAGAACGGTGCGTGCCGCAGCCGAGGGCTGGCCACGTGGGGCCAGAGGCAGAGGCGCGGGCACCGGTCGACTTTATACGTATTGACTTCGAGCGCGCTCGAAGCCATACGATCTGTCTCTGAGGAGAAGCTGTCGTGCCTGCAAACTCGTTCGAATCGTCCTACGCCGGAACGCCCCCCTGGGACATTGGCCGCCCGCAGCCGGCGATCATGCGGCTTGCCGAAGCCGACCAGATCATCGGGTCGGTCCTCGACGTCGGGTGCGGGACCGGCGAAAACCTCCTGTACCTGGCCGAGCGCGGCTTTGCCGCGACGGGAATCGACGGCGCGCCGACCGCGATCCGCAAGGCTCGGGCCAAAGCGAAACAGCGGGGTCTCGAAGCTCACTTCGAGGTCGCCGACGCGCTCGACCTCTCGGTGCCAACGCGGCAATTCGACACCGTGATTGACTCGGGGCTGTTTCACGTCTTCTCGGACGAAGAGCGCGTCCGCTTCGCCGAAAGCCTCGGGCGAGTGATCCGCCCTGGCGGCACCTATTTCTTGATGTGCTTTAGCGACCAGCAGCCCGGCGATTGGGGACCGCGTCGGATCACCCAGGCCGAGATCCGGTTGGTCTTTCGCGATGGTTGGCGCGTCAATTCCATCGAGCCCTCCGCCTTCGATGTGAACCAGGGCCAGGCGCACGCCTGGCTCGCGTCGATCTCGCGGTTATGATTCTCGTCGCGACCGGCACCGTCGTGTTCATTCCACCTCCTTCGATTCTCGGACTGCCAATCGTCTGGATCAGGCGGGTTGTTTGCGCTGTCGCTGTTGACGGAATAGCTCGGTGATCTCCTTCACCGTCGTCGCGTCCTCGGGCTTCTTGTCCGCGCCTCGGAAGGAAACGATTCGCGGGAAACGTAGCGCGAACCCGGGCTCATCCCCCACTTTGCCCGCGGTGTGTCTCGGGCTGGGTGTGATCTCGTCAGCCATCACCTCCACCACCACCTCCGGCTTGAGCCACACATCCGGCACGAGGATCGAGTCCACCCGCGCCGGCCGCTGGTCGACCTGCAGCTGGTCGGCGAGGGCGTGGATCTGCCGCCATTCGGCATCGGACAAACCGGTACCGAGCTTGGTGATGCTGGCAAAGCGGTCGTTGTCCGCGTCGTAGACGCCGCCGAGCAGCGCGCCCACGCCGAAGTCCGCCCGCTTGCCTTTTCCGAAGTAGTAGCCGAGCAGGACCAGGTCGACGGTATCGCTGAGCTCGCCGCTGGTGTGGCGCTTGAGCTTAACCCAGTTGAAGTTGCGCGCTCCCGCCTGATATTTGGAATCCGGTCGCTTGACGACGACGCCCTCGAGGCCCTGGCTGATGGAGTCCAGCAGCGTCTTGGTGAGGACCTCGACCGAGTCGGTCTTGATGATTGGCGCAGGGAGCAGCACGATCGAGCCGGCGATCACCTCGTCGACCAGCGCGAGCCGCTCCTCGTAGGGCAGCTCGGTAAGGTCGCGGCCGTTGCGGTAGAGGATGTCGAAGACGAAGGCGACCAGTGGCAGCTCCAGCGCGGCCTGCTCGATGCCGTGCTGCCGCCGCCGGCTGGCGGTCAGCTGGAACGGCAGGTATTCCTCCAGTTCCTTGCTGTACGCGATCGCTTCGCCATCGAGGATGAGCGTCTTGTCCTTCAACGCTTGCGCGGCCGTCGTGAGCTCGGAGAACATGAGCGTGTAGTCCTCGAGGTTGCGGGAGAAGACGCGCACCGCCGAGCCGTTTTTGTGGATCTGGACCCGGATGCCGTCGTACTTCGGTTGGACAGCGACCAGTCCAAGCTTTTTGATCACGGCTTCCGGGTTTGGCAAGCGCTCCGCGAGCTGGCTCCGGATCGGCCTTCCAACCGTAATCTTCAGCGCGTTGACGTCGCTCTCACCACCGGCCCAGAAGGTCTTCGCGATCAGCCCCAGGTCGGACACCCGGTTGTACGCGGCCTCCAGCACGGGCCGAAGCGACTTATCGCCCTTCTTCGCAAACGAGAGCGCATCGAGCACGGTAGGATCGCCGATGCCAAGCCGCAGGCGACCGAGCGCGATGCGCACCAGGTGCTTGGCCGACGTCGGGTCGACTTGTTTGAGCAAGGCTGCGAACAACGAGCGCTTCTTTTCGACCGATCCGGCGCCGGCAGCGACGGCAATTTCCATCAACCGGGCGTGCACTTCGGTGACTGGCGGCGAGGAGCTCGACCTCCGCTCGGCGAGTTGGGCCGCCACCAGCCCAAGGTCACCGAGCCGGCCGAAGAGCTTGGCGACCTCATCGTTCGGCGTCGCGAACGCCTGCGCGATGGCCGCGATGACCAGCTTCTCGCCGAGGCCGATCTCGACCGGCTCGAAAAAGGGAACCAACCGCCCCTGGATCAGATACGTCAGGGGCTGAATCTCGTCCGCCGAACTCTTCGTGTACAGCTCAGCGAGCGTCTTCACCAACTCGTTTCTGCTGCTGGTCGAATCCAGCCGGTCGAGGTAGCCGCTCAGCTCGGCGAACGTCATAGCAAGGCTTCGAGGCGGTCGATGAATTCGCGCTGCGCCGGCAGCAGCTTGCTTCGCGCGGCGTCCATGTCAAACCATCCGGCCCGATCGACCTCGGGAAACTGCTGCATCCGCCCGGAGCGAGGCGGCCACTCGAGCTCGAACGTGTTGCTCGTCGATTGCGTCACGTCGAGGTCGCCTGGTACCGCCCACGCATGAACGATCTTGCCTCCCGTCTGACGCACGGTGCCCAGGGCGGCGAGCTCTCCATCGGGCGCCGGCACCCCTAGTTCCTCTTGAAATTCGCGCCGTGCGACGTCGATGCCGGTTTCATTCTCGCCGACCTCGCCCTTGGGGATCGACCAGACGCCGTCGTCACGTTTCTCCCAGAACGGACCGCCCGGATGGACGAGGAGCACCTCGAGCTTCCCGTCTCGTTGCCGGTACACCATCAGGCCCGCGCTCTGGACACCC
Organism: Candidatus Dormiibacterota bacterium; assembly: GCA_036513655.1. GTDB lineage: Bacteria > Chloroflexota > Dormibacteria > CF-121 > CF-121 > CF-13. The sequence goes on along the minus strand of DATBYO010000034.1, from coordinate 4,745 downwards.
AACCCTGGCTAGGCTGTCGCCGCGACGGTCGTGAACCGGCGGATCGCTTCCGTCGAGGGAATGAAGTAGTAGGCGCCGGTGAGCGGCCTGGTGTAACGGGTCAGAGCGTCGCGCACACCGTCGGTGACGCCGGCCATGCTATCGAGCATCGCGCTCAGTGGGCGCTGAGCGGCGCTGAAGCCGACGAACATCGTGCCATGGTTCGTCACGGTGCCGTACGGCATGTTGCGGCGGAAGATGTTTCCGAAGACGTCCTGATCCGTGCGGGCGACATGTGAATCATGGGGTTGTGGATCCAGCTCGGTGCTGTCTGGCTTGGTGCGCCCGATGACCTGTTCCTGTGACGACTCCGGAAGGGACTCCCACGCGGTCACATCGTGAGCCCATTGCTGGAGGAGCAGGATGGTTCCGCCCGCCCCAGGCGTGCCTTCGGGAACGAGGGCGACGTTGGGTGCCTCCAGAAGACTGGGATTCTTGGTTCCGTCCGTAAAACCGGTCAGGTCCCGATACCGGCGATAGGGCCAGCTCGAATTCTCATCGGCAATGGCGATCACGGGTGCGAGCGCATTGATCGCCTCCCGGGCTTCATCAAAGACCACGTCGTAGGAGCTGCCGGACAGCCAGAGCATCGCGTCGTGCTGCGTGGCGGGCATGACGTAGCCGCCGGCACCGACCAGGTCGTGATTGAAGCCGGCAACATCGGGCGGGAGGCCGTCAGGAACGAGGCCGCGCCAGAGCTCCGGCCGAAATCCAGACACCAGGTTGACGCCGCCGATCGTCGTCCGGGGCTCGCGCAGATCCGCCATGGCCACGACCAGGGCGTGGGCGTCTTTTCCCGATTGAAGATCGAACTCCAGGTACGCGTGGGAGGCGGTTCCGAGCGCGAAGATCCCACTCTGCGGTGTGTTCATGTGCGGACCCCCAAAATACCACCAGACTCATCACCACCAGTCGGCCCGCCATACCTCAAGGAGGAAGACCATGCCGAACACGTCACCTGCCGGCGGCCGCCCCCTCGCCCTCGTCACCGGCGCATCGTCCGGAATCGGCCGAGCATACGCGGAACGCTTAGCCGGCGACGGTCACGATCTCATCGTGGTCGCCCGGAGGGGCGATCGCCTCGCTGCGCTGAAAGGCCAGCTCGAATCCCAACACGGGGTGTCGGTTCGGCCGATCGTCGCCGACCTATCGACCGAATCGGGAATGCGCAGCGTTGAAGCCGCAGCAGCGGAGCTTCGGATTGCGCTGGTCGTCGATTCGGCCGCCCTCGCCCACTACATGCCCTTCCTCCAGCTCCCCGCCGACAAGGCGGACGAGCTGGTGAAGCTCAACGTCCTGGCGCCGGTCCGGCTGATCCACGCCGCACTTCCCGGGATGGTCGAGCGAGGCAGCGGAGCGGTGATCAGTATGGCGTCGCTGCTCGCGTTCAGCGCGGCCGCCGACGGTCCGCAGCTGCCGCGGCGCGCCGTGTACGCGGCCAGCAAAGCCTTCCTCGTCACCTTCATCCGCCTGCTCGCTCTCGAGTTGGGCGACACCGGCGTGCGGCTCCAGGTGGTCTGTCCCGGCATCGTAAAGACCGAGTTCCACACCCGGCAGAACATCGACCTGTCTCACATGCCGAGGATGGAACCACAGCAGGTGGTCGAGGCGAGCCTGCGCGCGCTCGAGCGTGGCGAGGTTGTCTGTGTTCCGACGCTCGAGGACCCCGACTCGCTGCAGCGCTACGACAAAGCCGCGACCGAGGTTTTCACGGCCGGGATGCGGCCGGCGCTGGCGCCTCGCTACTCCGGCTAGATATACCGATGCAGAACGGGCCAGAACTCAGCGCTTGACATATTCCCATATCGGCATATAATGGAATCATGGCTCGAGCGGCGACCACAGCCGATGCGTTCAACGCGGTGGCCGAGCCCCGTCGGCGGCAGATCCTGGACGTCCTCGCCGGCGGGGAGCGACCCGTGAACGACCTCGTCGTGGAACTCGGGCTGGCGCAGCCGCTGGTGTCCAAACACCTGCGGGTGCTCAGGGAGGTGGGACTGGTGGAGGTGCGTGATGAAGGTCGGCAGCGGATCTACCGGCTTGACGGTCACCCGCTCAAGCCCATCCATGACTGGGTGAAGAGCTACGAGCGGTCATGGTCAAAACGCTTCGATCGACTCGATGTCGTGTTGGACGAACTCAAGCAGAAGGAGTAAAGAGATGGCAGTGGCGAATCGCGGTACGGCAGTCGTGACCCTCCCGACGGACAGGCAGATCCTGATCACGCGAGATTTCGACGCACCGAGGCACCTGGTTTACAAGGCGTACACGACGCCCGAGCTGATCAAGCGCTGGTGGAGCGGAGACCGCGGCGAGGTGACCAGCGCCGACGTCGATCTACGGGTCGGTGGCCGGTGGCGCTATGTGATGACCGCCAACGGTGGTTTCGAAGTCGCCTTCCACGGCGAGTATCGGGAGATCATCCCGAACGAGCGCATCGTCTCGACCGAGATCTACGAGGGCGTGCCCGAGGGGGAGGCGCTGGCGGCGACGGTCACGCACACGTTCGCCGAGCACGCGGGCCGCACGACTCTCACGATCCTCATGCAGCTACCGAACCAGGAGGTCCGTGACGCGATCATCAACTCCGGCATGGAAGGCGGCATGCAGGAAGGGATGGACCACCTGGAGCAGGTCGCGCTCTCGCTTCGCTGAGAAGCCTCATCCGATCACGGACCACCGGGCCGACGTCCCCGGTGGTCCGGTGGATCGTCTCCCAGTGCGAAGTCTCCAACGGTGACCAACAGGTCCCAGGCGTTGCGCAAGGAGATAACTAGCAGCACGACGATGGCCACGACCAGCCAGGTGAATGCCGAGGCCATCGACGAGTCGAGCAGAATGCCGGCAACGATGACCGCCGCGTAGCTAACCCCGCTCAGACCGAAACGGAGCGCCAGGCGGGCGCGATCGCGCGGGCGCATTTCGAGCGTCCGTCCCCCGCGTTGGGCTGCGGAAACCAGACTGGGCGTGATGATGACGAGGCTCACGGCCCCGGACGCGATCAGCTGCAAGGCGGCTGTCGACGGATCTTCGGGGATCACCATAAACAGCGCCACAAACAGGACCAGGCCGAAATTGGCCAGCGTCACGCGCGCGAGGCTGCGCACTTCAGAGCTCGTGACCACGATCCGTAGATGCAAGGACAAGCCGACGAACAGAAGACCCACCAGGGTTGCGGCGGACGTGCCGGCAAGGATGTAGAAATCGTGCCAGCCGCCCACCGCCGCCTGATATGACACCTGCTTACTGACAGGGTAAGCCCCCCTTCGTCGCTGGCGTCAGCGGTTAGCCCGCTCGGTTGCCTTCCTTTGCGGGGACGAGATCCGGGCGGACCGAAAGAACCGTCCGGGCTGGCCGATGTCGGAACAGCACTAGGAACCGGCCGGCCTCCATCCAGGCCACCGCAACGCCCAGTGGCACGAGCAATAGCTCGACCGGAACGGCCGTGGTGAACGCACGGCCGGACATGATCGTCGGAAGCTGCTCGCCCATCAGGATGGCGATCGACAATGACAGGGCGGCAACCGCCAATCCGGCAAGGGCGGCTACCAGGGCCACCGGGGCCTCGTATTGATGCTCGCGCCCGAACCGACCGGCGAACCGGCGGCGGCCGACCTCCGCGGCGCCCAGCAGCAAGACGATGCCCAGGGCGAGTTCGGTGAACTGCAGCAGCGTGGCGAAGAAGCCGACATTCGGCAAAACGATGCCGTTGACGAGCCCGGAAAGGATGCCGCTGTTCGTGCCAGGGTTCGAGCGCACGAACTGGTCGAAGTTCTGGATGTAGTGCGGATCGGCGAACTTGTTGAGGCCGGACAGAATGAACTCGACGCCCAGCGCGGTCTGGATGAGCGCTGAGGCGGCGAGGGCAGTGTTGCCGCTGGCCGGGAGCCGGCGGGAACCATGGTCGGATCGCTCGGGCGGGGTGGTTCGAAGATTTGCTTTCATGACGTACAGCTATACGAGGCGGGATACGGCCGATTAGACGACCATCACCTCGATTTGCCCGTTACGGACACGCGCCTGCAACGCCGGCAAGTTGGCCGGCGGCGTCGAGAGCCGGTAGGAGATCAGCTTGCCGTTGACGTCGAAGACGCTGGGATGGCAGGGACAACGAAGGCGGTGCGCAGCCGCGTCCAGAAGGAGGAGGCATCCCTGATGGGTGCAGACCGCGGACACCGCCTTGATTGTCCCCCCGTCGTTGACGACCACGCCTTCGACGGGACCGCTGGAGAAGCGACGCGCCTGCCCGGCCGGCAGGTCGACCAGGGCGGCAACCGCCCGCCAGGTCCCGTGATCGGGAGTCAGCGTCGCCCGCTGATCCAGTGGCTGGGACACGATCGTTCGGTCGATGACCGCACCGGCCACCCCGGCGGCGGCCGCCAGTCCGGCGGTCCGCAGCAGGGCACGCCGGGTGACGGACGTCGGTTGGGACCGCGATTCCATCTGCGACCGGAGTTGGCGGCCGAGGCGGTCGATGAAATCGCCGTCGGGAAGATCGGCGCCGGGCTGCAGCGAACGCAGCGCAGCCGCTCCGCGAAGCGCTTCCATCTCCTCCCCTGATGCGTTGAATCGGCGCGGCCGGCGGTTGTGAATCACGTCATCCACGAAGGCCGCGATGCGCTCGACGGCGCCCCTCATGACAGCATCCTCGCTCCCACCTCAGCCGCAAGCCGGAGCGCGCGGAACTGCAGGATCTTCGCGTTGCC
>DATBYO010000033.1:0-6783 GCA_036513655.1 Candidatus Dormiibacterota bacterium | reverse complement strand
ACGTCAGAGCGGGAAGCGCGCACGCTGGCCGCATCCCTCAAGCCGGACCTTATCTACCTGGACCTGGCGAGCGCGTCGAGCTGGGGTCTCAAGGTTCTGAGCGGCATCCGAAAGAGCGAGGCCACCCGCTCGACCCCGGTGCTGTTGCTGGTCAGGTTCCCCTGGGTTGAGCAACCGACGCTGGGACCGCATGACTTCCTGGTACCGGTCCGGCTGGCCTTACTTGACAGGACAAGCTGGCATGGGAGGGCACAGGCATGAGCGCCGGATTCAGCCCACGTCAGGCGGAGATCGTGGCCCTGATCGCCGGTGGCCTGGAGGATAAAGAGATCGCGCGGCAGCTGGGGGTGTCGGTGACCACCGTCCGGACACACCTGCAGCGCCTTTACCGCAACATCGGGGTCCACAACCGCTCGGTGGCGACGGTGAAGTGGTTGGAGCTCGAGGAGTCGACGATGCACGCTCGGCCGAGCGTCAGCCTCTAGGGTTCATCCGCACCCCGACCGGCCGCCACAAGCGGTACGGCAGACTTTGGGCGTTCGCGAAGGAACTCGTGGACCATCTGGATCGCGATGGCGCCGTCGCCGACAGCGGAGGCAACGCGGTTGATGGCGCGGTGCCGGACGTCACCGACGGCGAAGACGCCGGGCAGGCTGGTCTCGCGCGGATAGGGCTGCCGCCGCAGTGGCCACCCCTCCGGGAGTCCACCGTCGCGCAGGGCGTCTGCGCCCGTCAGGATGTAACCGGCCGGATCGCGCAGCACGGTCGGCGGTAGCCAGTCGGTCGACGGCTGCGCGCCGATCATGACGAAGAGCGCGGCGGTCGGGACCGTTTCAGCGGTACCGTCCGCCAGGTTGCGCAGCACGACCGCCTCGAGCCGCTGGCCGCCCACAGCATCGACGATCGCGGTGCGTAGGCGGAGCTTGATGTTGCGGGCCGCCTCGACCTGCCGCACCAGGTAATCCGACATGTGCTCCGAGAGCGACTCGTCCGGCGCCACGATCGTGACCGATTCGGCGTATTGGGCGAGGTGAACGGCGGACTGCCCCGCGGAGTTCCCGGCGCCGGCCACGAACACCGGCAGACCGCGCATCGCCTGGGCCAGGGAGGGCACGGCACCGTAGAAGATTCCCGCGCCGGTCAGGCGCTCGACGTTCGGACCCTGGAGCCGGCGATAGGTCACACCGACCGCGATGATGACGACCCGGCCAGTTACCGCCGACCCATCGGTGAGCGAGACGCGATAGCGGTCGCTCGCGGCCTCCAGCCGGCTCGCCTTCTGCAAGTAAACGACCTGCACACCGAAGAGTCGGGCCTGCTCCGAGGCGCGCATCGCGAGATCGCGTCCGCTGATGCCGCGCGGGAAGCCGAGGTAGTTGCGAATCATGGCACTCGTCCCGGCCTGCCCGCCCACGGCCTCCGCCTCGACAATGAGCGTGGAGAGTCCTTCGGAGGCGGCGTAGACCGCCGCGGCCAGTCCCGCCGGACCGCCGCCGGCGATCAGCACATCGCACTCATCGATGCGCGGGCGCGTATCGGCGCCTATCAGCGGCGCCACTTCCTCGGGGTTCGGATCGACCAAGCAGCGCGTGTGCCGGCCATCGTTCACGACTAGCACCGGGAGCCGCTGCCCATCCTTCCCCACCGACGCGAGAACGTCGCGCGCGTGGTCCGAGTCCGTCGGATAGAAGGCGTAGGGAAGCCCGTTGCGGTCGAGCAGGTCCTTCAGGCGATAACAGCGGGGTTGCCAGAGGTCACCGATCAGCTGGATGAGCGTCGAGCGCGGACCGGCCTCGCTGGCTCGCACCCATTCGCGCAGCAAGTCGCCGATGGTGGGATACAGCCATTCCTCCGCGGGCTCCCAGGGCTTGGTGAGATAGCTGTCGAGGCGATTGAGCGTGAACGCCTGTTCCATCTCGGCGACGGAGTCGCTATCGGTGACCCGGATCAGCACCGCGCGACGGGCGTGCGGGTGCAACTCGTGAGCCTGGACCAGGAAGTCGATGCCCCTCATCGCCTGCATCCGCTGGCTGGCGATGACGATGGCGACCGCGATGCCGTCGCGCTGCGCCGCGCTCAGGACCTCGAGCCCACCCTGGTGCGAATCGCTGGTCAGGACCTGGTAGTCGGCGCTGTAGCGCTTGGCGAGATCGCGTTCGAGATCGCCGCGGACGTCGGCTTCGTCCTCGACGCCCAGAATGATCGGCAGCGCCATGGCTCCATCATGTCGGATTGGGCTTGGCGGCCGCCGCCGTACGGTGATACCCAGCCCGCCGAGCGCCGAACATGTGTTCCGGTTAAGCTGGCCAGCATATATATAGAAGGATGCAGCCAGCCCGCTCCGGCTTTGCTGACCTCAGGCAGGTCGTTGCTGGCCAGGAATACGTTGGGCTCCGCAGCCGGCATACCCAGGCTTTCTAAGAGTTCCTCCCTTAATCTGGTCACTCGACTTTCTGCTTGGCCTTCCCATGGACGGGATCAATCTGGGCCCGCTCGACTACCTGGTCCCTGCGAAAACTTAAACGCCGCCTGACCGCTAGCAAGCCCGATCAGCCGGAGAGATGGAACGGGACCGTCGTGATGACGATGCCAGGCTCCCACCGGAGCGCGCGGCGTATGCGGCGGGCGACATGGGCATGGAGCACCTGTTGCCAGGCGTGCCGAACCACGAGTTCCGGCAACACTACCGTCAGCACGATGTTCGGCCGGAGCCCATGCAGAGCCCCGAGGTAGTTTGCCAGCGGGCCGACGATGGCGCGATAAGGTGAGACGATCACCTCGACGCGAAGGTGGCGCCCCCACACCTCCCATGACTGCCGAAAGCGGCGGGCTTCGTCCTCGTCCGGGCTGATGTGCACCGCCAACACGGGCTGCATGAAGGACGCGGCGTAGGCGAGTGCGCGCAGGCTGGCCAAGTCGAAGCGGGCGATCGGAACGGCGATCAGGTGGTGGATCTCATCCGGGCTTTCCTCGTGCTCCGCAACGCCAGCGTCGGCGCTCTCGACAGGGACGGTAGGCGGGAGCGCGGGCACGATCGCGTGCTTTTGAATACCGGGCGGAAGGGGACGGATGGCGACCTCGTTCTGCTCCGACTGGTAGTGGTGACGGACCCGCAACCCGGCCGCGATAAGGAGCGGCATGCCGATCACGACGACCCAGGCGCCCTCCGTGAACTTGGTGACCGCGGCGGTGACCAGGACGACAGCCGAGAGCGCGGCACCCAATCCGTTCAACGCGATGCTCTTGCGCCAGTGCGGCTCGCGGTGGCGTAGCCAGTGCACCACCATTCCGGACTGCGAGAGCGTGAACGCGAGAAAGACCCCGACCGCGTAGAGCGGGATCAGGGCCTGTGTCCGGCCGCGAAACGCGACGAAGATGATGGCCGCGACGATCGTCAGGGCGATAATCCCGTTGCTGAAGGCGAGCCGATCGCCCATGCGCAGGAAGATTCGGGGGGCGTGACGGTTGCGCGCCATGAAAAACAGGAGCCGCGGAAAGTCGTTGAAGGCAGTGTTGGCCGCGAAGAACAGCACCAGAGCGCTGGCTGCCTGGACATAGGCATAGAGGGGACCGCCGCCGAGAGTACGGCGGGCCAGCTGCGAGAGCAGGGTCTCACTGATCTTTGGGACCACGCCCTCGAGCGAAATGACGACCATCAGCCCGACGAACATCACGACCAGCAGGCCGACCATCCAGGTTAAGGTGGTCCGGGCGTTGCGCCATTCCACCGGGTGGAACACCGGAATGGCATTGGAAGCCGCCTCGATCCCGGTCATGGAGGTGGCGCCCGAGGTGAACGCCCGCAGGATGAGGAGGACGCTGATCGCCTCGACCGGTTTGACCGGCGGAGGCGGGATCGTATGCCAACCTCGGACGGCGGCCTGCGCCAGGCCGGCGCCGACGATCAGGAACACGGCGGCCACGAAGGCGTAGGTCGGCCAGGCGAACGCCGCCCCCGCCTGCCGCACGCCACGAAGGTTGCCGGCGAGCAGGACCCCGATGGCAACCAGTCCCATGGCCACCGCATAGGGGCCAGCGACCGGCAGTGCCGAGGTCACCGCGGCGACTCCGGCCGCGATCGAAACCGAGACCGTGAGGACGTAGTCGGTCATCAACCCGATGGCGGCGGCCAGGCCGGCGAGCTCACCGAGGTTATCGCCGGCGACGATGTATGACCCCGCGCCCGAGGGATAGGCGCGCACGGTTTGCCGGTAGGAGACACCGACGGAGATCATGAGCAGGACGAGGACGGCGGCGATCGGCGTCGACAGCGCCAGGCCCGCCGTCCCGGCGAGAACGAGGACGCTCAACATGGCTTCGGGCCCGTAGGCGACCGACGAAAGCAGGTCCGATGCGAGCACCGGCAGGGCCACCAGCTTGCGCATCCGCTCGTGGATCACCGCCGAGCTGCTCAAGGGCGGACCAACCACCATGCGGCGCGCTGCAGTGGCCAGCCGCCCCAGGCGCGATGGCGGCGCTTCGGCGGGTTCGGTCGCCACCGCCTCATCCCGGCGACGCGGTTCGAACATCTCCACCGGCGCGATCCGGCCGAATCGAGTGGGCCGAGGTTCTTTTGAGACCCTGCGCAGCGCCGGATCGACCGGCAGAGCCGTCAGTTGCGAGTGACGGGCCCCGATCGCGGCCGCCCAGTGCCGACCAACCTCACGCAGCAGCTCGAGCTCATGGTCGTTGAGCGGAGGTATCTCCTCCGAGGGGCTCAGGGTGGCGCTCGAGGCAGCGGGCTTTACTCCAATTCTTCCAACATACCGCGCAGGTGCGCCGCCGCGGGCTTGTAAGGGGACCTCTCATAGTCGCACTACCGTCGTTCCGAAAGCGACAGGCATAGCCCCATTGAATGAGCGTGTCCAGCAAACGGCTTAGGTCAAGGGTCACCAGGCCCAGCCCAGTAAGGACCAGCCGGGACGGTAAACGTAAAGGTGCCGTCCCTATCTGGCGGAAGGGGCATGATGGCGACGACCGCGTCGAGGTTGAGCGGACCATAGACATGAGGAAAGAGCTCGTTGCCACCCTCAACCTCCTCATACCGCACCGCGGCGTTAAGTCTGTCGATCGCAATGCGCAGGACTACGAGTTTCGCCACGCCGCGAAAAAACGAGTTGGCCACACGGGCGACCTGTTCTTCGAAAGCGCAATGCACGAAGCCCACTTGGGCTAGCGTGAGTCCTCTCGTGGATGCGGAGTAGGCACCCTCCGCCTGCGCGCGCGCCCAGCCCGCCTCGGTGGTGATATGAAAGATGTCCCGAGGCGAAGCTGGCTCGACGGCGCGATGGTTCTCCCTGCCCACGGCGGTCATAGTGACATGATCCGAGAAGCCTTGCGCAACGCGGCCGGAATCGAACCAGGCTTGGGCCGAAGGCGGGCGACGTAAAGCTCTGAAGTAGCGCGGTCGCATTCTGTCCGACGAAGAGGTTGCTAACCCACAGCGACAACTCCCATCGACGGCGTGTAAGCCTGGCCCTCCGGACCCATATTCATGCGACTATCGGAGATGCCGACAAGCGTCGAAAGAGAAAGACGGAGGCCCGCAGCCCCCGTCTTTCACGATTTCGGCCCCTCGAATGGGCAATGGCGGCTTATCGGGATTCGTCGTCTTGCCGGGATTTGATCGTGGCGATGAACACTCCGCCGGTGTCGAACAGCGTGAGGAGCCCGGAGTTTGCCGGTGACTCTATGGGGTCGGCGGAGGTCAGCTTGTGCCCGTTTACTGTCTTGGCGAAGGGTATGGTTCCCAGGCCTGGGATTGAGGTCATCGTAGGCACGCAGCCGCCGCTGGAGACGCCCTGAGCACTGCACAGGACGAAGAAGCCGTGGTAACGAACGCGGCCGTCGCGGTCGTCGTGCTGGGGTGACACGTTGCCTATGAGGTGGTCGTGCAGGAAGGGCACACGGCCCTGAGGTGTGCCGGTCTGTGGCGCCATCACGTAGAAGTTTTCCGTGGGAGCGTTGCTTGGCTTGGGGTTGAGGTCGACAAAGGTCATCTTTACCTGGACCCCGTTCGCCCAGATCTTCTCGAAGCACGGCGTAGTGGCGCCGGTGTCATTGCAATTCGGCAGGCCAGCGGCCTGGACAGGGGAGGCGACGCCCAATACGAGTGTCAGGGCGGCGGCGGTTGTTGTGGCGACGCGGACGAGGATTGAACTCACCGTTGACTCCTTTTTTCTAGAGGGGTTGGCTGGGCTTGTTGGAGCCCGGCCAACGCCGGGCTCCAGGTTGTGCCAGGTCAAGGCGGGAAACCTTACCGGGCAGCGGGCGCAGAGGCCAGAGAACGCTGGTCCGCCGCAACGGGTCGGTTGTAAAGGGCGGTGATGGCCGAGGGCCTGAAGCCTTTGACGACCAAATAAACGCCCAGCGAAAACTCCCAGATTGCGATCGGGAATGCGACCACCCCTACAGCACCATGCTGCGCGGTGAGACCGAACAGCACGGCGACGTCCCCAGCGACCAGCAGGGTCGCCCCGGTGAATCCGAGCAGCGGAAGCCACCGTGGCACCAGGCGCGACTGGTACAGCAGCGAGCCGATCAACAGCGCATTGACGGCCGGAATGAAGCTCTGGCTGAGCAGGAAGATCCGGTCATACATGGTGATCAGCGCATGGCCGGTGACCAACCCATTCGTTCCGACTCCGGCCTGCTGCAAGGTCACGAGCGACAGGACGCACGCCACGCCGGCGAGGATGGCACCGCCTTCCAGGGTTCGCGTGCCGACGAAGCCCAGCGCGACTCCCTCGTTCTGCCGCTTGACCACCGGGAACAGCGCAACGG
>DATBYO010000032.1:0-10803 GCA_036513655.1 Candidatus Dormiibacterota bacterium | reverse complement strand
GGCGCGCCGAGCGCCGCGACGCCGCTCTGGATGACGCCAAGCAGCGCGGATCCAGTGCCGGCCGCGTCGGGGCGTCGGGAGAGGGCCAGCGCAATGGCGTTCGGGACGATGAACCCGACGCTCGACGCAAGTAAAAAGAGCGGCAGCAGGACGGCCAGCAGTCCAAACCCGCTGACGACCACAAACAGCAGCGCCAAGCCCGCGGCCGCATTGGCGACCAAACCGCCGGTGAGAAGACGTGCCGGTCGAATGCGACTGACGAGACTGCCGTTAATCTGGCTGGTCACCACAAACCCGAGAGCGTTCATCCCGAAGATCAAACTGAAGGTCTGCGGCGAGACGTGAAAGATGCCCTGTAGCACGAACGGTGAGCCAGCGATGTAGGCGAACATCGCACCAAAGGCAAGGCCGGCGGCCACCGCATAGCCAATGAACGGCGTATCCCTGATGAGCTGACCGAAGATGTTCAACGTCCCGGCGAGGCTCCCCGCGGTCCGACGCGCCGCTGGCAGGGTTTCGGGCAGGCCAAGCGCCGCGCCGAGCCAGAGCAAGGCCGTTACGATCGTCAGTACTAGGAATATGCCGCGCCAGGTGCCAAAGCGGAGAACCTGGGCGCCGAGGACCGGGGCGAGGATCGGCGCCAGCCCCATCACGAGGATGAGCCGCGAGAAATAGCGGGCGGCCGCTGACCCTGAGTAGAGATCACGGACGATGGCACGGGCAATCACGATGCCGGCGGCGCCCGTCAGCCCCTGGATGAGCCGAAGGACAGCCAGGAGCCATGCCGATGGTGCGATCGCGCAGAGCAGGGACACTACCACGTATCCAGCGACGCCAATCAGCAATGGCCGGCGGCGACCAAGACTGTCACTGAGCGGCCCGGCCACTATCTGACCGAGCGCCAGCCCGATGAGGCAAGCGGTGAGGGTTAGTTGGACGACGGACTCACTGGCCGCCAGGTCGCGTGCGATCGCCGGGAGGGCCGGGAGATACATATCGATCGAGAGAGGCCCGAAGGCCGTCAGGCTGCCCAACAGTACGAACAGGCGCAAGCGCTGAACGCGAGTCAAGTCCGAGGGATTGCCGGATCTCCGAAGCGCTGCCTCGAGAGCAGCGCGACGGGGCAAGGCCATAGGATCAGGAACACAAATCCGGCCTAGGTGATTCCATCAGGCGGCCCGCGCGCCGCTCACGAGCCGGCTGGGATCAGCTCGAAGGTGGCCTGCTCGCTGAGCCTGGGGGGCTCGCCTGGTTGCGGCGGACCGAATCTTGGTCCGTACTTGCTTCCGTAAAGCTCGGAAATCATGCGTGTCTCGCCAGGACCGATCACGTGCCGCGACTTGACATGGACGTCGAGACCTCCGAGGTGCAGGATCCCATCGCCCCGCGCCGCGAGGTTCTGCGGCCACTGCCGCGCCATTCCCTGGCCGCTCACGATGAAGAGGCGATGGCCATCGGTCACGACGAAAATCGTCACATCGTAAGGTTTGCCGGTCCTGCGCCCGAAGGTCGTGAAAGCGACCTCTCGCTGATTTTTCGCGGCGTCGATCACGTCTTGGCTGAAGCTGCTTATGCTGAGCACAACCGTTCTCAGGCGGCCCGATATTCCACTTAATAGTCCTTCGAATCCACTACGGGCTGCAGGCCGTGCGCCGCACGACCACCGACAGCAATTCCTCAGCGGACGGTCGTCGGACGGTTAGAGCTCGATCTGGCTCCAGGTCCGTTCGCCGTCACTCGTCAAGCTGAGAATGTTCTGGCTGGCGGAGAGATTCGACATCTCCGAAATCTGTTAGAAGTGACAGTCATGACTCAAATACTCCTATTTCACCACGCACAGGGACGGACACCCGGCTTCCTTGCCTTCGCCGACGAACTCCGCGCAGCCGGGTATACGGTGCACGCCCCGGATCTTTACGACGGCAAGACGTTCGCTACGCTCGACGAGGGAGTTGGCTACGCCAAGCAGCTGGGCTTCGGCACGATCGGCGAGCGGTGTCGGCTCGCCGCTGAGAGCTTGCCGCATGAGCTTGTCTATGCCGGGTTCTCGCTCGGGGTGATGGGCGCGCAGGAGCTTGCCCAGACGCGTCCCGGTGCGAAAGGAGCCCTGCTGTTTAGCGCCGCTTTCCCGGCCTCCGAGTTCGGCGGCTCGTGGCCGCCAGGAGTTCCGCTTCAGATCCACATGATGGAGGCCGACGAGTGGGCGATGGAGGACCTCCCCGCCGCGCGCGAACTCGTTAAGACGATCGAGGGCGCGGAGCTGTTCCTGTACCCCGGCGATCGACACCTGTTCGCCGACAACAGCTTGCCGGACTACGACGAAGGTGCCGCGAAGCTGCTTAAGCAGCGCGTGCTTAGCTTCCTCGATAGCATCGAACAGCTGCGATAACTCGTCCGCCTGGATGACCAGACCATGCGCCCCTCGGCGGGATCGAGTCGACTAGCAACCTGCCAGCTGGGGAAGGGCAGAACTGGATAGAACACTGATCGTCATCGGTACGCTCATCTCTGTCACGCCGCTAGTCGACCGAGTCAGTGCCAGAACATCGCCGTTCAGTACGGGTCCGAGCACTCGATTCGGGACCTCGGTGGTGGCGCCGGTCCGCAGGTCCACGAGGTAATCGGCCGAGGAGCCAACCGCGCCTACCAAGGTCGAGCCGATTGACACGACATCGGCATAGTCCGGGGCCCGGAAGAGGACACGGGGCTGCGACCCGGCGTTCCAGAACCATACGTCCGTGACCGTTTGCCCGCCGCTCCAGGCGAGCCTGCCGGGAGCGCCGACAATGTAATGGATATCCCGTATAGAGCTCAGCTCGGCCGGCAAGGTGATGGCCTTGCCGGTGACGGCCGAGGCGGCATGGAGCCTAGCATCTCCGGTCGACCCCTGGGCCCAAATCAACATTGGCCACGAGAAGGTTGCGTACGAGGACGAGGCATCCAGGCGCTGGTCGCTGCCCGAAGCGAGGTCAAAAAGATGAAGCTGGCGGTCCACGGTGCTGATCCAGGCTGCCTTGCCATGGTCCACGCTCACCTGCTCGAACACCCCGGTCGAAAGCGTCATGAAGCGGTTATTGGAGCTGTCCCAGGCGCGGAGCGTTAGTTGCCGTTGGACGTGATAGTTCGCCTCGGCCCAGAGCAGCCAACGGCCGTCGAAGCCGCCAGTGATGACCATGTCGTAGCCGGGCAGAAAAGAGGTGATCCGAGTCTCGCGTCCACTTCGATCGAGGGCGACGATCCCCATCCAGGCCTTGGCGGCGTCGCCAGCGAATACACGCGAGCCATCAGGGGAGATGGCGAAGGCGGCCGGTGCGTCGGACGGCGCCGTCTTGATCGCGCCGCCGCTTAGCGCCTGGCTCCACGAAGCTGGAAGAGGCACCAGACAACCGGCGTACCCCCGGGCGGACGGGCTAGCCGAGGGGAGGACCGTTGGTGTGGCCCGTACCGGCGCGACGGTGCTCTGCGATTTGAGATACGAAATCCCGACCGCCAGCAGAGCGACGCCCATTACGACCCCCAGCGCCATCGCGAGCTGTGGTAGGGCTCCGAATGGTTTTCGTGGAGACGACTTGTCGAGACGTGCCACGAGCCGGTCGTGGAATCCGGCCGGCGGATTCATCGCCGCGCGCTTGGCTTGAAGATGCTGCTTCATCAATTCATCCATGTCGACCTCAGGCACCACTGCCACTTCCCTGCGGAGCCATGCCATCCGCTGTGAGCCGGTTGCGCAACTTGCGCAGCGCTCGGTGGACGAGGACGCGGGCCGTCCCCTCGCGTTTGCCAATGATCCGACCAACCTCATCGAAGGAGGCGCCTTCGAAGAATCGCAGGTAAACCGCCTCCCGCTCGCGCGGATCAAGCGATTGCACGGCTAGATCGACCGTCGAGGCCTCCATTGCCTGCTCGGTCAGACGTGCCGGATCAACGGATGTCCTGGCCGGAAGTCGAAGCTTCGCCCATCGGATCCGCCGACGCTGGTGGTCTCGGGCCAGGTTCACGATTGTGCGGTAGAGCCAGGGACGGAATTCGGGCAGTTCTCGCGGGGTCTTGGGCGACTGCCAGACGCGGATGAATGCTTCTTGCACGATCTCCTCACCTACAGACGGGTCACTGACCAGCAAGGTGGCGAGCTGAAACGCAGGCCGTTCGAGCGCCAGCATCAGAGGTTCGATCCAGGATCGATCGGTCGCTAACAGCTGTCCACCCCCGGTGCCGGATTCACCCCTTCAACGCGCGAGGTCAACAGACGTTACAAGTGGTCCGGGGCCAACCCCGGCTAGGGGCGGTTGAGAGGTTAAGTGTCCCCGACAGGATTTGAACCTGTGCTCCCGGCTCCGGAGGCCGGTGCTCTATCCGGGCTGAGCTACGGGGACACAGACCGGCCTCGATTATAAAGAGGCCGCCGCGACCCGGTCAGGAACTCGCGACGTCCCATTACGAATTTCGTTACGGACGTGACCCTGTTGATTGACGACGGTCCATAAGCTGGCCGTAGGACAGGCCGATCGTGAGCGAGCCGCCTGTTCTGGAGGTGGGACCGTGCGGCGTCTTTTTAACCCCTGGATTCTGTTTGTCATCGCGTCGGCCATCCTTGCCTGTGCCGAAACTGCCTGGCCGAACCCTCTGTAGCGACGTTTTCCACTGTCAACCGATCGTTGTTACACTGTAGGCTGTGCTTAACAGGCGGCGCCCGGGGCGTTCGGTAGCGGACGACCCCGGTGCGCCCAACCCGCTCGGACGGCGCATCCGGCAGGCCCGTCAGGAACTCGGGCTCAGCCTCCGCGAGGTTGCCGGCACCGATTTCACCCGGGCCTTCCTCAATCAAATCGAGCTGGGCCGCTCCCGCCCTTCTACCCAGAACCTCCGCGTGATCGCCCGCCGGCTGCAACGGCCAATCGAGTACTTCCTCGAGGATCCGGGTGACTCCACGGCGGCGCTCGAGCTCGCCCTGGCAGAGGCTGAGCTCGCTCTCCATCAGAGCGACGCCGCCCGCGCGGAGACCCTGATGCGGCAAATCCTCGCGCGGCCCATCCCGATCGAGGTGCGGACCCAGGCGCAGCTGACGCTGGCCACCGCCTACCTCAGGCTGGGCCGGGCGCAGGAGGCAATCCCCGTGCTCGAGGAGGCGATCGCGGCGGCGGAGCGTTCGAACTGGCATCAACTGTTGGTCGAGCTGTGCGACCGGCTGGGCAGCGCCCATTACTTACTCCGCCGGGCCCACGCGGCCGGACGCTGGTTCGATAGGGCGTTCGAGTCTTACCGGTCGGCCGGCCTGACCGATCCCGTTCTGCGCGCCCGCATCCTTGGGCACCGCGCCAACCTCCACTATGTTGCCGGCCAGCCGGTTGAGGCCATCGCCGCGTATGAATCCGCGATCGCGGCGGCCTCGCAGGTCCTGGACATGCCAGCGCTGGCGGGGATCTACGAGGGCCTCGCCCTCTCCCTGCAGCAGACCGGCCAGTATGCTCGAGCGCTCTCTTATGCCCAGAAGGGGCTCCGAATCTTCGAGACCTTGCGGGACGTCCGGATGGCCGGCCAATTACGGCTCAACATGGGGGAAATGTTGCTGCAGCAGGGCCGGGTCGCGGAAGCGGAGCGGCTTTTCAGCGAAGGCGCCGACCACCTCCGGCGGATCGGCGAGACCGAATTGCTGCCGCTCCTGGTGGTCGGCATGGCTGAGTCCGCTCTCGAGCGCAAGGACCTCCACCGGGCCAGCGAGCTCATCGAGGAGGCGATCGACCTCGAGACGCGGTCCAGCGACCCGATTGCGACGGTCGCCGTGCACAGGGTGGCCGGACGGGTCGCCCACGCGCGCCAGCGGCGGGAGCCGGCGCATCGCCATTTCGAACGCGCCCTGGAGGTCGCGGCCACGGTCGACAGCCCGGACCTGCGGGCCCGAGTCACGTATGACTTCGCCCGCACCCTCGAAGAAGATGGCGACGCGGCGCAGGCCGCGCTCCGCTTTCGCCAGGCGTATGAGGCGGGTCGCGCCCCCAAGGCCTCGACCGCAGCGTTAAGCGAGCTTGGAACTTAGGTAAGCGGGACTTGACAATGGGTAACACGACCCGGCATAATGGCGGCCACGGATGGTGGTGTCGTTCGCCACGAACGATCCCCCCGCCACCCTCCGGCAATACACGCCAAAAGTTTTGTTCGCGTCGCATTCTGCGATAGACTGATCACACACAGTCAAGGGGGATTCATGGACGGGTATTCGCGCAAAGTCGGAGCCAGGCTACGCAGCCTCCGCAAGCAGCGTGGTCTGACCCTGCAGCAGGTCGAGGTCCTGTCGAACAAGCGCCTGAAAGGGTCGCTGCTCGCCGCCTACGAGCGCGGCGACCGCAATATCTCCGTCACCCGTCTGCACCAGATCGCCACCCTCTACAGCGTCCCGGTCAATCAACTGCTCCCGGAGGAGATCGAAGGCGTGGGCGAGCCCGCGCTCCCACCCAAGCTGGCGATCGACCTGACCCAGCTGCAAGGCCTGCCCGAGCGCCAGGGCTCGATCCTTTCTCGCCACGTGGCGCGGCTTCAGCAGCAGCGCCAGGATTTCAATACGCCCGTGGTCACCTTTCGCAACGACGACCTGGAGCAGTTGGCAGCGGCCTACAAGACCACCCCCGAGATGCTGCGCCGCTCGCTGCACGAGTGGGGCGTATTCCGGCCGGGGCAACCACCCGCGGAGCGTCCGGAAGTCGAGCGGCAGCCACCCGCGGAATCAGAAGAACAGCGTTAGAACGGGATCTCGCCCTGGGGCGTCCCGGGTGCTGGCCCGCGCTCGGCTCGTAATTCGGCGACCGTCGCCGGATGGGGCGGCTCCTCGTCGGACACCGGCTCCTCTTTGACGGGCAGACTTTCGATCCGCTGCCGCGCCTCCTCCAGTTTCCGCTCGCAGAGCTGCAGGTAATCGCGCCCGCGGGCGACCGCCGCGATGGCCTCTTCCAGGCTCAGCTTGCCTTCTTCGAGCGCGTGCAGCGTCTGATCGAGCTGCGCGAGCGCTTGCTCGTAGGTCAGTGATTCGTCAAGGGTCACGGAATCGCCTCGTCGACGGTGGCCTCCAACCGGCCCACCGAGAGGAGCACCTTGACCGGCTGCCCCTTACGTGCCTGGTCCGCCTCCCGGATGATGCCGCCGCCGCCGCTTCCGTCCAGGCAGATGCTGTACCCGCGCTTGAGCGTCTGCTCCGGCGCCAGCGCGGTGAGTCGTGCCCCGCGGCTCTGCAGCACGCCGGCCCGCTCGCGGACGCCACGACCGGTCAGCCCGATCAGCCGCTCGCGCAAGCCGGAGGCCTGAAGGCGCCCGGTCTCGATCCGCTGAGCCGTCGCCTGCCACGTGCGCTGCAGTCGCCGCCGGCATTCCTGGAGCGAGCGCTCCCGCTGCCGAAGCACCTCGCGCGGATCGCGCTGGCGCAGCATCTCCGCCTGGTGGGCGAGGCCGTCCCGCCGGCGCGCGGTCAGATCGTGAGCCACGCGCTCGAGCGACGAGCGCCGCCGCTGGAGCTGGTGGGCCGGGGTGATCAAGGCCGTGAGGCCCGCCCGCTGCAGCCGCTGGCCGCGTTCGCGCAATTGACGGAGCAGGTCCTGCTTGTTCGGCACGACGATCTCGGCGGCAGCCGTCGGGGTCCGGGCCTCGCGGTCCGCCACCAGGTCGGCGAGCGTCCGATCGGAGGTGTGCCCCAGGGCCGTGACAACCGGGATCCGCATCGCCTGGATGGCGCGCACGACGGCCTCCTGATTGAAGGCCATCAGCTCCTCGAAGCTGCCGCCGCCGCGGGCAACGATGACGACGTCGGCCAGCTGGTCCTGGTCACACTGTCGTAAGGCGGCCACCAGGCTCCGCTGCGACGCGGTTCCCTGCACCAGCGCCGGGTAGACGACCAACCGCGTGTTGGGGAAACGTTCCCAGATGGTCTGCTGCAGGTCATGGATCACCGCCCCACTCGGGGAGGTGATGAAGGCGATGCAGCGTGGCAAGAATGGCAGCGCCCGCTTGCGCTCCGGCCGAAAGGCACCCTCCGCCTCGAGGCGGCGTTTGAGCTGCTCGATCGCCGCCCGAACCTTTCCGGCGCCGTCGTAGTCGAGCCGGCTGACCACGAGGTTGACCCGCCCGTACTGGGCGTGATAGTCGACCTGGCCGGTAATCACCAGTTCCTGGCCGTTCTCCGGCAGGAACGGGAGGCGCCGGGCGGTGCCACTGAAGATCACCGCCCCGACCACGGCCGTCGCGTCTTTGAGCGTGAACCAGACGTGTCCGCCGCGGAGCGAGACGCCGCTGACCTCACCTTTGACGACGACGCTCTGGAAACGGGCGGCCAGCAGGTCGTGGATCCGGGTGTTGAGCTCGAGGACCGTGAGCGGCTTGATCGCCTCCTGGGGCTGGATGGCCATGTCAGCTATATCCAGCCCCCCTTGCGGGGGAGGTCGGGGTGGGGTCTGCTCACGGCACGGCCTCCGCCAGGTTCGAATCGCGGCGGTACAGGGCGCGCTCTACGGCTGCCCGCAACGCCTCGACCTGCGTGGTCTCGTCGGTGAAGACGCGGACCAGGGTGGTCCGGATCGGGAGGCGCGCAAAGAGCTCGGCCACCGCGCTTCGCTCAACCGAGCGGCTCACGGGGTTGTAAATGTTGACCGGGAAGGGATCGTTGAACGGATTCTGCGGCCGCGGATCGACCGACGCCAGGTCGACTTCGAAGGAAGCCCCCTTGAGCGAGGGCGGCAGCGCCTCGCGGATGCGGCGGACGTAGTCCGACGGCTGCGGGTAGAGGAAGGCGTCGGGCAGGTTGGAGAACTCGTAGTAGTCCTCGAAGATCAACCGCCACTTCAGCTCGCGCCGAACGATCCGGCCCCACTCGTGGGACAGCTCCGCCGCCCGGCCACCCTCGTGGCGCCAGCGATCGACAGTGTCAATCAGCGACCAATCAGTCAGCTCCTGATACCGATCGAGGTGGTCGAGGGGGTTGCCGGGCAGGATCTGGTCGATCGTCTCCCGAAAGATCTCGCGCATGTGGAGGTCGATCCGGCGAACCGTCCGGTGGTAATAGATGTTGTTGTAGAGATAGAGGCGGGCGTTCAGGAAGAGGAGCAGCGCCTGGGCTCCGTGCTGGTGGAGCAGCATCCCCTCCCGGTCGAGAAACGAGTAGTGCAGCAGCCGTTCGATGTCGACCGGCCCAACCTTGACGCCGCACATGTAGGCATCGCGCGGCACGTAGTCGAGATTGTCCGCGGTGTACATGCCGTTCAGGATTGGCTTCAGCGCCCTCACCCACACTGGGACGGGCGGGCCGGGGAGATCGGTTTCGGCGATCAGATCCGCGATCCAGCGCGGGTCGATCTGCTCTCCGGCGGCGAACGGCCCGGATGGGCTGGCGCCCAGCGCGGCCACGATCGAGGCCAGGTCGCCGCCGATCAGGGCACGACCGATCACCTCGTGGTCGATCGAAAACCGGTCGAGGTAGTTCTGATCGAAGAAGTGACCGAAGGGCCCGTGTCCGACGTCGTGCAGCAGGCCGGCCACCCGCAGCGTCTCCTCGACGCAGGCCGGCGACGGCACATCGGCCGCCAGCGCGCTGAGGTTCGGATAGAGCCGGCGGGCCCATTCCCCGCTCAGGTGCATGGCGCCGAGCGCGTGCTGGAAACGCGAATGCTCCCCACCGGGGAAGACCCACCATGCTGACTGCAGCTGATGGATCCGGCGTAGCCGCTGCAGCCAGGGGTGATCGAGCAGGTCCTGCTCGGAGGCAACGCTGCCACCGTGGACCCGCTTGGTGATCTTGATGTAGCCGTGCAGCGGATCGGCCACCAGGTTCACCGCGTCATATTGCCGGGCGAGATCAGTCACGACTAGGGCAACATTTTAATGACGTAGCATGGCCTCGATGGAGAAGGCGGTGATCGTCGATGCCCTGCGCACCCCCATCGGGCGCTATGCCGGCGCGCTCAAGGACGTCCGGCCGGACGACCTGGCGGGGCTGGTCGTCAGCCAGGCGGTGCAGCGCAACCGGCTCGACCCGGCGAGCATCGAGGACGTCTTCTTCGGCGACGCCAACCAGGCGGGTGAGGACAACCGCAACGTCGCCCGGATGGCGGTGCTGCTGGCGGGGTTGCCGGTGGAAATCCCGGCGGCCACCATGAATCGGCTCTGCGGCTCGGGGATGCAAGCCGTCGTCACGGCGACCCGCGAGATCGAGACTGGAAACGGCACCTGCCTCCTCGCCGGCGGGGTGGAGAGCATGACGCGCGCCCCCTACATCCTCGAGAAAGCGCACCGCGAGTTCGCGCGCGGCGCTCAGACGCTGCACGACAGCACGCTGGGCTGGCGCATGGTCAATCCACGGCTGGCGGAAAAGTACCCGCCCATTAGCCTGGGGCAGACCGCCGAGCTCGTCGCCCGCCGCTACGGCATCAGCCGCGAGACTCAGGATCGCTGGGCGCTCGATAGTCACCGCAAGGCGGTGGCGGCGCAAGAAGCCTGCCACTTTCGCAACGAGCTGGTGCCGGTGGCGCTGCCGGATGGCGCCAGCTTCGAGAAGGACGAGGGGCCGCGGGCCGATACCAGCCTTGAAAAGCTGGCAAGCCTCAAGCCCGCCTTCGAGAAGGATGGCACCGTCACTGCCGGCAACTCGTCACCGCTCAACGATGGGGCCGCCTGCCTGGTGTTGATGGCGGAATCACATGCCGAGCGGATCGGCGTCCGGCCTCTAGCGCGCGTCCTGGCCGCGGCCAGCGCGGGCGTCGACCCCTCGCTGATGGGTCTGGGGCCGATTCCCGCCTCGCGCAAAGCTGTCGCGCGGGCCGGTCTGCGGAT
>DATBYO010000031.1:0-4242 GCA_036513655.1 Candidatus Dormiibacterota bacterium | reverse complement strand
GGGCCGGCCCGCGGACCAGGACAATCGCTCCATGACCGATTCCGCCGACTTCGCCAAGCTCCGCGAGACCGACCTCATGACCAACCTCCCCAAGCTGCGCGAGAGCATCGAGCGCGGCGGCGCCCCGCGGTATCACGAGGCCGCCGCCGCGCGCGGCAAGCTGTTGGCGCGCGAGCGGATCGCCCTGCTGGCCGACGAGGGCAGCTTCACCGAGGACGGCCGGTACGCCAACGCGCTGGCCGACGGGCTGCCCGCCGACGGCGTGATCACCGGCACGGCGCTGATCGGCGGCCGGGCGGTCGCGCTGATGGCCAACGACTCCACGGTCAAGGCCGGGTCCTGGGGCGCCCGCACGGTGGAGAAGATCATCCGGATCATCGAGCGGGCCTACGAGACCGGCATCCCGATGATCTACCTGGTCGACTCGGCCGGGGCCCGGATCACGGACCAGGTCGAGATGTTCCCAGGGCGACGGCACGCGGGGCGCATCTTCTACCAGGAGGTCCAACTGTCCGGCGTCGTGCCCCAGATTTGCTTGCTGTTTGGTCCCTCGGCCGCTGGCGGCGCTTACATCCCCGCCTTCTGCGACATCACGATCATGGTCGAGGGCAACGCCAGCATGTACCTCGGGTCACCGCGGATGGCGGAGATGGTGATCGGCGAGAAGGTGACGCTCGAGGAGATGGGCGGCGCGCGCATGCACGCGACGGTGAGCGGCCTGGCCGACCTCTTGGTGGACTCCGATGAAGAAGCGATCGCCGCCGGCCGGCGCTACATCTCGTATTTCCCCCAGAACTGGACCGGGATGCCTCAGCAAGTTCGTTCGGTGGACGCCCACGCGCCCGTCCCGCTCGACACCCTGGTACCCGCCGACGAGGGGCGCGCCTTCAACATGCAGCAACTGATCGAGGGCGTCATCGATGAGGGCAGCTTCTTCGAGATCAAGAAGCTCTTCGCCAGGGAGATCATCTGCGGCCTGGCGCGCATCGATGGCCGGGTGGCTGGCGTGATCGCCAACCAGCCGATGCACAAAGGCGGCATCCTCTTCGTCGACTCAGCCGACAAGGCGGCCCGCTTCATCGCGCTCTGCGACGCCTTCAACATCCCCTTGCTGTTCCTCGCCGACGTGCCTGGATTCATGATCGGCACCGCCGTCGAGCGGCAGGGAATCATCCGCCATGGCGCCAAAATGATCGCCGCCGTCTCCGAATCGACCGTGCCGAAGATCTCGGTGATCGTGCGCAAGGCCTACGGCGCCGGCCTTTACGCGATGGCCGGACCGGCCTACGCGCCCAATGCGACGCTGGCGCTCCCCACCGCCATGATCGGGGTCATGGGGCCGAGCGCCGCGGTGAACGCCGTCTTCTACAACAAGATCCAGGAACACCCAGAGGCCGAACGCCCGGCGTACGTCGCGAAATTGCAAGAGGAGTACCGGAAAGACATCGACCTCTACCGGCTGGCCTCGGACCTCGTCATCGATGCGGTCGTGGCGCCGACCGAGCTGCGCACCGAGCTCGTCAATCGGTTCGCCGCCTACGCCACCAGCCAACGTCCGCGCGTCGACCGCAAGCACGGCGTCTTCCCCGTATAGGCGTAACTTCAGCCTCGAATCGGCGGTTACAAGTGATATGAAGCGATTGGCGGCCACCGCGCTGCTGTTGCTAACGGGTTGCGGTCAGGCGCACCCCGGCACGACCTCGGCGACGACCTCAGGGGTCGCAACCGCGACACCCACGCCGCCTGCCGGAAACACCGCCCAGCTGTTCGTGATCGTCGAAGGGGTCCCACACTGTTATGGCACCCCATGCACCGTGGCCATCGTCGACCGCGAGGGCCACGTACGGGCACGGCGCGCTTTCAAACAACTACCACAGCCCCTCGTCGGCTGCGAGGGGGGCTGGATTAATTCGTCCATCCAGGTGGCCGCCAACGCCGCCTACTACCTGGACGACAGCGGGACGGTCTGGCGACTCAGCGCGTCAGGTGAGGCGACGGACGTGGCCCATTTCCCAGTCCGGACCAGTCAGCAGGTCGTCTGGTACGCCGTCAGTCCCGACGGCAGCAAGCTGATGGCCGCAATGATGGTGTACACGCCACTGTCGCCATCTTGGGATCCGCAGCAGGGATGTCCGATCCACGAGCCGGGTCGGGTTTATGAGGAGATCGACCTCGCTACGGTTGGGGGATCGACGACTACCGTGAGCGACCAGACCAACCCCCAACGTGTCATGTCCGTGGTCGGCTGGGATCGGACCGGCCCCATCGCCATCCCGGACAGCCACATGTCCTACATCGGCTTCATCGCGGGGACCGTGTGGGGCGGCCCCGCCGTGCACCTCGACCTGCGCGGGCAACAGGTGGGAGGGTCGATCGGCGGAGCCAAATGTTCGCCACTATTCGGAGAGACCAAGGACGGTAACCTCGTCTGCCACGACCCGAAGCTACCCACGGTCCGCGACTCCTCTGGGTCGGTCCTCTGGTCGTTGAAGGGGCTGGACCCGACCGACGACTTCTCCTACGGCCTTATCGCCCTCTCGCCCGATGCATCGCACGTCGCGTTCAGCCTCAACAGTAAGTGCTGCTACACCTTCGACTCCAGCGTTGTCCGCAGCCGGGACGGCGTCCGCATCGGTCTCGGATCGGCATTCCAGCCGCAGGGGTGGCTGGACAATCAGACCATCATCGGGGCCCGCGGGAGCGTGAAGACGACGTGCTCGGGATGCCCGCCGGATTTTGCGCCGACCACGCTGGGCATCATCGATCTCGCCAGGCCGACCGAAGTGCGGGATCTCGGCGTCAGCGGCACCTTCCTCGGAGTCTTGCAGAGCCCCTAGCACCGCTCTCGCAGTGACCGACTCCCTTATCGGACTTCGGCCAGCGCCCGTGCTGGGATAAGCACCAAGGCGGCGACCACAGCGACGGCGCTGATGGCGGCTCCCAGCAGCAGCGGAAGGGCGAGCGAATGCTCCAGCAACGGTCCCGACAGGGCTGATCCGATCGGGATACCGGCAAAGTTGAGACTCATGGACACCGCAAACGCGCGCCCGAACCAGGAAGGATCCGTGCGCCGTTGGCGCAGCGCGAAGAGCCCGACGTTGACGACGGATTCCGCACCACCGTTGATGGCGGAGAGGACGAACACCATCGCCAGAGTGTTCACGAATGCCAGGAGCGCAAGGGTCACGACCTGGATCGCGATGCAACCGGCGATCAGCAGCCGCTCCCGACCCTCGGTGTTGACGCGACCGATGAGTAACCCGGTGACCAGGCCGGCCAGTCCGAAGACCGCGAACACCTGACCCACCGTCGCGGCGCTGCCGTGGAGCTGCCGCAACACCAGCACCGGAACGCCGACCGGAATCACGCCGAACCCGAGGTTGCACAGGAACAAGGTGATCGCCAGGCCGCGGAGGCTGGGATGCCGAATGACGTACAGCAGGCCCGCCCAGGCGTCGCCCATCAAGGATCCCGCTGAATCCGCCCGAGCGACGGGCTCGTGGACGCCAAGCAGGGAGACGGCAGCCACAGCAAACACGCCGGCGGAGACGACGAAGGCCCCTTCTGGCCCGAATCTCGCGACCGCCAGGCCGGCGATCGCCGGGCCGATGACGGCGGTCAGCGAGTACAGGCTGCTGTCGAGCCCATTCGCCCGATCCCATAGATGTCGCGGCAGCATCAGCGGGAATAGCGAGCGCGCACCGGTGATGCTCAGGATGTTGCTGACGCCGAGAACGCTCACGGTCAGCAGGAGGAGCGGCGGCGGAAGCCGCTGCGCGAGCGATAGGACGATGATGGCGACGGTGAGCCCTGCCGTCACCCCGTAATCGAGGATCATCAACCGGACGCGGCCCTGTCGGTCGAGCAAGGCACCGGCAACCGGGCTGAAGACGAGCCCAGGAAGGATCGAGAACAGCAACGTGAGTCCCGCCAGGCCGGGTGATCGGTAGCGTTGCAGCACGAACAGAACGAGGATGATCCCCCACATCTGGCCACCGAACCGCGCCAGCAACGTCCCAAGCACGACCCGACCGAAGCCACGGACGCGGAGTAGATCTCGATACGACGGTTCGATGGGCACGGTCGGACCTAACATCGCCCTGTGGAATCTATCCGATACGTGGCGCTCGGCGATTCGTACACGATCGGCACGGGGCTTGAGGACGAAGCGCAGAACTTCCCGAGCCTCCTGGCCGGGCGACTCAGAGAGGACGCGGGAATCGACGTCGCTCTCGTCAACCT
>DATBYO010000030.1:0-13090 GCA_036513655.1 Candidatus Dormiibacterota bacterium | reverse complement strand
TCCATCCGGGAACGTCGGATATACTCGCAGGGTTTCTCAGCCGGAGTGTCGGAATGGTAGACGAGGGCGCCTCAAAAGCGCCTGGGCGTAAGTCCGTGTGGGTTCGAGTCCCTCCTCCGGCAGTTCGCTTCTAGGGCTCGGGCCCGCCACTCTCGGTCCATTTCGACCCGGTACACTGCCCGAACGGAACTTTTCGGTCCGCCGGGCGTCTTATTGAGCGAGATGCGTCTCCGGGGACGGCGCCTGCCCGCGCGTATTGGCCTCGCAGCCATGCTGGCCGCGTTTGCTCTTCCGATCGCCGCCGTCCCGGGTTACGCGGCCACCAACCCGATAACGCTGACCGTGCACGCCGGCTACCAGGACGTGGTCAAGGCGGGCGCCTGGATGCCCGTGACGATCGACGCCCGAAATACCGGCGCCGGGGTCGATGGCATGCTCGAGGTCCAGGAAGCGCTGAATGCCCAACCCGGCGTCAGCGGCTTCACCATCTACCAGGAGCCGATCAGCCTGGCGAGCGGCGCCAGCAAGCGCGTCCGCCTCTACCTGGTAGAGAACACCACCGGGGCAACCATTACCGCCCGCATCACGCAGCAGGGCCGGGTCGTCGTTTCGCAGGACTCCGCTGGCGGCGCCACGACCTCGGCGCTGATCGGCGTCCTCTCGGATCAGAGTGCCGCGCTCGACGACTTCGCCGCCGTCCATCCGGGCGGGATCGCGGCCCGCGTCGTGCATCTTCATGCCGAGGACATTGCGGATTCGGCGATTCCGTTGCGGGCCTTCGACATCCTGGCGATCGACGACTTCGCGACCGATGGTCTGACGTCGGGCCAGCGCGCCGCCATCGCCGACTATGTGGCGACCGGCGGCGACCTGCTGGTCGGCACCGGCGCCGCCTGGCGGAAGACGCTCGCCGGCCTGCCGCCCGCGATCCTGCCGATGCAGATCAGCGGCACAACGGTGATCGATACGGCGGCTATCGGCGGGGCGGCAGTCGATGTCGCGACCGGTACCGTCACCAACGGGACCGCCTGGTTGAGCGATGCCGGTCGGCCGCTGATCCTGGAGCGCCCCTATGGCGCCGGGGTGGTCACGATGTCGACGTTTGATTGGAACCAGCAACCGGTCGCGGTCGCAGGCGCCAGCCGGACGATCCTCCGCCAGGTCATGTCGCGCGCCTTCTTCGCGCAGGGAGGCTCGACACAGAACGTTCCGTACGCGGTCATGGGGCCGGCCGCGCAGGGTTTCGGCTCCCAGCCGTCGATCGCCTCTAGGAGCAGCGCGCTGACGCCGGTGTTGGGCAACCTGCCCGGACTCGATTTACCGTCGTTGCAACTCACCGGAGCGCTGGTGTTGATCTACGTGCTGCTGGTGGGCCCGGTGAACTATCTCGTCTTAGGCGCGATGCGGCGTCGCGCTCTTGCCTGGGTCACCGTCCCGCTGATCGCCCTGCTCGCGGCAGGCGGCGCATATGGCGCGGGCCTCTTCACCAAAGGTCGGTCCGTCCAAACCAACCAAATCGCGATCGTTCACGTGCAGCCGGGATCGGATCATGCGTACCAGGAGACCTATACCGGCGTGATCCCGCCCAGCCGGGGCGATTACCAGGCGACGGCGGGCGGCGAGCGGTTGCTCATCAGCCCGATCGCGACCAACAACGGGTACGCCTATGCCGGCAGCGTGCGGGTCAACGTGGCGACCAACGAGGTAACGCTCTCCGGGATGACGGCCTTCGCGCTGGGCGGCTTCGCCACGGAAGGCATCACCACGGCGCCCAAGCTGACGGCCCACGTGGCCCTCGTGAACGGCCAGCTCACGGGAACGATCGAGAATCACTCGAACTTGACGTTCACGGACGGCGTCCTGATGGCGGGCGATAACTTTCAGACCATTGGCGCGCTCAAGCCGGGCGCGTCGGCGACCGTCAGCCTCACGCCCAAAGCGGCAACGTCGCTGGGACAACCTCTTTATATGCGGATCTACAACCAGTCCGGGATCTATTACGGCCCCGGCGGTCCGAACGTGACGTCGGCCGAGCGCGACAACTTTGCCAAAAGCCAGATCCTCTCCCTGCTGCCGACCGGCGCCGGCTTCAAGGGCATCGGCGCCTCGACCGCCGCACCACTGCTGGTCGCCTGGACCCACCAGTCGTTCCAGGATCTCACGGTGAACGGCGGCCATCCCCGGTCGACCTCGCTCGCCGCGGTGGTCCTGTCGCTGCCGGTGGACCAGATTGGTACGGGACCGTTGCCCGCCGGCCTCGTCAGCGGCCGCATCGTGGATGTCGTGGGCGACACCCAGAGCCAAGGCCCGCCCGGCATGCTGCTGATGCAGAACGGTAGCGTCACGTACGAATTCGCCCCGGGGCTCAGCGGCGGCGCCCATCTGACCGGGCTGTCGGTCAGCGCCCAGAATCCCTACGGCCCGAAGTTCGGGGCACCGGGTAACACGACCCAGACCGGGCCCGCCGTTACGGGCGAGGTGTGGGACTGGTCGAACGCCACCTGGACGGCGATCGCGTACCAGGACAACGGAACCACCGCCATTCCGGACAGCGCGGTTGAGCCGTCCACCGGTCTGATCAGGCTGCGTCTGAGCACGACGGGCGGCGGTTTCCTGGCGGGCAGCATCTCGCTGTCGGGGACAGTCCGATGATCACCGTCGAGGGGCTGACCAAGACTTACGGCAATCGCACCGCGCTCGATCACGTCTCGTTCGAGGTGCCCAAAGGCGAGATCTTCGGGTTCGTCGGACCGAACGGCGCCGGCAAGACGACGACACTACGGATCCTGGCGGCGCTCTTGGAACCGACGTCCGGCCGGGCGTTGGTCGACGGCGCCGACGTCATCGAACACCCCGACAGGGTGCACGAGCGGCTTGGCTACATGCCGGATTTCTTCGGAGTCTACGACCAGCTGACGGCGTCCGAGTATCTGGATTTTTATGCCTCCTGCTACCGGCAGCCCAAAGCGCGCCGCAAGAAAGTCGCCGACGACCTGCTCGAGCTGGTTGGACTGTCTGACCGCCGCGACCAGGCGGTCGACACCCTGTCGCGGGGCTTGAAGCAGCGGCTCTGCCTGGCCCGCGCGCTGGTCCACGATCCGGCCGTGCTGCTCCTCGACGAACCGGCCTCAGGCCTCGACCCACGCGCCCGGGTCGAGATGCGCGAGATCCTGAAGGAGCTCCAAACCATGGGCAAAACGATCGTGATTTCCAGCCACATCCTGCCCGAGCTCACCGAGCTCTGCACCATGATCGGCATCATCGACCAGGGACGGATGCGGGCGACCGGGCCGGTGCAGGACGTCATCCGGCAGCTGACCAGCGGCCGTCGGCTACGAATCTCCGTCCTCGGACAAAAGGAAGAAGCCGCCGCCGTGCTCAAGGCCCTCCCCACGATCCAGGAGGTCGCGCTGGTCAACGGCGCGATCGAAGCCCAGTACGATGGCGACGATGCCGCCGCCGCCGGCATCCTGCAGGCCTTGACCGCGGCCGGCATCAAGGTTTCGGCCTTCAGTCAGCTCGAAGGCGGCCTCGAAGACGCGTTCATGAAAGCCACGTCGGAGGACGTCTGATGAACCGCATTGCCGTCGCGCTCTGGAACCCGATCGTCGCCAAAGAGTATCGATCCAGGATGCGCACCTGGCGGTCGCCACTCGCCATGACGATCTATATCCTGCTACTTGGCGGCCTCGGCTGGGCGATCTTTTCCTCGACGGCTTCGGCGGCGCGCAACTCCTTCAATGGCGGGCAGGCCGCCAACTACGGCCAGGCGCTGTTCCTCTGGCTGGTGCTCTTCCAGATGGTGCTGCTGGCGTTCATCACGCCGGCGCTCACCGCCGGCGCCGTCAGCAGCGAGCGCGAGCGGCAGACGATCGACCTGCTTTTCGTGACGAAGTTGCCCGCATTTTCCATTCTGTGGGGCAAGCTGCTGGCCTCGATGTCGTTCGTGATGTTGCTTCTGCTCCTTTCGGTGCCGATTTTCAGTCTCGTCTTCCTGTTTGGCGGGATCGAGCTCGACCAGGTGCTGAACGCCTTCTTCGTGACGGCGGTCACCGCCCTCACGCTCGGCATCATCGGCATCGCCTGCTCGACCGCGTTCAAGCGGACGCTGCCGGCGACGGTCGCTGCCTATGGCGCCGCATTCATCCTGCTGGCGGGCAGCCTGCTGTTCGGGCTGCTCTTCCCCACGGACATCAACCCGAACGCCACCAAGGCGCCGGCGCCGCCGGCCATTACCTACCTCAGCCCGATCCTGCCCTTGATCGTGATCGGCACGAACGGGCCGATCAACGGCTATGGCATCCGCAACGGCGGTATCTATCCGATGGCGCAGGGTGGAGGGATGGTGTGTAGCGCCGGGCCGAATGGTTCGGGGTCCTGTTACTCGAACGCGGTGCCGATCGGCAAGGGCTCGATCGGGCCGTATAACCCGGCGCAAGCGAGCGGGACGACCATCCCCAGCGGCCTATTCAGCGGCTGGCAATACTGGCAGGCAACCGTCACCATGCAACTGGTGATCTCACTGATTGCGCTGGTCCTGAGCGCCATCCTGCTGCCACCGATCCGGCATCTTCCCTGGCGACGGCGCGCCCGAGTGGCGGCATGAACTCCCTCGACGCGATCATCCGCGAACTCCGCCGAGCGGCCGCCCGCGCCCGGGCGGCGCGCTACGCCGTGCATGGCCTGGTGGGTGCGGTCGCATGGGTGACCCTGGTCTTACTGATCGCAAGGCTCACGCCATTGGAGCGGCGGGCAACCGTCGCGGTTGTCGGCATTCCGGTCGCGCTGGCCGTGGCGGCAATCGCCTGGCTGCTCCGGCGGCCGAGTGCGGCGATCTTGATGCGGCTCGCCGACATCCGGCTCGGCTTGAAGGAGCGGCTGTCAACCGCCTGGGAGCGGCGAACCGCGTCTGGCTCGCTCGACGACGTGCAGCGGAACGATGCGCTGCAGCACGCCGCCCGGACCCGGCTGGCGGCCGCCTTCCCGGTACGGGTCAACCGCGGCGAGGCCTCCCTGGTCGCTGTGCTGGCGATTTTTGCTCTGGCGCTCGCACTCCTGCCCAACCCGATGGACCAGGTGCTCGCGCAACGGCAGGCGGATCGCACCAGCCAGGCTCGGGCCGCGAAAGCCATCCAGGACGCCCAGAAGAAAATCACGGACAGCGCCAAGCCGACGCCGGTCGATCCCCAGGTCCAGAAGATTCTGCAGGACGCCCAGGCGAAGATCGGCCAGGCCGATAGTCCGCGCAAGGCGCTCGAGACGATCACGCCAGCCGAGCAGCAGCTCCAGCGGTTGACCGATCCCGGCACGCCGGCGCTGAGCAGCAGCGCGCAGAATCTCGCCAACGCGCTCAGCGGGACCGCCGCGGGCCGAAGCGCCGCCCAGGCGATCAGCACCAGCCCCGCGCAGGGAGCGCAGTCGGTGCGCGACCTGGCCTCGCAGCTCCAGAACATGTCGCCGAAGGACCGCCAGGAGCTGGCCAAGGCGCTGGCGAAGGCCGCGCAGCAGGCGCAGAACAGCACGATGCGCGATTCGTTGAGCAAGGCCTCGTCCTCGCTGCAGAACGGCGACCCCTCCTCGGCTGCCCAAGCCCTGAGCGACGTGGCCAGCCAGCTGGACTCGCTGCAGCAGCAGCAGAATACCGACCAGGCAGTCGCGTCGGCGATCAACGGACTGGAGGCCGCGCGCCAGGAGCTCGCTGCGCAGGCGGACCGTGACGCGAAAGGCCAGGGTGGGCAGCCGAACGCTGGGGCCAGCGGGTCGCCGGGGGCCGGCAGCTCGCCTGGCGCCGGCGCCGGCGCTTCGCCGGGTGCGAGCGGCAGCGGCAACGGAAGCGGCAATGGCACTGGGACCGGGAGCGGGAGTGGTAGCGGCAGCGGCAGCGGCACCGGCTCCGGTAGTGGCAGTGGGTCGGGCGGAACGGGTGGCACGGGCTCGAACGGTTCCGGGACGGGGAGCGGCTCGGGCGCAAAGAGCACGGAGCGGGTCTACGTGCCGGGCCAGCCCGTCCCCGGCCAGTCGCAGAACGATCCGACCCCGCTGGGACCGGGTCAGGATGTGCCGCTCAGCCCCTACAGCCAGGTTATCCAGGCCTACCAGCAGGCGGCGCTGGACGCCACCAACCAGAGCCTCATTCCGGGGAGCGAGCGCGACCTCGTCCGCCAGTACTTCTCCCAACTCGGGGAGCAGACGGGACCCGGTCCGAAATAACTTGAAGCGCCAGGGAGGATCATGATCGCCGAAGAACCGCGCGTCGATGCAACCCGCGTGACCGAGCTGGCGCAATCGCTCGAAGCCGAGCTCGCCCGTCTGATCGTCGGTCAGAAAGAGCTGCTCCGCGACACCGTGATCGCGCTCATCGCCGGCGGGCACGTCCTGCTGGAAGGCGTCCCCGGGCTGGGCAAGACGGTATTGGTCCGTTCGCTGGGGCAGGCGCTCACCATGAGCTTTTCGCGCATCCAGTTCACGCCCGACCTGATGCCCGCGGACATCGTCGGCACCAACGTCATCGGCGACGAGGCTGGCCGCCGCGAGTTTCATTACCAGGCGGGGCCCATTTTCGCCAACCTCGTGCTCGCCGATGAGATCAACCGCGCCACGCCCAAAACACAGAGCGCCTTACTCGAGGCGATGCAGGAACACACCGTGACGGTCGGGACGCAGACCCGGCCGCTGCCCACGCCCTTCTTCGTGCTCGCCACCCAGAACCCGATCGAGCTCGAGGGAACCTATCCGTTGCCCGAGGCGCAGCTGGATCGATTCTTTTTCAAGGTCCTCGTTCCCTTCCCAAGTGAAAAAGACCTCCTCGAGATCGCGCGACGCACCACCGGCGAGTCGACGCCGCAGCTCAAGCCGGTGGCGGACGCCCCGGCCGTCCTTGCTGCCCAGCGCATCGCCCGCGAGGTTCCGATCGCCGAACACGTGCTGGCCTACGCGGCGCGGCTGATCACGGCCACCCATCCCGACCGCACCCAGCTCGACGGCGTGCGCCGCTACGTCCGATGGGGCGCCAGCCCGCGCGGCATGCAGACGCTGATCCTTGCGGGCAAAGTCCGCGCGCTCCTGGAAGGCCGCTATAACGTGGCCTTTGACGATCTCAATGCCGTGGCGGCGCCGGCGCTGCGACACCGGATCTTCCTGCAGTTCGAGGCCGAGGCCGATGGGATCGCGGCCGACAAGATCATCAACGACATCCTGGAGCAGACGCCCAAGGAACCCGGCCGGGAGTAGCGCTGAAAGTGGCCCCACTGTTGGAGCCCGCCTTGCTCCGACGCCTCGAGGCGCTCGCGCTCCAGGTGCGGCGCGCCGTCAGCGGCCAGATGGGAGGCGAGCGCCGCTCAAAGCGCCGGGGTCAATCCGTCGAATTCGCGGATTATCGGAATTACACCCCCGGCGATGACTTCCGTCTGATCGATTGGAACGCCTACGCACGTCTCGATCGCTTCATGCTGCGGCTCTTCGTCGCGGAAGAAGAACTGCCACTGAGTCTCTTCGTCGACCTAAGCGGATCGATGGACTGGGGCAAGCCAAACAAGGCGGAGACCGCGCGCCAGCTGGCCGGCGCCATCGCCTACGTCGCCCTCGCGGCACTCGACCGGGTACGGCTCACGGTGTTTGCCGAGGGTGAAACCTCGGGCGGCGCGCCCTCGCGGGGCCGGCGTGCGGCGGCGACGCTCTTTTCCCGATTGCAATCGTTTCCCGCCGGCGGCGTGACCAACTACGAGAAATTGGTCTGGCCGATCGGCCGCCAGCGACCGGGCATGACGGTCCTGATCACCGACGGCCTCGGCGAATCGCCGCTGGATCCCGCATTGACGGCGCTGCAGCGAGCGCACCAGGAAGGCGCCGTGCTTCAGCTGCTGGCTCCCCAGGAGCTCACGCTGGACTGGTCCGGGGACGCGCGGCTGCGGGATGCCGAGACCGGGGTCGAGCGAGAGTTCACGGCGACACCGCTCACCCAGGGCAGTTACCTCAAGTTGCTGGCCCAGCGGACCGATGAGATCGAGCGCGCCGCCCATCGCCGCGGTCTGCGTTTCGCTCGGCTTTCCACCTCGGAACCCATCGACGAGATGGTGCAGGTCACCCTGCGGCGGATTGGGCTGCTGATATGAGCGCGCCCCGGTGTGGAAAGGCGCGCGAGACATGACCGTCCTCGCCCCGC
Source organism: Candidatus Dormiibacterota bacterium (assembly GCA_036513655.1). GTDB lineage: Bacteria > Chloroflexota > Dormibacteria > CF-121 > CF-121 > CF-13. The sequence goes on along the minus strand of DATBYO010000030.1, from coordinate 4,929 downwards.
TCGCTGCCGTCCTGGCGTTAACGCTGCCGGCGATCCTCGCGCTCTACTTCTTGAAGATCCGCCGGCCCACGCGCATAGTGCCGGCGCTGCATCTATGGCCGAGCCAGATCCGCGACCGCCAGGCGAACGTCCCCTGGCAGCGCCTGCGCCCGAGCTGGCTGTTATTTCTGCAATTGCTGGCGGCCGCCGCCCTGGTCGCCGCCGCGGTGCAGCCGGTGTTGCCGGCGGGGGCCTCCCTCGCCCGACACAGCATCGTGCTGCTCGACGCCTCGGCCTCGATGCAGGCGACGGACGTGACCCCCTCTCGACTTGCTGAGGCGAAGCGCCAGGTCAATGCCGTGATCGATCAACTCGGACCTTCGGACCGGATGACCGTCATCGCCGTCGGCCCAAGCTCGAGGATCATCGCGTCGGTGACGGGCGACCGCGACGCTTTGCATCGTGCCGTGAATGGCATCGCCGCGAGCAATGGCGCGGCCGATCTGTCGAGCGCGCTGGCGCTGGCGGCCGGCCTGGTTCGGGCCGGCGACGATGCGCGCGCCTATTTGTTCTCCGACGGCATCGTGCAACCGCTTCGCTCGTCATTTTCCGCCGGTCTCCCGTTTCCAGTCGAGTATCACCGCGTCGGCGTTTCGGGGGAGAACGTCGGATTGACGTCGCTGACGGTGCGGACCAGTGCGCAGACGCGCGCGGCCTACCTGCATCTGCAAAATTTCGGCCAGCAGGTCCGTTCGGTCAGCCTCGAATGGCGCGCCGATGGTCACCTGCTCGATGTCCGGCCACTGACCCTGCCGGCCGGCCAGGGGCAGGACCTCGTGTTGCCGGTTCCATCGGACGCGACCTCGGTGACCGCACGCCTCGCCGCCGGCGACATCTTCGCCGTCGATGACACGGCGACCGCCGTCGCCCGCACGCCGCGCGCCTTCAAGGTGCTGCTGGTGACGACGGGCAACGTCTTCCTCGAGCAGGCCCTGCGGTTGCGATCGGACTTTCAAATGGATGTCGTCTCTCCCACCGCGTACCACGCGAGCTCGGCGTATGCGATGACGGTGTTCGATCGGTTTGCGCCACCCGTTCTGCCAGACGGACCATTCTGGATGGTTGACCCACCGGCGGGATCGGCGCTGGCCGGTGGGGCGGCGGTCGGCATTGGGCGCGTCCGTGCGGTCGACGCCGGCGACCCGTTGCTGGCGAATGTCGATCTCCAGGATGTGCACGTGGCGCGCAGCGAGGACCTGCGCGCGTCGACCTTCGGCAGGCCGTTGATCAGTAGCCTCCAAACGCCGCTGGTGCTGGTTCGCGACGAGCCGTTCCGGCAGGTGCTGATCGGCTTCGACCTGCACGAGTCCGACCTGCCGCTTCGGATCGCCTTCCCGATCCTTACCCAAAACCTCAGCGAGTGGATGCTGCCGCCCAGCGTGCCAAGCCACAGCTTTCATCCGGCCGAACCGGTCACCATCGTGCCCGAGCCCGGTGCGACGTCGGTCACCGTGATCCGGCCCGACGGCACCCGCCGCTCGCTGGCGACCGGTGCCATCGGCAGCTTCGCCGAGACGGATCCGACTGGCCTGTACACGGTTGAGCAGGTGATCGCCGGCCAGGTGCAGCGCTCCTGGTTCAGCGTCAACCTCTTCTCCGATTCGATCTCCCAGCTCAAGCCACCCGATCGGCTGACGCTACCGCCAACGCGGGCGGTCGCCATCCAGGCCACCCACAAAGGTCAGCTCGAGATCTGGCCATGGATCGCGCTGGCGGCCCTCGCGGTCGTCACCGCCGAATGGCTGGCCTTCCACCGTGGGCTTTGAGTTCACCCGCCCCCTCTTTTTGGGGGCGGGCGTCCTGGCGCTGGCGATCATCGTCGTCATCTGGCGCGTCTTCCCTCCACCCTTGCCGCCGCGACGCGCACGGCTATCGCTTGGCCTGCGCACACTGATCGTGCTGCTGCTGACGGCCTCGCTGGCGGGCTTGCAGGTGCAGACGACGCCGAGCAAGCAGTCGCTGCTGGTCGCCGCCGACCTGTCGGCCAGTGTGCAGAGCGCGCTCGACAGTGAGGCCGCGATGGTCCGCCGCATTCTGCAACAGCGGCAAGGCCAGGATCGGGCCGGCGTGGTGAGCTTCGGCCGGGACCCCCAGGTCGAGGTGAACCTCAGTGCGAACCCGCAGTTCGGCGAGTTCCAGAGCCAGCCGAATCCCCATTACACCGACCTGGCGGCTGCCCTGCAGCTGGGCGGCTCGATTCTTCCGGATGACAGCCGCAAGCACATCGTGCTCATCAGCGACGGCCGCGGCAACCTCGGCGACGCGGTCGGCGAAGCGCGCCTGCTGCGTGCCGAAGGCGTTCGCGTCGATACCGTGGCGTTGCCCGTGCCCCTCGGCGCGGAGGTCTACGTCGATCGGCTGGATGCTCCCCAGACGTTGACCCAGGGACAGCAGGCCGACGCGCAGGCGCTGATCGTCAGTAACACGACGACCCACGCGACGGCACGGTGGTACCTCGACCGGACGCTCATCAACACCACCTCCCTTGACCTGGTGCCTGGCGAGACCATGATCAAGCAGACGGTGAAGCCCACCGAGCCCGGGTTCCACGCGGTCCGTATCGTGGTCGACCCGGTGCGCGACACGTACGCCGAAAACAATTTCGGTGAGGCGCTGATCCAGGTGGTCGGACCGCCGCGCGTGCTGCTGGTCGAGAACACACCGGGCGAGGCGGCCAGCCTCGAGTCGGCGCTCAAGTCGACCGGTATCGGGTACTCGGTCATCACCCCGAACCAGCTGCCCCGATCGGCCGCGGACCTCGCCGCCTACCAGGCCGTGGTCCTGGTCAATATCCCCGCATCGAGCCTGGGCGCCGATGGCATGGCGCTGCTGCAGGCGTCGGTCCGTGACCTCGGCACGGGCCTCGTGGTCATCGGCGGCGCAGACAGCTACGGCCCCGGCGGGTATGCCGGCACGACGCTCGAGACGACGCTACCGGTCCAGATCCAGCTTCCCCAGGACATCCAGAAGCCGCCGGTCGCGGTGATGCTGGTGCTCGAGTCGACGGAGAGTGGGACGGGCGACCAGGTCTTGCGTGGCGCCGCCGAGTCGGTGATCGACCAGCTCACGCCCCGCGACCTGGTCGGGGTCACCAATGGCAACATGGGCACCGTCGTCGTGTCGATGGGACCGCTGACCGACAAGGCTGCGATTAAGAAAAAGATCGAGGGGATGATGCTGGGTGATCCTCCGAGCTACGCGCCCGACCTGAGCGCCGCCAACGACCAGCTGACCAAGACGACGGCCTCGATCAAGCACGTGATTGTTTTTGGCGACGGCGACCAGCCCGACCGCGACTATCAGTCGCAGATCACCGCGATGCACGGCCGCGGCATCACTGTCTCTACGGTCGCGATCGCGGCCAACTCCAACGACGCCGCGATGATGTCGGCGATGGCCGGCTCGGGCCACGGTCGCTTCTACCAGAGCAACAGCCTGGCCGACGTGCCGCAGATCTTTCTGAAAGAAACCCGCGAGGCGCTGAAGCCCTGGATCGTCGAGGGGCGCATCGCGCCGCAGCTCGCCTCGCTGGCCGACGTGATCCCCGGCGTGCCGTTGGACAGCTTCCCACCCCTGACCGGCTATGTCGCGACCACCCCGCGCGCCGCGGCCGATGTCGTTCTCAAGAGCCCCCAGGGCGATCCGCTGCTGGCGACCTGGCAATACGGTCTCGGACGGGTCATGGCCTGGACCAGCGATGCCCAGGGCCGCTGGACCGCCGGGTTGCTTCAATGGTCGGCCGCCAATCGGTTCTTCGGCGATATCGTCCATGCCAGCCTGCCGCAGCCAGGAGACCCCGCGTTGCAGGTCGAAACCCGGGTTGTGGGCGACCACACGCATCTCCTCGTAACGGCGCCGCCAACCTCAGGCGCCACCGTGACCGTCAATGCCGTGACCCCGGACCTGGCCGACACCAGCCTCACCCTGTCGTCGACCGGGCCCGGCCGCTTCGAAGGTGACCTGCCGACCGACCAGGTGGGTAGCTACCTGCTGCACGTGAGCGAGTCGGCCGGCGGCGTGGTTCGCCATACGACGACGACCGGGCTGGTGGTTCCCTACTCGCCCGAGTACCGGGACCTCGGTACGGACGTTGCCACCCTCAAGGCGATCGCCCAGGCCGGCGGTGGGGTGCTGCTGACGGACATTTCGCAGGCATTCCGGGTGCCGGTGCCGACCGTGCGGGCCGCCCTGCCGATCGGCGAGCTCTTGCTAGTGCTGGCCATCCTGCTCTTCCCGGTCGACGTCGCCCTGCGCCGCCTGATCTTCCGGCTGGAAGACATGCCCGCCTGGCGAGCGGCGATGGCCCGCCGGCCGACACCGGCCGTTCCGGCGGAGGCGACCGTCACCCGGCTGAAAGAGCGTGTCGAGGGTATCCGCGCGGCCCGGGCCGCCCAGCCACGCACGCCGAAGAAGCCACCGGAGGATCCGACCGGCGACCTACTGTCCCGCCGCCGCCGGCGCTGATTCTTAGCCTGTGTTTAGCCATAACCCCGTAAACTAGCCTGCGATGTTCCCCGGCGCGTCGCTGATCGTCACCTTGATCAACCTGTTCATCCTGGTGCTGATCGTGCGTGCCGTCTTCTCCTGGTTCCCGGGGATGCTCTACACGCAGGCGGGGCGGTACGTCCTGCTGGCCACCGAGTGGTACCTGGCGCCGATCCGGCGCGTCATTCCCCCGGTCGGCGGCCTCGATCTCTCCTTCCTGGTCGGGATCATCATTCTCTATGCGCTGGCGGCCTTCCTCGGCTCCGGCAATATCGTCAGCACGCTGATCCTGATCGTCGGCTACGTGCTCGTCTTCATCATCATCTTGCTGCTGGTCCGGATCTTCTTTGGATTCTTCAAGATGGATCCCTGGCACCCGATCACGCAGATGATCATGCAGACGAC
>DATBYO010000029.1:0-3064 GCA_036513655.1 Candidatus Dormiibacterota bacterium | reverse complement strand
GGCCGATCTTGCCGGTTGGCGGGCGCGCTACGAGCCCTCCACCCATTTCACCTACCAGGACGCCACCGTGCACAAGACCGCGCCCTGGGGCCAGGGTCCGGTCTTCCTGCAGCAATTGGCCCTCCTCCAGGGCGTCGACCTTAAGGCCATGGGCTTTCTCAGCGCCGACCACATCCATACCGTGATCGAATCGGCAAAGCTCGCCTTTGCCGATCGCGAGGCCTGGTACGGCGACCCCGACTTCGCCGATGTCCCAATGACGGCGCTGCTCGATCCGGGCTACGCGTCCCAACGGCGACGGCTCATCAGCGACCGCGCCTCACTCGAGCTTCGCCCCGGATCGGTGAGCGGCCGGCAGCCGGTGCTACCGCGATTCGCCCATCGCGCCACTCGTGGTCGCGAGCGAACCCACTCGGTCGGAGATCCGACGCTGCTCGCCAACCCGCTCGGTGACACCTGCCACGTTGCGGTCATCGATCGTGCCGGGAACGTGGTGGCCGCGACGCCCAGCGGCGGCTGGCTGCAGAGCTCGCCGGTGATCGGCGGGCTCGGCTTCGGCCTCGGCACACGAGCCCAGATGTTCAACCTCGACGAAGGACATCCAAACGCGCTGCAGGGCGGTAAACGGCCCCGCACGACCCTTAGCCCGAACCTCGTGACTCGCGAAGGAGAGCCGTGGCTGGCGTTCGGCACGCCCGGCGGCGATCAGCAGGACCAGTGGTCGTTCAACTTCTTTCTGGCCCATGCCGTCTTCGGCCTCAACCTGCAGGAGGCGATCGATGCGCCGATGTTTCACAGCAGCCATTTCCCCAGCTCGTTCGACCCGCACGAGTCCTATCCCGGCCGGCTCGTGGCCGAAAACCGCCTTGAGCTGGAAACCGTCCTGCACTTGCGTGACCGCGGCCACGATCTCGTCCTCGAGGGGTCGTGGTCGCTCGGCCGGTTATGCGTCGCCGGCAAAGATCCGAAAACCGGGCAGCTCATGGCGGCCGCGAACCCGCGCGGCATGCAGGGCTACGCGGTCGGCCGCTAAGTCCCAAGCCACAACCTACGCCTGTGGGACAATGTCTGGCACCGTCGAGGCGGGAGCATGGCGCAGGTCAATCTCGATAAGGCGCTGGAAGCAGGGCGCGAAGCCATCGGCCGCCATGCGTGGCGGGAGGCCTTCGAGCTCCTGACGGCAGCCGATCAAGCCGGTGGCCTGCAGGCTGCGGATCTGGAGGGCCTCGCCGAAGCTGCCTGGTGGAATGGCCGCGCGGATCTCTGCATTAGCGCGCGCGAGCGTGCTTTTGCGCTCCGTCTCGAGGCGGGTGAACCCCGCCGTGCCGCCCTCGTCGCGCTGGATCTGGCGAAGGATAACGCCTCTCGGCCGGCCGTCGGCGCCGCCTGGTTCAATCGAGCACAGCGGCTGCTCCAGGATGAACCGGTCGGCATCGAACACGGACACCTGGCGCGCCGCGAGTGGGTGAAGGCCCATAACACGGGCGATTACCAGCGGGCGCTCGAGCTCGCCCAGAAAACGCTCGACATCGGCACCCGATTTGGCAACCGAGACCTGGTTGCGCTTAGTTTCCAGGACCAGGGTCTGACCCTGGTCGCCAAGGGTCAGTACATCGAAGGGATGGCGCTGCTCGACCAGGCGACCGTTGCCGCGCTGTCCGGGGAGCTGCGACCGCTGACGACCGGCATCATCTATTGCAACACGATCAGCGCCTGCGAGGAGATGGCCGATTACAAGCGAGCCAGCGATTGGACCGAAGCGGCCCGCCGCTGGTGCGAGCGGCAGACTATCAGAGGGTTCCCGGGGATGTGCCGCGTCCACCGGGCCGGAGTCATCCGTCTCAGCGGAGCCTGGCAGGAGGCCGAACAGGAGGCTCGCGATGCCTACGACGAGGTTCGTGACTTTAGGAACGACTACGCGGCCGAGGCGCTCTATCAGATCGGCGAAATCCGGCTCAATCGCGGCGACTTCGCCGAGGCGGGGGATGCCTTCCGCCAGGCCCACGATCTCGGGCGAGATCCGAATCCTGGTCTGGCTCTCCTTCGTCTGGCGGAGGGAGATGTTGGAGCGGCGGCGGCGGCGATCAAGCGGAGCGTGGCCGCCGAGACCCAACCCGTGCCACGCTCGCGTCTGCTGCCGGCTCAGGTGACGATCGCATTGGCGGCAGGCGATCGAGTCACGGCCTCGGCCGCTGCCGCAGAGCTCGGGTCGATCAGCGCAACCTATACGATCCCGGCCCTGCAAGCACACGCGCACTACGCGCGCGCCGCTGTCGCGCTGGCGGAAGGGGACCCTGAGAGTGCCGTGCGAGATTTCTGTGAGGCGCTGGCATTGTGGCGGGAAGTCGGCGCCCCCTACGAGGAGGCCTTGACACGCGCCGCGCTCGGTTCCGCCTACCAGGCGGGCGGCGACCCCGAGGGTGCCGTCCTCGAACTGCGGGCGGCCCATGCGACCTTTGCCCGGCTCGGGGCCGTAATCGACGAGCGTCGCGTCGGCCAGGTGCTTGCCGACGCGGGCGAAAAGCCGTCGCCATTGGTAGCGAGCGATCCGGCGACCCGCACCTTCATGTTCACCGACATCGTGAAGTCGACGGCGCTGGTCGAGGCCATGGGTGATGAAGCGTGGAATGAAGTGCTGCGCTGGCACGACCAGACGCTCCGCGGCTTGATCGCGCGGCATGCTGGGGAGGAGATCAGTCACGGTGGGGATAGCGTGTTCGCCAGCTTCGCGCAGCCCGAGCGCGCCATCGAATGCGCGGTGCAGATCCAGCGGACGCTCGCCGATCATCGTCGGACGCACGGCTTCGCGCCCCAGGTACGCATCGGCATACATCAAGCGGCCGCAACTCGGGTCGGACTCGATTACCGCGGCAAGGGCGTCCATGAGGCAGCTCGCATTGCCGCCGAAGCCCAGGGCGGAGAGGTGCTCGCCAGCTGGCATACCGTGCAGCCGTGCAAGTTCGCCCTGTCCGAGCCCCGCGAGGTGAGCCTGAAAGGGATCGCTCAGCCGGTCCAGGTCGTCAGCGTCAGCTGGCGGTGAGCCCCTAAGAGGCCGTCCCTAATT
>DATBYO010000028.1:0-24516 GCA_036513655.1 Candidatus Dormiibacterota bacterium | reverse complement strand
GGCCGCAGTCCGTGACCGATCAGGTCTTCGATCGCCCGCGTGTGCGCCCAGGCCAGCAGCGTGTTGAGGTTTTTTCCTTCGCTGCGCATCTGCCTGTAGAGCTCGTTGTAGCGCTTGGGCGCCACGGTGATCACGGCACGTTTTTCCTCCTCGACGACGTCCCGGATGTTCGATGCCAGGACCCGCAGTTCTCGATCGCTGACCAATTTGCTGTCGCGTACGCCGAGCGCGCGCAAAAGCTTCGCCGCTTTTTCGTCCACGTAGACGCCGGCGGTCACCAGCGGACCGAAGAAGTCGCCCTTGCCGGCCTCATCGGTCCCGATGTGCGGCTCGGTCTCCGGCGGTGCCTTCGCGGCCGCCGATGCGGTTTGCCCCGCCGGTTGATGCTTCGGCGCCGCCCTCCTTCCGATCGGCTCGATGACGGCTATGAGCTTGTCGAATGCCGGAGCGTGCCCGGAGACGACCAGCTTGCCCGACTGGTACTGGATCGCCACCGCTTGACTGGGTCCGTCCGAAACGCGGACGCGCCAGGCTTCGTGAGGGCCGGGCGGTTGGTCAACGCCGGCGATGGCTCGAAGCTCTTGTCGAAGACGTTCCTGCTCGCCCCTGGCGATCGTGTAGGTCCGGGTTGGGCGAGGTTCACGTAAGACCACCGGGTATACGATATTCCCGGCAATGGCGGACGTGGTTCGAGTCGTCGCGACCGACGACCCGGTGCGCGCCTTGTTCTCGCCGGCCGGCGAGCTGACCGCCGAAGCGAGGAGCCGCCTGGGGCTGGACGCCGCGGCGCTGCGCGAGCTCTACCGGAACATGGTGCTGATCCGTCGCGCCGACCAGGAGGCGCTCAACCTGCAGCGGCAGGGCGAGCTTGGCCTCTGGGGTCAGTACCTCGGCCAGGAAGCGATCCATGTCGGTGCCATGACGGCGCTTCGCACCGACGATTGGGTCTTTCCCAGCTACCGCGAGTTCGGCATGGCGATGGTCCGCGGCGTCGACCCGGCGGACATGCTGACGCTTTTCCGTGGCCTCTCGCATGGACCCTGGGATCCGCACAAATATCATTTCGCGCCGCTCGCCATTCCGGTCGCGACCCAGGTGCCTCACGCCGTCGGGTTCGCGATGGGCTGCCGCCTCAAGCGCAGCGAGGAAGTCGTTCTCTCCACCTTCGGCGATGGCGCGACGTCGGAGGGCGACTGGCACGAGGCGATGAACTTCGCCGGTGTCTTCAAGGCACCGGTCGTCTTTCTCTGTCAGAACAACTACTGGGCGATCTCGGTGCCGCTTTCGAAGCAGACCGCCGGATCGATCGCCGATCGCGCCCACGGTTACGGGTTTCCCGGCATCCGGATCGACGGCAACGATGTCCTCGGCGTCTTCGCGGCAGTCCGGGCGGCCGCCGCGCGCGCCCGTCAGGGCGACGGCCCGTACCTGATCGAGGCGGTGACCTACCGGATGGGCGCCCACACCAGCTCCGACGACCCGACGCGATACCGGCTCGACAGCGAGCTGCAGGCCTGGAATGCCAGAGATCCCATCGCCCGCTACCGGGGCTGGCTCGAGCAGCAGGGCATCATCGACGACGGCGTCGTTGCCGCGATCGCGGATGCGGCCGAGTCAGCGGCCCAGGCGATGCGCGCGCGCCTGATATCCCTGCCCGCGCCGCCCGCCGGCGAGGCGATCTTCGGCCGCGTCTACTCGAACCCGCCGGCGTCGTTCCTTCAGGAGCGCGAGGAGTTCGAAGCCTCACTGGAGGGCGATTGAGCGAGCCGGTGACGATGGCCAAAGCCATCAACCTCTCGTTGCGCGATGCCCTGACACGCGACGAGAACGTCCTGATCTTTGGCGAGGACGTCGGCGCGCTCGGCGGCGTCTTTCGGATTACCGATGGGCTGCAGAAAGCTTTCGGCGAGGAGCGCGTCTTCGACACGCCACTGGCCGAGTCGACCATCATCGGGGTCGCCGTGGGCCTGGCGTTGCGCGGCTTCCGGCCGGTGCCCGAGATCCAGTTCGACGGTTTCATCTATCCGGCGTTCGAGCAGATCGTCAGCCATGTCGCGAAGTACCGAAACCGCTCAGGTATCTCGTTGCCGATCACGATCCGTGTCCCGTTCGGCGGCAATATCGGCGCGGTCGAGCACCACTCGGAAAGTCCCGAGGCGTACTTCGCGCACACGGCTGGGTTGAAAGTCGTCACCCCATCGACGCCCGGCGATGCCTATGCCCTGCTCCAGGCCGCGATCGATGACCCGGATCCGGTGATCTTCTTCGAGCCCAAAGCGCGCTATTACCTCAAGGAAGAGATCGATCCGACCGCTCGCGTGCCCCTGGGCAAGGCGCGGGTGGCGCACGAAGGCTCGAGCGTTTCCGTGATCGCCTACGGGCCCACCGTCAGCATCGCCCTGCAAGCGGCCAAGACCGCGGCGGCGGAACAGATCTCCATCGAGGTCATCGACCTCCGCAGCCTGTCGCCCCTCGACATGGACACGGTGATGGCCTCGGTGCGTAAGACTCATCGGGCCGTTGTGGTGCACGAAGCCCCGGTCTTCTGCGGCTTCGGAGCGGAGGTCGCCGCGCGGATCAGCCACGACGGCTTCGACCTGCTGGAGGCGCCGGTCACTCGGGTCGGCGGCCTGAACGTCCCCTATCCCCCAGCGCGCTACGAGAAGCTCTACCTGCCGGATGCGGATCGCATCCTGCAGGCCGCCGACGCCGTGCTGGCCTATGGCTGACCAGACCTTCCGGCTCCCGGACCTGGGCGAAGGTCTGACCGAGGCGCAACTCGTCGCCTGGCGCGTCGAGGAAGGCGCCAGGGTGGAGGTCAATGCACCGCTCTGCGACGTCGAGACCGCCAAGGCGGTCGTCGTCATTCCATCGCCCTGGGCCGGGACGATTCAGAAGCTGCACGCACGCCCCGGCGAGTCGGTCGCGGTCGGCGAGGCGCTCGTCACCATCGCGGCGGCGGAGGGCGCGCCAGCCGAGGCAACCCCGGGAACCCTCGTCGGCTATGGCCCCGGCGCCCCTGAATCGGGCATTCGCCGCCGCGCGCGCATGCCGGTAGCGACCGCCGAGACCAGCATCGACGTCAGGGCTGCACCCTTCGTCCGCCAGCTGGCGAAAGACAAAGGCGTCGACCTCGCGCAGGTCGCCGGGACCGGCCCCGGCGGGCGGATCACACGATCCGATGTCGAAGCCGCCGCCGCCACGCCGGCAACAACCGCGGCGGCCACCGTGCCATCGAACGGTGGCGAGCGGCGCATCAGCGTCGTCGGCATCCGCAAAGCGATCGCGCGTCAGATGGTGCGGTCTGTGTCGACCATTCCGCAATTCACCGAGTTCGCGGTGTTCGACGCCACCAACTTGATGGCGGCGCGCGAGAAACGGAAAGCGAGCGGCCGTCCGATGACCCCTCTCCCCTATTTCATCGAGGCGCTGGTCAAGGCCGTGCGCGCCTATCCCATGATGAACAGCTCATGGGACGACGCGCGTGATGAGATCGTCGTCAAGGAGCCGATCCACCTGGGGATCGCGGTCAATACCAGCCAGGGTCTGTTGGTGCCGGTGCTGCGCGATGCGTCGACCCTCGACCTCGACGCGATCGCCGCGCAAAGCGCCCAGCTGATCGAGGGCGCTCGCGCGGGGACGCTGCCAGCCAGCCAGATGAGCGGCGGCACGATCACCATCACCAACGTCGGCGCCAGCGGCCCGGTCGAGACCGGCACCCCGATCATCAATCCGCCGGAGTGCTGCGTGGTCGCGTTTGGCGCAATCAAGCCCCGACCCATGGTCGTCGATGGGCAGGTCGTGGCCCGCAGCGGCGCATGGATCTCGATCTCCGTGGATCACCGGATCGTCGATGGCGCCATGGCGACGGAATTTCTCACAGCGTTGGTCGCGGAGCTCGAGAAGATCAGTGCCTGACGAGGCGCAGCTGATCTACGACTGGAACACGGTCGACGCGCCGCCCCGGCCAGCCCATCCGGTCAGCATCCACGATGAGACGCTCCGGGATGGCATCCAGGGCCCCTCCGTGCGCGACCCCGACATCGAGCACAAGCTCCGCTTCCTGCATCTCGCCGACGAGCTCGGAGTTGGCTCGATCGACCTTGGCCTTCCGGGTTCGGGACCGCGCGCGGTGGCGGACGTGAAACGCTTGGCCCAGGAAATCCGCGACCGGCGCCTGCGCATCAAGCCGCTCTGCGCGGCGCGCACGCTCGAGGTCGACATCCGCCCCGTCGTGGATATCTCGCAGCAGGTCGGGATTCCGATCGAAGTGGCCGCCTTCATCGGTTCGAGCCCCATTCGCCAGTACGCCGAGGGATGGACGATCGACCAGATGGTCGACAACACGCGCAAGGCGGTTCGCTTCGCCCGCCAGCACCAGCTGCCCGTGCTCTACGTCACCGAGGACACCACCCGGGCACAGCCGGAGACGCTTCGACGACTCTTCGGCACCGCGATCGAGGAGGGCGCCGCGCGCGTCGCCGTCTGCGACACCGTGGGGCACTCCACACCGGACGGTGCCCGCGCCGTCGTCCGCTATGTGCGCCGGATGCTAAACGAGATGAAGCCCGACGTTGGGCTCGACTGGCACGGGCATAGCGACCGCGGCCTCGGCATCATCAACGCGATCGAGGCCGCCGTCGCCGGCGCCGACCGAATCCATGGCTGCGCGCTCGGTCTTGGCGAACGCGTGGGCAACACCCACCTGGACTTGCTGCTGGTGAACTTCCGATTGCTCGGCTGGATCGATACGGACCTCAGCAAGCTTCGCGAGATGGGCGAGGTCATCGCCGACGGAACCGGGATGCCGATCCCGGCGAACTATCCCGTGCTCGGCAAGGATGCATTTCGGACGGCGACCGGCGTTCACGCCGCCGCCGTTATCAAGGCGAAACGGAAAGGCGATGACTGGCTCGCCAATCGCATCTACTCCGGGGTGCCAGCGGAACTTTTTGGCTGTGAGCAAGTCATCGAGATCGGACCGATGAGCGGCGAGTCCAACGTCGTCTACTGGCTGGAGCAGCGCCGCATCGACCCGAGCCCCGAGCTGGTTAGGACGGTGCTCGATACGGCCAAGCAACGCAATGGCCTGCTCTCCGAGGCCGAAGTGGTACGCATCGTCGAGGCTGCATCAGCGAAGGCCACCCGCCGCTCAGGACAGCCGTAGGGCTATCGACTGATCGCGACACTCCGTGATCCTCGCGCCGTGGATCGATGCCAGACTGACTTTCTCAGCGAGTGGTCGAACGCACAGAGAAATGGTCCGACCGCGGCACAGCGGGCAGACGGATGCGAATCGCCGGTAAATTTTCGTTTGCAGCGCTCGTTTTTCCTTGACAGAACCGGCGTTCGATGTTAAGTGTCGTGGGCCGTCCTTCGACGGCAGCCTGAGGAGGCGGATTTCGATTTCGGGGGGATAGCGGTGAGTGAACCGCGCATCGAGTCGTTTTCTGTCACGCGCAGCGCACGCTGGAGCACCGCGCTCGGCGAATCGAGACGCCACGCAGCATGGCCGTTACCACTTCGACAGCAAATCATCGTCCCCTTCTTGCTCCTGCTCGTTTTTGTCGCCATCGTCGGTGTGGGGGCGCTCACCTATCAGGCCACCAGCGCCGGCATGGCCGGTTTCGACCAGGGTTTGGTCCAAGCGAGCGTGCAAGCCAACGACAGCCTGGCGGCGCTGGAGGCTGGGCGGCTCAACGACCTTCGAGCCCTGGCCGCCACGCCTGGGCTGGCGACTGCCGTGGAAGCGGGCGACCCCGAACTTTCGGCGCTGTTAGCCGCCGACACGAAGCCCGCACTCGAGGCTCATCTGGTGATCCGCATCCTGGATCGGGCGGGTAAACGCCTGCTCTCAATCCCCGACGACAAAGCGCGAGCCGCGTACGGAGGGTTGCCCGCCATCCGGCAGGTCCTGACGGGAGCGAATGACGGACGCGGCGACAAATTCGTCGCGATGGTGCCCGAGAGCTCGGGACCGTTTGTGTACTGGGCCGCGCCGATCCGAGACACGAGCCACCGGGTTATTGGTGCGGCGCTTTTGGGCGTATCGATCGGCACCATCGCGACAGCGATCCGCCCAACCGAAACCGGCCAGCTGTTTTTCTACGGCCCGACCGGCCAGCCCCTCGACCCTGCGGCAACCGGGGTCGGGTCCCTCGGCGGGGACGTTCGGCAATCGATCACATCCGATCACCTGATCCGAGTGAGCGCCACAGCCGGCGGTCACAACTATGCCGTCGCCGTGACCGACTGGACAATGCGCGGTGAGCATCTCGGATATCTGGGGGTCGGCCTGGTGGCCGACAGGGTGGTCGACAACGTGTTCACGTTGCGAGTCATTCTGCTGTTCGTGTTTGTCGGCACCGCCCTCGTGGTGTTGCTCGTCGGCGGGCTGCTCGCACGGCGGATCACGCAACCCCTGGAGAGGCTCGTCGGCTCCATGCGAATGGTGGCCGCCGGTGACCTCACGCATCGAGCACCGGCCGGCCGCGCCGATGAGATCGGATACCTGACCCTCTCGTTCAACGCGATGACCGCCACCTTGGAGGAGAAGACCAAGGCGTTGGAGACGACGTCGTTCGCCAGCATCGAAGCGCTGGCTCGCGCGATCGACGCCCGCGATCCATATACCTATGGGCACTCGGCTCGGGTCGCTCGGCTGAGCCTCGAGATCGCCGACGAGATGCGATTGTCGGGCGACCAGCTCACCGCGCTGAGTCGCGCCTCACTCCTCCACGACATCGGGAAGATCGGCGTCGAAGACCGCGTCCTTCGGAAGCCAGGGCCGCTCGACAAGTGGGAAATGGAAGCGATGCGCGCCCACCCAGTCATCGGGTACGAGATGCTCAAAGGCTTGCATTTCCTGGAGTCCAGCTTGACTGGCGTCCGCCATCACCACGAGCGCTGGGACGGAACCGGCTACCCGGACGGTCTGACCTCGGTCGACATTCCCCCAGCCGTCCGGATTCTGACCGTCGCGGATGCGCTCGACGCCCTCACGTCCGACCGACCCTACCGGGCGGCCATGACCTTTTCGGCGGCCGTGCGCTCGATCGAGGCCGGCGCCGGGCGGCAGTTCGATCCCGCTGTTGTCCGCGCGTTGCGCTCCCGGAGCGGGGCGATCGCGGGGCTGTTGATGGTGATGAGCAAGCCTCGAGTCATGCCGAGTGACGTGCTCAGGGAGCCGTCCATATGACCCGGCAACGGTCGCGGCTGCAGCTCCTGGGCGCAATCGCGATCGCCGCCGCATTGACGTGGACCAGCGGCATGCTCGCGTCCGAACTTCCGCAATCCGAACGCCTGCACGCCAGTGTCCACTCCGCCCACGTGGTCGACTATGCCACCGACGTGGCGGCGCCGGGATCGCCCTTCTTCCGGAGCCGGGCGACCTACGACCAGTGAGTTAGATCGACACGTCGAAGCGCTCGGGATTCCATTCGATGCCCAGCGACGTGGGCCCAGCCATGTAGCCGAGGAGCGCCGACGACGCGACGACCGCCGGGCTCGCCAAATACCCGAGGCCGCCGACGCCCATCCGGTTCTGCCAGTTGCGGTTGAACGACGTGATCGCGATCTCGCCTTTCTTGAGCGCGTCGGGCCCCTGGCCGAAGCAAGGGCCGCACCAGGACTCGCGGATCTGCGCGCCGACGGAGCGCAGCACGGAGGCGATCGACTCGCCGCCAAGCCGCGGCTCGGCGTTTTCGATGTCGCGCTTGACACCCCCGGAGCCGGGGAAGACGACAAACGCTTTTGGCGCTTTCTCGAAGCCACGCTCGCGGCCGGCGCGGATCACCAGTGCCGCCTCCAGCAGGTCGTCGTAGCCGCCGTTGGTGCAGGAGCCGATGAAGGCCTTGTCGAACGTCAACTTCTCGAGGGCCACTTCGTCGGCCGGGAACGCATTGCCCGGCGCGAACGGCTTGGCGATAAAGGGCACCAGTTCAGACAGATCCAGCGTCTCGTCGATGTCCCAGGCCACCTGGTCGCCGGGCGCGAACCGCGGATAGGGCAAATCGCGGATGCCTTTGCGCTCGTACCAGTCGAAGGTGACTTCGTCCGGGGCGAAGATGCCGTTCTGTGCCTCGGCCTCGGCCATCATGTTTGCCACCGTGTTGCGATACGGGATGGGTAGCTGCCGATCCGCATCGACGAACTCGACGCTCATGCCTTGCGCCTGGGTCTTGCCCCATCGGCGCAGCAGCGCCAGCACCACGTCCTTGCCGCTGACCCAGGGGCGCAACCTTCCGGTGAAGACCACCCGCCGGCGCTTGGCCGGCGTGAAGTAGATGTAGCCGGTCGACCAGCCGAACCCGAGCTGGGTGCTGCCCACCCCAACGCCAACCGCGCCGTAAGCACCGTAGGCGCGGCTGTGCGAGTCGGCGCCGGGCACAAAGGCGCCGGGCACGATCAAGCCCTGCTCAGGAAAGTAGAAATGGAAGATTCCGTCGCCGGGCGTCGCGTAGTAGGGCTTGCCGATACCGTGCCGCAGCGCGAACTCGCGGCCGATCGACGTCTGCTTGTCATCGGCGTTGCGGCCGGAGAAGACGAAGTGATCATTGGCAATCGCGGCCTGTCGCGGAAAGATGGCGTCGCCGCCGGTGATCTGGTTGAAGGTATGGATCGAAAAGGGGGCCGTGCCGTCGGAGGCCGGCAGCAAGTCGCACCAGACACGGATCGTGCCGCCTGGCCGCACCTGGGCATCTTTATCCACCCGGTGCGCCCAGACGATCTGCTCCGTGCTGGTGAGGCCCGCGGCCGTCTTTGGATCGGGCCAGTTGACGCGCGGTGGTTGCGCAACCGAGTCGTCGAACTCACGCCGCCCGACCTTGATGATGCCGCCCGAACGACGGATGTCCTCTTCGATGGGCGTGAGGGGAACGGGTTCGTAGCTCTTGCCGCGGGTCTCGTTGGTCAGGCGGCGGGTCCGCGAGTCGAAGGTCAGGACGTCACCTTCCTGCGCATCCTCTGAGGCGGCGCGGCTCTGCACGACGTGCAGGCCGAGGTTGAGCGCGTTGCGGCGAAAGATGTCACCGACGCCGTCGCCGCAGACGATCACCAGCTCGAGACCGGCCTCCTCGGCGACCGCCTTGAGGCCGGCGGGACTCATCTCACGCGAGGACCCGATGCCGAAACGCTCGCCGGCGATCACGAAGGTTTCGCCACGGTGCACCCGCTGCCGAAAGTCGGGCATCAGGTAACGGAACGCACCCAGCTTCCAGCGCTCGTCGAGCCGGTCGAGGCTCTCCGAGACACAGTCGTCCGCCGGCGTGATCTGGTCCGTGTCGATGGCGTCCAATTTCTTCCCCGGAATCTTGGGATCCCAAAAGATCAGCGCCCGACCTCGAACCAGGTGGTCGCCAACCTGCGATTGTTCCGCCGGCGCGCTCGCCGGCCTGGCGGGCGGGGCGGCGCCCGACTTACGACGCGCGGGCTGGATCGTGTTCACGAGGGGCGCGATGATCCAATTGTCTCAAGTCGCTCGAGAACCGCATCGGCAGCGTCCATGGTGCTCAGGGTGCCGCCGAGGTCCCTGGTGGTGCGGCGCTCCCGGGCGGCCGACATGACCGCCGCCTCGATCTGGACGGCGCCTTTCGTGTCGCCCAGGTGCCGCAGCAGCATCGCGCCCGCCAGGATAGCGCCGACCGGATTGGCAATCCCCTTCCCGGCGTGCTTGGGCGCCGATCCGTGCACCGGTTCGAACAGCCCCCGCCGGTTGTCCGGATTGATGTTCGCGGAGGGCGCCTGACCGAGACCACCGACCAGCTCGGAGGCGAGGTCGCTCAGAATGTCCCCAAACATGTTTGAGGTCACGATCACATCGAAGCGGCTCGGGTCCTTCACCAGCTGCATCGCGGCCGCGTCCACGAAGAGGTGCTCGGCCTCGATGTCGGGCGCCGCTTCACGCTCCAGGGCAAAGACGCGCTGCCAGAGGTCGTGGGCATGGTAAAGCGCATTGCTCTTGTCGACCATGACGACACGTCCAGGAAGCCCGCCGGCCCGGCGCTGTCGCGCCAGCTCGAACGCATAGTTGATGATGCGCCCGACACCCTTGCGGGTGTTCACATCCTCCTGGATCGCGATCTCATCCGGCGTCCCTCGCTTGAACTGGCCCCCGATACCGACGTAGGCGCCCTCGGTGTTTTCACGGACGACGATCAAGTCGATGGATCCCGCATCTCGCAGCGGGGTCAGTCCGGGGGCGAGCAGCCGCGACGGTCGCAGGTTGACCCAGAGATCCAACTCGAAGCGAAGGCGCAGCAGCAGCCCCGCGGCGTACTGGGGGTTTTTGACCCGTGGATCGCCCACGGCGCCGAGATAAATGGCATCGGCCGCCTGCAGCTCGGCAAAGACCGCATCGGGAAGGATCTCCCGCGTTCGCAGGTAGCGCTCGGCCCCCAGGTCATAGGTCACGAAATCGAGCCGGGTACCGGTGCCTGCGGTGATGGTCTTCAGAACCCGCACGCCCTGGTCGATGACCTCGGGACCGATGCCGTCGCCGGGGATGACGGCGATCCGAAACGGCATCGGCTACAGCATATCGGCTTGCCAACTGGAGAAAGTTTTGGCCGCGTCAGCCCGTTGCCAGTACAGAGTGTTGACGGAGGAGAAGGCCCTGAGCGTGGCGCTGGACAAGATGCGCCGCTTGCGACGGGTTCGACGGCTTTCCGGCTTTACCTACTGGGCGGCCTGGGGATTTGTGGGCCTGGTCTGCCTCCTGTTGCTCGCCGGCGGCATCGCCGGGCTGGCCTCAGGCTAAGAGCCCCTACCGTCCCCCGGAGGGGGAGGGACTCGTTGATGTCGTGACAAGGCGGTCCAGCACCTGACGAGCGCGGCCGCTGTCGAGCGATTCCCGCGCCACCGTCAGCGCCTGCGGCCAGTCATCCGCGCGACCCGCTGCCAGCACCGCGGCGGCCGCGTTGAGCAGGACGACATCGCGGCGTGGGCCGCTCTCTCCGTCAAGAACCCCTCGCAGGATGGTGGCGTTTTCGGGCGGGGTCCCACCCAGCAGGTCTTCCGGCCGCGATCGGCTCAGGCCCAAGTCTTGAGGGTCGAGCTCGTACTCGCTGACGCGAGCGTCCCTCAGCTGAAACACTCGGGAACGGCCGGTGGTCGTCAGTTCATCGAGACCATCCTCGCCATAGAAAACGAGTGCCCGCTCGTGGCCGAGGTCCTTGAGCACCCGGACCATCAGGGGCGCGAGCGATGCCGCGCCGACGCCGAGCGCCTGCCGGCGCACCCGACCCGGGTTCGCCAGCGGGCCAAGGACGTTGAAGACGGTGCGCACGCCGAGCTCCTTGCGGGCCGGACCGGCGTGCCGCATCGCCGGATGAAATGTCGGGGCGAAGCAGAAGCCCATGCCGGCGACATCGATGCATCGCCGCACCCCAACCGCATCGAGCGTGATGTCGACACCGAGCGCTTCGAGCACGTCGGCGCTACCACAGCGGCTGGAGGCGGCGCGGTTTCCATGCTTGGCGACCGGGATGCCGGCCCCCGCCGCGACCAGCGCGGCGGCGGTCGAAATGTTGAAAGTCCCGGCGCGGTCGCCGCCGGTACCGCAGGTATCGATCGCCCCCGCTGGTAGCTCGAGCGGCGTGGCGTGCGCCCGCATCGAGTCGACGAAACCCGTCATCTCCTCGACCGTCTCGCCTTTTGCCCGAAGCGCGATCAACAAACCGGCGAGCTGCCCGGTGGTCGTCTCGCCCGACATCACCTGGTCCATCACCTGGTGCGCCTGGTCGCGACCGAGCGGCGTGCCCTGCAGAAGTTGTTCGATCGCCTCCGCCGGTGTCACGGGCGAGGGTACTGGTACGCGGCGGGCGTGGCCATCACCAGCAACGCCAGCAGCATCCGGTAGCAGGTCTGGAAGTCGGCGTTGCGGTAGCGAACCGTTCGACCACCCGCTCGCTCCACCTCAGGAATGTCCGTGCAGAGATCGGCCATGCTGGCATTCATCCAATCGATTTCGAGGGTGAACGGCCCCTTCGGCTGGTAGAGCGGCCGTTCGGCCCGCTCAGCATAGGCGCGATACGCGCCGGCTTCGATCTGCCGGCAAGCCTCGACCGGGTGCAGCGAGCGAGCCGCCTGACGGCCGAGCGCCTGCTTCACCACCACGCCGACGATGCCGGGCAGCTCGGCGGCCGCCTGGTCGATGGTGGCCTGGTCGCCGGTGATCAGCGCCGTGCGAACGCCAAAGGTGCCGGCGAGCGCGGCATTCAGTGTCGCCTCGCTTTGCTCCCGCCCATTGATTCGCAGCGCGTAGATCGTCCGGCCGCCGTAGGTGTGATCCATGATGGCGCGCTCGGTACCGGCGGATGCGTGGTAGCCGACGAAGAATGCGACCTCGAAGGTGGGATCGAGGCCAGCCCCCATTGAGAACGGCTTGTCCGCCCCGCTGATGACCTCGACACTCTCATCATCCAGCTCGTCGAGGATGAAGTTGCGCATGTCGCCGTGCGAGTCATTGATGACAACCCGGGTGGCGCCGGCGCGACGCGCCCCGGCGACGGCGGCGTTCGTCTCCGCGGTCATCAATTTGCATGATCGCTCGTATTCCGGCATGCCACGGATGACCTGTTGGAGGTGGACGATGCCGGCCATGCCTTCCATGTCGACCGAAATGAAAACGCCGTGACGTTCAGATGCCGCAGGACGCCGACCGGTAGCCAAAGCGCTCCCATTCTAGGTAGGGGCGCAACATGGCCCCGGACGCCAAACGTTTGGCGAAAAGAGGAAGTGGGGTCCTGGTTCCGGGGGGCTTGGAACAAGAACCCCACCGCAGAGTATAGGGAAGTGCCCCCCAAGTTTCCACCTGTAGCCGGGGCGATGATTGCCTCGCATCACGAGATCAATCGCGGCTCAATAGCGCGCGACCCGGCGTAATCCATCGGCCACTTTCTCAGGATTGAGCATGAACGCGTGTTCGAGAGCGGGGCTGAACGGCATTGCCGGGACGTCCGGGCTCGCAATCCGGCTCACCGGCGCATCGAGGCTGGCGAAGCAGCGCTCAGCCAGCTCGGCCGCGACCTCGGCGCCAAATCCGCCCGTGCGATTGGCCTCATAGACGACCGCCAAACGCCCGGTCTTCTCGATCGACCGCATACACGCCTGCACATCCCAGGGCAACAGTGTGCGCAGGTCGATGATCTCCACCTCGATGCCGTCAGCGCTCAGCCGGGCGGCGGCCTGCGCGGTCACCGCCCGCATGTAGCCATAGGTGACCGCGGTCAGGTCCGTTCCCTGGCGGACCACGGCTGCAGACCCGAGCGGCACGATGGCAGCCTCGCCATCGGCGACCTCCTGCCGCTCGGCCCGATAGAGCTTCTTGGGCTCCAGGAAGATGACCGGGTCCGGGTCGCGGATGGCCGCCTTCAGCAGTCCCTTGGCATCGGCCGGGGTGGACGGCAGGATGACCTTCAGACCGGGCACATGACAGAAGAACGCCTCCGGCGATTGCGAATGATAGAGCGCGCCGCGGACCCCGCCGCCGGTCGGGGCTCGGATCACCAGCGGACAGGAGAAGTCGCCGTTCGACCGGTATCGGACCTTGGCGATTTCATTGACGATCTGGTTGAACGCCGGAAAACTGTAGTCGGCGAACTGCATCTCTGCGACTGGCTTAAAACCCTCCAGCGAGAGACCCTGGGCGACGGCGGCGATGCTCGATTCGGCCAGCGGCGTGTCGAGCACGCGCTGCGCGCCGAATCGTTGCTGCAACCCCTCGGTCGCCTTGAAGACGCCGCCCTTCAGGCCGACGTCCTCGCCGAGCACGCAGACCCGGTCATCGCGCTCCATCTCCTCGTGGAGCGCATCCCGCACGGCCTGGACGAGGGTGCGCTCAGGCATCGGCGTAGACATGCCGTCCGAGCGATCCCGGCTCCGGATCCGGCGCCGCCTCGGCCACCTCGGTCGCCCGTTCCACCTCGCGGTTGACGTCGTCGCGCATCGTCTGATCCGCCTCCTGGGAAAGCCAGCCACGGTCCATCAGCGCGTCACGCATCCGCGGGATCGGGTCGCGCGCGGCTTCAGCAGCGAGCTCACCAGCATCGCGGTAGGCGCGCTGGTCATCGTCCGTCGAATGCGACTGCAGGCGTAACACCTCGGCTTCGATAAGCGTCGGCCCGCCCCCGGACCGCGCCCGCTGGGCCGCCTCGGCCACGGCCGCGTGGACCGCAAAGAAGTCGTCGCCACGGACCCTCGCGCCGGGGATGCCGTAGCCGGCCGCTCGTTCCGCCACCCCCGGCCCCGCCACCTGCAGCGCCTGGGGCACGGAGATCGCCCAGTGGTTGTTCTCGCAGAAGAAGATCACCGGGCAGCGATGGATGGCCGCGAAGTTCACCCCTTCGTGAAAGTCGCCCTGGCTGGTCGCCCCTTCGCCAAAGCTCACGTAACACAGGGCGCCCTCCCCTTTCCATTTGAGGGCCAGCCCGATTCCGGCGGCTTTCGGGATCTGAGGGCCGACGGTACTGGAACCAATCACGATGCCGCGGCGGCGGCTGCCGAAGTTGCCGGGAGTCTGGCGTCCGCCACTCGAGGGATCGGCAGCGCGGGCGAAGGCGGAGAGCATCAGCTCCTCCGCGGTAAAGCCGCAGGCCAGGGCGGCCGCGAAGTTCCGGTAGTAAAGACAAAAACGATCGCGGCCCGGTTGCAGCGCCGCGATCGCCGCCACCTGCGCGACTTCGTGGCCACGCGGCGAGATGATGAACGCCAGCTTGCCGGCGCGGTTGAGCACGAAGCGCCGGTCGTCGAGCGCGCGGGCGCGAAGCACGGTCCGGTAGGCGTCGAGGACTCGTTCCCGAGTCAGGGGTTCACTGTCGGTGGGCAACCTCGAAACTCTAGCGCCCCGGTCGGGCCCTGGGCGGTTAGGGGGCAGGCCGACGCACGACGCCGACCCCGAGGCCGTCCCCGACCGGAAGGATCGTCGCCTCGAGCTGCGCGTGGCGCAGGAATCGCTCGTTGAAGGCGCGCAACGCGTCGGTGTTCTCATCGTGCTCGCCGGCCGCGATCCGGCCGCTCCAGAGCACGTTGTCGACGGTGATCATCCCACCGGGCGCCATCTTGGGGATCAGCGCGTCGAGATAGGCGATGTACTCGGGCTTGATGGCGTCGATGAAGGCGAACTCGATGCCCGGCGCCAGCCGCGGGATCACCCGGAGCGCCGGCTCGTTGATGACGCGAACGCGGTCGGTGACACCGGCGCGCAACCAGTAGCGGCGCGCGCGGTCCGTGCGGGATCGGTCCGGGTCGATGGTGTCGATGCGGCCCCCGGCCGGGAGCGCGCTGGCCATCCAGAGCGTCGAGAAGCCGATCGCCGTGCCGATTTCCAGGACCCGCTTGGGGGCGAGCGCCGTGACCAGCACCCGCAGCAGACGGCCGGCCGCCGGGTTGACGATCGGCACGCCCTCGCTTCGACCGGTCTTGAGCATCTCCTCGAGCACCGGCCCCAAGGGCGCATGGACGCCCTCCAGGTACTCGAGGTCTCGATCAGTGGTGAGCATGCGCCTCCTCGCGTGACGGGAAATGATTCAGCGGCCCGTGCCCCTGCCCCAGTCCCGGCGCGCCAGCCAGTGCCCGAGAAAGATACTCTCTCGCCTCGCCCACGGCGTCCGGGAGAGTCCGACCGCTGGCGAGCGCCGCCGCGATCGCCGCCGAGAAGGTACACCCGGTGCCGTGCGTACTCCTGGTCGCGATCCGAGCGGCACGGTACTCGTGGACGCCCTGCTGATCGACCAGGAGGTCGACGATGGGGTCGTCGTCCGAGTGGCCGCCCTTGATCACCACCGCCATCGCTCCCAGCTCCAGGATGGCGTGTGCGGCGGCGAGCCGGTCGTCGCGTGAGTGAATCGCACGGCCGGCCAGCACTTCGGCTTCCGGAAGGTTCGGAGTGACGACCGCCGCCAGCGGGAGCAAGCGCCGGCGCAACGCCTCGAGCGCGTCCTCCCGTAGCAGGCGGTCACCGCTCTTGGCGATCATCACCGGGTCAACCACGAGGGGGCCAAGTCGATGTCGTTGGACACCGCTGGCCACGGTCTCGATGATCGCCGCGCTGGAGAGCATGCCCGTCTTGAGCGCGGCAATCGAGAAGTCTTCGGCGACGGCATCGAGCTGCGCGGCGACGATTGCCGGATCGACCTCCTGGACGGCGCGCACGCCCTGCGTGTTCTGTGCGGTGATCGCCGTGATGACGGTCAGGCCATAGACGTGCAGGGCGGCGAACGTCTTCAAATCCGCCTGGATGCCGGCCCCCGCCCCCGAGTCCGAGCCGGCGATCGTCAGCGCGACCGGCATCGTCATCGCCGCCCCAAGCCTAGATAGATCACGCCGCCGACTATCGCCCCCACATAGCCCGAGATGTCCGCATTGTGCAAGAGGTT
Source organism: Candidatus Dormiibacterota bacterium (assembly GCA_036513655.1). GTDB lineage: Bacteria > Chloroflexota > Dormibacteria > CF-121 > CF-121 > CF-13. The sequence continues at coordinate 8,143 of DATBYO010000028.1, read as the reverse complement.
CGCGGCGAGCGGGCTCTGCCACAGTGACGAATCGACGAACGGGATCGCCACGGCCAGCCCGATCAGCCAGGCGAGGACGGCCCGACCGTTATAGGGGCCCACGCGGGGTGGCCGCCGCTTGAAGACGAACATGTCGACGAGGACCACGGCAGCCCAGGGCGGGACCCACAGGTACGTAATCAGCAAGAAGTTCGTGTACTGGTCCTTGAAGTTCGAGATGAACATCGCGATGTAGGCGAGGACGCCGCCAACCAGGCCGAAGACGAGCGCCGCGGTCCATCGCCGGACTCGCAGGTTGAGCGCCAGGCCGGACAGCCCCGCCGTATAGACGTCCAGGTAATTCGCCCAGACCTCGCCGACGGCGATGAACAGGAGGAAGGGCACGACGATCGCGATGGGAGCGTTGCTGGAGATCAACGCCAGCGGGTTTCCCCCCGCCCTGGGATCGATGCTGGCCAGGAGAACGCCGAGCGCCCCAAAGGCAAACATCGAGATCGCCGTGCCGGCCCCGATCCAGCCGGCCACGGACCGGGCCGAGAGACGCTGTGGCAGGTAGCGCGAATAATCCGAGGCAAAGCTGAACCAGGACGCGACGAGCGCAAAGATGACGCTGGTGCCGAGCACGAACGCCGCCAGGTGATCAGCGCCAGTGACAGTCGGTGGCAGCGACCACCTGACTTTGGGCAGTAGCGTGATGCCGAGGACGGCACAGAAGATCACGAAGACGATCGCGCCGTATTTCTCGAACACGGCGATCGTCTGATGGCCGTAGACGGCAACCAGCACCGACAGAACGACGACGACCAGCAGCGCGAGGACGCTGAGCAGGTTGCCCTGCGGCAAACCGGCGAGGCGAGCCAGTTGCACCAATGCCTGCGCGGCGATCACGCAGTCGACGGCGAACCAGCCGACGGCCAGAAAAACCGTGAAGAAGGCGCCGGCGTAAGCCCCGCGGATCCCGAAGGTGTTTCGCGCCGCGACCACCTGCGTCGTCCCGAACCGCGGCCCCGCCACGCTCAGCAAGCCGTGAAGAGCCGCGGCCAAAACCGAGCCGATCGCGACGGCAACGATGGCCTCCCCCACCCCGAGGCCGAACGTGATCAGGAGCGCACCCGTGATCAGCGACACGAAATTGGCAAACGCCGCCACCCAGAGCCAGGCGACGTCACGCGGCGAGCCCTTGCGCTCACTCGCCGGGATGGGCTCGATCCCTCGCGTCTCGACATGCAGGAATCCGTCCGTGGGAGCATCCCGCTCGACCACCGGTCGGTCAACAGTACTCACGTGTCCCTCCGCTGGCATTACCCAGATCAGGTTCAAAGGGTTGGTGGAGCGATCCACCTCTCAGCGTTCCAAACGCGCCCCGTTCGTCTTGAGTATATCTACCAGTAGCGTTCTTCGAGCCAGGGATCGGCCGAGTTGTTGTAGCCGTTGCGCTCCCAGAAGCCGAGACGGTCATGCTCGACCCACTCGAGTCCCTCGAGCCACTTGGCGCTCTTCCACGCGTAGCGTTTCGGAACGACCAGACGCAGCGGTCCTCCGTGCTCCGACGTGAGCTCGGCGCCGTCGTGCCGGTAGGCGATCAGGACATCGTCGTCGGCCAGGATCTCTACCGGGAGGCTCGTGGTGTAGTCGGCGTCGCAATGCGCGATCACGTGCTTCGCCGTGCCGCGCGGCTTGACGAGTGCCACCAGGTCTTTGAATGCGACGCCCTCCCAGTTGTTGTCCAGGCGGCTCCAGGTGGTGACGCAGTGCATGTCAGCCGTGATCGCCGTCCCGGGCAGCTTGCGGACCTCCTCCCAGGTGAGCGTCGCCGGCGCCTCGACGTCGCCATAGAGGCGCAGCCGCCACGTCGTCATGTCGTAGCGCGGCGGGCTGCCGTACGACAGCACCGGCCATTTTTGGGTGAGCACCTGGCCGGGCGGGAGCCGATGCGGGTCTTTGACGACGCGCGGATCCTGCTCGCGATCACGCCGAAAGAGCATGCTCACCGGCCCCCACCCTGCCCTCCCCCAGCGGGGGAGGGATCTTCCTCGGACGGCGGGCGTTTGAGCTCTTTACGGAACTGGTCGAAGGCATCGACCACGACGTCGCTGACGCCGTAGACGCTCAGCACGCGCTCGAGCGCACCCTGGACGTCAGCCTCCGGGACCAGGTCGGTCTGCACTTCGTACCAGGGAACCACCTCACCCTCGGCCGTCTTCCAACTCCCATCTTCGAATCGCACCGGCACGAAGCCGTTTGGGTTCTCCGGTTCGGCACCATCCATTTGCCTAATCTATATCGGCGCGCATGCTGCTGCTCGATGCCGTTCCTATCACCAGCTGCCACGAATGCGTGGCGACGTTGACGCTCCCCCTGGCACTTTTCTTGTTGCTGGCGGAGACCGCTGTCGGCGGCTTCGCCACCACGGCGTACCTGCGGCTGACGGGCGGCCTCACGCACGGCTTTCTGAAATTCATCGCCGTGACCTACGCGATCCTCGGCAGCCTGGCCTTCCTGGTGGTCCTCGCCGGCCCGCCGGGCAGCTACCATCGGCTGCTCTCGATCAATCAGTCGGCCGCAGGCGCGCTGATCTTCTTGCAGGGCTTGGTCGTGGTCGCCCTGGTCGTCCACGCGGTGGTCATCTGGCGCCACCCCTCGTCGAGGGCCAGCTGGGCGCTGACGCTGTCCGCCTCCGTGCTGCTGCTCGCTGGAATCGCCGCCGCCCTCTGGCCGCTGAGCGGCTCGTTGCTGAACGGCGCCGCCATCACCGTCGTGGTGGTGCTATCGGCCATCGTGCTGGGTGCGGCGACCACCGGGATGCTGCTCGGGCACTGGTACCTAGTCACCCCGGCGCTTACGAACCGTCCGTTGCTGCGGGCCATCGGCGTCCTGCTGGTCGGTCTGGTCTTACAGGCGATCCTGTTTCCACTGACCCTGCGGGGCCTCGCCCACGGCTCGGGCTCGTTGACGCATGCGCTCAGCCTGAGCCCGGTGCTTTCGGTGCTCTGGGCGCTGGGCGCCGTCGTGCTGCCGCTCCTGGCGGCCGGGCTGGCGCTCCCGACCTGCCGGCTACGGTCGTTCATGTCCACCACCGGCCTGCTCTACCTGGCCATGATCGTGATCCTGCCGGGCCAGCTGCTCGGGCAGCTGCTCTTCTTCGTCGCCGCCTCTGCCTGATAACGAAACTGCCGTTAAGCGAACAGCCGAGCCGGCGGGTTTCTCGGGCGTCTGACCGCTTGGTCGGGCTGCCGGCCGCGTCCTAGACTGCCCCAACGCCAATTTCAGGCCACAAGGGGGATTCTGGATTGTCACGTTCCGTAACTCGAGTCGTCGTCATCGTTGGCGCGCCGCTGGTGGCGATCGCCACGGTGAGCATCCTAGGCTTGCAGCCCGCCCACCCGGTCGCGATCCGCCCGCTCGCCGGAGTGCGGGTGGCATCCGTCGCCTCGTTGCACTCGGGCGTCAGCGAACTTCGGCAGCGCGCCGTTCCGACGGCATCCCCGACTCTGGCGCCGGTTGCGGCAGCACCTGCCGCCCCGGTGGCGGCCCGGCCGGCGCCCGTCCAGCCTGCCCCGCCGCGGCCCCCCGCACCCCCCGTTTCACCCGTTGGTGGGGCGGCGGGCGTCCAGGTGAGCCTGGTCAATCAGGACCGGACCGCCAGCGGCGTGGCAGCCCTCGCCTACAGCGCCTCCCTGGCACGAGTCGCCCAATACCGAGCCCAGGACATGCTGAACCGCAACTACTTCTCGCACTACGACCCGTCGACCGGCCAGCTGGCGTTTGTGCAGCTGCTTCACCTCTGGGGCATCCCCTACAGCAGCGCCGGCGAGAACATCGCCTGGTCGACGAACCCCTCGATGGCGGACATCAACACCATGTTCATGAACTCGCCGGACCACCGGGCGAACATCCTCAAAGGCGCCTTTCACCGAATTGGCGTCGGGGTCGCCAGCAACGGCGCCAAAACCATGGTCGTCGAGGTCTTTTCGAACTAGCCGGCGGCCGGACCGGCCTCCCGTACGCTCGGGAATTTCTCGAGTGAATTCCGAGTTACTCTTAGTACGATCGTCCAAATGAAGGGAGAATCATGAGCAAAGCTATTCAAGTAACCACCGCCACGTTCGAGGAGCAGGTCATCCTGTCAGAACAGCCGGTCATCGTGGACTTTTACGCCGATTGGTGTGGCCCGTGCAAGATGCTGTCGCCCGTCCTCGAGCAACTCGCGACCGAGCACACGGACGTCAAGATCACGAAGGTCAACGTCGACGAGGAGCCAGCGCTGGCTGAGCGGTACCGGGTGCGAGGCATCCCCTACGTCGCGATGTTCCGCGACGGCAAGCTGGCCCAGCAAGTTGTCGGGTATCAGCCGAAGGCCGCCCTCGAGGCGAACCTTGGGCTGAACGGAAGCTCGCCGAAGAGCTAACCCGCCGTCCGGGCGGCGTTTAGCGCGCGCGTCGCGCTGCGCTGCACTCCTCGCAGGGACAAATGGCACGCAGGAAGCTGAGGCCGTAGATCCCGGTGTTGTGGCCGTCCTTCCAGTAGGGGCGGACGCCAAAGAGACCGACGGCCTCGATCTGATCGAGTTCGATTTGCTCGTCGCGAAGCTCGCTCGTGCTGGCGAGCTTGCCGGGTAGCCCGGCTTCGCCGGCGCACTCGGCGCACGGACAGTTCCAGCGAAGCAACTCGAAGTCGTAGCCAGACTGATGGCCATCGGCCCATTGAACCGTCAGCAGCCGGCGGGCGCGGTCGGCCAGGATGTCGAGCGGCCGCTCTCGATCGGCGGCTTCACTCGTGTCGAGGCTCGCGCTAGGCGGCTTCGTCGTCTCCCGGCTCGAGGATCAGATCGAGGTCTTGCCAGTTCGGCACCCGGCGCAGCTCGGCCAGCTGCAGCATCACGCGCCCCTGGGCCTCGAACACGGCATCGTGCACCGCGTTGAGGTCGGTGGCGTCGATCCGCTCGAGCCGGCCGACCAGCTCGGCATCGTGGCGCCCGGCATAGACGACCACCAGCTCCCGGATGTCCTCGGGCAGAACGCGCTCGCCAGCCACCCGGAGCTCCTCCAGCCGGTCCAGCAGGGTATCCAGCGCCGCCATGCGCCAGTAGGCGAGCCGGACCGGGGCGTGCGTCAGCTCCGCCTCGGCGGCGGCCTGCGACATCGCCCGCACGGCGGACTCGTAGTGGCGCGGAGCTTGAGTCGACATTGTCATTCCTTGCAGCACTGCAACTCCCTGTGAACGCCCGGGCACCGGGCCTGTCACTTCTACCCTGTCCAGATCCCCAATAAACACAATAAGGGCGGAAATTCCGCCCCTCAATTGCCGGAATCTAGACTAGACGAGTATAAGTTCCCGCATAAAGCCCGTCAATCGGGTCTTCGCCCTAGCCCTGCCCCGTTTTGGACTCTCTGGAGAAGCCTGGTGTCTGTCCGCGACGTTTCTCCCTTCGGAGGTAGAGGCGGTCGGGACCTCCGCTGGGTCCCGGGGGCAGGATGGTGAAGAGCTCGAAACCGTCGTCGGACAGCTGGTTGGCTTCCTCGACGGTGTTGACCACTTTGAATTCGAACGCCATTTCAGCGCCTAAGCATAGGGCAAGGTCAGGGCAACTCGCCGAGAATCCGCACGCCCGCCCCCGACCCGATGATGGCGGCACGAGCCATCCCGAAGAAGAGCCCGTGCTCCATGACGCCGGGGATCGTGTGAAGGGCCGCGCTCAAACCAGCGTCGACGACGCCGAAGGTCGTGTCGAGGATCAGGTTGCCGTTGTCGGAGGTGAAGGGTCGTCCGGCGGTCATGCGAAGCTCGGGTTGGCCGCCGAGGGACTCAATCGAGCGGCGGGTTGCCTCCCAGAGGAAGGGCAGGACCTCGACGGGGACGGGCCCGCGCCCCAGTCGGCCGACCAGCTTGCTCTCGTCGGCAATCAGGACGAACCGACGGCTGGCGTGGGCCACGATCTTCTCGCGCAGCAGCGCGCCGCCGCGACCCTTGACGCAGTTGACGGCCGGGTCGATCTCGTCGGCACCGTCGACGGCCAGGTCGAGCGCGCCATCGACCGCCTCCGTGATAGGGATCCCGCCGGCCTCGGCCTGGGCGCGGGTTTCCCGCGATGTGACGACCGCCTGTACCTTGAGGCCGCTGTGCACCTTGCGGGCCAATCCCTCGATGAAGTAGCGGGCGGTGCTTCCGGTCCCCAGCCCGACGATCGTCCCAGGCCGGACGAGCTCGAGGGCGCGCTCGGCGGCGGCTTGCTTCTGCGCCTCGACTTCGGCGGCCGCGGTTGCCATTTACGTGATAGAACCGATGTCAGCTAGAATCGATGCGATGGGGCGGCTGATGGAAAGCGTGGCGGGGCGCGTCATCCGCAAGTTCCTCGAAGACCAGGCGCCAAACTGGGCCGCGCTGATCGCCTGGAACGCGCTCTTCGCCATGTTCCCGATCGTCATCTTTGCGGCATCACTGCTCGGGTTTGCCCTGCGACTGTTCGGCGCGGCGAACCTCGCGGTGTACAAGACGATCTTCAGCGTGATCCCCAACGATGCCGGGCAGCAGAACGAAGTGATCAAAGCTGTCAGCGGCGTGAAGAGCCAGAGCGGCCTGCTGTTCATCGTCGGCCTGGTTGGCCTGCTCTGGGGTGGATCGGCGCTGTTCGGCGCCATGGAGCAGGCGTTCGCGGTGATCTACCACACCAAGCCTCGCGATTTCATTCGGCAGAGGCTGATCTCCGTAGGCATGGTCTTCCTCTTCACCATCCTGGTGGGCATTGCCGTGGCCACCTCGTCGATTCTGCCGGCCCTCAAAAATATCCCCGACATCCCGCTATTCCTGTACTCGGGCGCGGCGGCCTTCATCCTACAGGTGATCGTCGGGGTGGCTGCGGGCTTCGTCCTGTTCGGAAGCATCTACTACGTCATTCCGAACCGCAAGCAGCAGTTCCGCAAGGTCGTCCCCGGCACGCTGGTGGCGGCCATCCTATTCGAGCTTGTCACGCTGCTCTTCCCGCTATACCTGTCGATCAACCGAGGCATCAACCAGTACGGGGCAACGTTTGGGCTGCTCTTCCTGTTGATGACGTTCTTCTTCTTCCTCGGATTGATCACGATGATCGGCGTCGAGGTCAACAGCGTGATCTACCCGGTGCCCATCGAACTACCGGGCAAAGACGGCCATGCGGTCGCCGCTCCCGAGTCAGGACCTGAAGGCGAGCGTAAGCCCTGGGCCGGCGGCACGCCGCGCAACGGCGCGGGCCGCGATGGCAGGCGCGGGATCCCGGCACGCGCGGCACTCGGAATGGCGGTGGTCGCCTCCGTCGTCGGCGTCCTGCTCGGCCGGCGGAGCGCGAGCTCCGACTGATCGGCCGGTAGACTAATCGCGTGGCGGTTGATGCGCTCCCTCCGCGGCCGGCATCGGCCAAGGAGGCCTCCCCAGGCCGAGCCTGGTGGATCGAGCCGGCCCTTACGGTCGTTTGCTACAGCGCTTTCGTCATCTATGCCACCTGGTCGGTCTTTTCCGGCACGGTCGTCGCGTACGCTCCCTACGTTTCGCCGTTCTTTTCGACCTGGCTCGGTTTCGGCCTGATCAAGGTTCCCATCACTGGCATCCTGATTCCGATCCTGGCGGTGATTCCGTTGGGACTCCGTGGCAGCTGCTATTACTACCGCAAGTCGTACTTTCGCTCGTTTTTCTGGGACCCGCCGGCCTGCGCCATCCAGGAATTGAAGCGCGGCCGCTACCACGGGGAGACCCGCTTCCCCTGGGTCCTCAACAACTATCACCGGTACTTCCTGCTGCTGAGCCTGGTCGTCCTGCTCTTCCTGTGGGTGGACGTCGTGCGCGCCTTCGTGTTCCAGGGCCATTTCTTTCTCGGCCTGGGCTCGCTCGTGATGCTGGTCAACGTCATCCTGTTGAGCCTGTATAGCCTGACCTGCCATTCGTTCCGGTACCTGATGGGCGGCCGGATCGATCGCTTCTCGCGCGCGCGGGCGGGGCAGCTGTGGCATCGCATCGTGATGCTGCTCAACCGTGCGAACCCACAGCACGGGGCCTGGGCCTGGTACAGCATGTTTTCCGTCGCGCTCACGGACGTCTATATCCGGCTCTTGATGGCGGGCGTCATCCATGAACCAAGGGTGATCTTCTGAGCGAGGGCTACCAGACCCTGACG